>DAMU01000077.1:0-74760 GCA_002499705.1 Euryarchaeota archaeon UBA91
AACCTTGCACTTTACGTCATGGACGCTGAAGATGCATCTGGATCCCCATCAGACGGTATTGACGACAACCTTGTTCGCGTAACAATGACCCAAGGAAGCGACATCAACTGGGCTGCAATCTCTGTGAAGGTTTCAGTCAACAATGAAGCTCCTGTGACCTGCAACAACCCTGGTGCAACCGGCGGTGGCTGCGATCTCGTAGAATTCGGGAACACAGCTGACCAAGTTTGGTCTGTTGGAGATGGTGTTACCATCAAGGAAGCAAGTGCAATGTGCGAAGCGGGCGAAACCTGCAGCGTTACAGTCACTATTACTGACACACAACGAGGCGTTATAATCGACGAGTCTTCGGCTGTTGCTGAGTGATTTTGGAAAGCGAATCTCCCTCGCCTTGATATGGGCGGCCTATTTGCATTGAAGCATGGGCGAAGCATCTGGCTCCGTGTCTCCACTGCTCAAAGAAGACGGTGAAGCGTTCAAAATCGCTGTACTGATTCCGACAATCAACAATGCAGTTGAACTGGAGGTTGTGCTTGAACGTCTCTCCAAGCAGACCTATCCGGACTTTGAAGTTGTTATTTCCGATTCGAAATCGAAAGATAACACAAAAGAAATCTGTGAAAAATACGGCGCAACATGGATCGATGACCCTTCTCGTAACCGTGCGAATGCCTGCAATTTTGCATTGGAACAAATGGACCACGACTTGGTTCTGTTCACCGATGATGACACAATCCCCCCCCTTGATTGGGTTGAAAAATTGGTTCGCTGGTTTGATGACCCGAAAGTTGGTGCTGTTGGCGGCCCTAATTTTGCACCGGATGAAGACCCGTTCGGAGCAAAGTGCGCAGATGTTGCATTCTGCACGAAGTTCATGACTGCAGGAACCCGATATGGAGCACAACCGAAGGGAACTCTTGTCCCAATCACTCACAACCCTGGAGTGAATTGCGCACACCGAATGGCGAACTTGAGAGAAGTTGGCTTTTTTGAAGACGGATGCATTGGAGCTGAAGACGTCGTGTTAGACGCAAAGATTCAGAGAGCCGGTCACAAGTTATTCATTGACCCTGAAAACGTCATGCCACACCGACGACGACGACCATTCAAACCCTACATGAAGCAAATGCGAAACTATGGATATACTCGAATGGTTGCCAACAAGCGTTGGCCAGAAATCGCAGAATGGTCGCATACTGCTATCGGTTTCTTCCCAGTATTGGTCACAGTTGCCCTACTTGGGATGCTCTATGGCGCCTTGACTGGAGGTGCAGAAGCTGAACTTTGGTTCTCTCTTGCCGGTGAGTGGGACATTTCTCGCATCGCATTCCACATCCCTCTGGGACTGGTCAGTCTGTACATCGGCATCAGTTGGTTGGGAGCAGCCATAGGAACTTCTCCACACCGCTCGATTGGAACTGTGTTCCTTGCACCGCTGTTTGTCTTCTTAGCGCATTGGGCCTACGGTCAAGGCGTCATCAAAGCATGGAGAGAAATCCGACGCACAGGCGGCAAGGCAGGCGAAGGTTCACAAATCGATGACCGTGTTCGAACGGCGTGAATTCAGGACCTACTCAAACCCCTCTTGAATTGCGAAAATGAGGGGAAGGCATTTGATTGATTGACGAAAAGTCGAATCATGGCCAGCCGACTTCAACAAAGGTTTGCCGAATTAGATAAGCCGAGTGAGATTACCGATGAAGAGGAAATCTGGTCATTGATTCGATTGGCTCTCGTACTGGTTCGAATCGTCCTTTTCATCACCATTATTGTGGTATCAGAACTGATGGAGAGCTATACCATCTACAATTTATCAATGGCTTTGTGGTCGATTATTATCGGAGTCCCGTTATTTGTACTGCTCTCAATGGCCATCATCTTTGGCGATCGAGTCATCAAGAATCAACAACCAAGCGCAGTAGAATCAACCGTGCTTCGACCGATTCGAGAACGGCTTTGAAGTGTCAATCTTCTGAGGTTGAAAGACCTGCCATATCACCTGTTTGGATGGTCCATTGACTGGCATAGACGCCGTTGGCAGCGACCAAATCGTCATGCAAGCCTCGTTCAACAATAGCACCGTCTACCATAGAAAGAATCTCATTGGCATTGCGAATTGTACTCAGTCGATGAGCGACAGCAATGGTTGCTCGATCACTGCCACTGGCCAGAAGATTTTCTTGTATTCTTCGTTCAGTTTCAGCATCAAGTGCGCTTGAAGCTTCATCAAGAATAAGCAAACTGGGTCGCTTGAGTAATGCTCGTGCAAGTGAGACTCGCGCACGTTGACCCCCACTCAATTTAGCACCTCGGTCACCAACCATTGTATCTAATCCACTTTCTAACTCTTGAATGAAATCCCAAGCGCCTGCGAGTTTGAGGGCTGCATCAAGTTCTTCATCAGATGATTGCTGATTGTATCGAACGTTTTCGCTAACAGTCCCGTAGAAAAGGAACGGCTCTTGACTTACAAATCCAATTTTGTCACGAACCGAGTGGAGCGTGAAATCATTGATTGATGTACCGTTGATTAAAACATCTCCACTGTCGGGAACATAATAGCGCATCAAGAGTTTGAGGATGGTGGTTTTACCTGCTCCTGTGTGACCCATAACTCCAAGGAAATCTCCACCCTGTGCTAAGAATGAGATTCCGCTTAGAACTTTGATACTGGTTCCCGGATACGTGAAATGGACATCTCTGAATTCAACAGAAACAATCGCTTCATCTAACTCGATGGCATCAGGTTCGTCAAAGATAGTTGGTTCTAAATCAATAGTCGCAAAGACGCGCTTTGCAGCCGCTTCACCACGCTGAAGTTGATTAATTAAAATGCCAAAGATGAACATAGGCATTGTCATTCTTGTGCTGATGAGTAAAAACGTCACGAGTTCTCCTGTTGAGATTTCGCCAGTGCTTGCCAACCAGCCACCTGCAGTGACCAATAATCCAAAGGCGATTCCAGCAATGACGTAAATCATCGGTAAAAATCGGTTTCGATCTCGACTGGCACCCATGGCTTGGTCTCGATAGTTCCCTGATTCACGGGCGACTCGTTCCGACTCCCAAGTCTGAGCATTGTATGCTTGAACGACTGAAATACCGGAAATGAGATTCTCTAAAACCGCATGAATATCACCTGTGGATTCACGTTGTTTTCGATATTTACGTTGAACTCGAGTTGAAAACCAATACACACAGGGAATGATGAAGAGAATTGGACCGAACAAAATCCCAGCTAACTTAAGCGACATTGACGCCAGAATTACAAATGCTGTCAAAAAGGTGAAGACGATTCGAATAATCGATGTTGAAGAGTCAGAGACGACATCTTCCAATTGATTGACGTCGCTGGAGAGTACAGACATCAATTGTCCGGTTTGACGCATATCGTAGTATGAGGCTTCCATGGCGATGAGAGAACGGGTTGCATCCATGCGCAAATCGTGTTGGATGTTGTAACCGAGCGTTTGCCAAGAATATTCCGAAACACCCTGGAAAAAGGCGAGCATGACAAAGCCAGTGAAAATCATGACACCGTAACCTACTGCCGGTTCTGAATGAATGGCATTGACTGCATCTTGAACAAACATCGGACCAACCATGACATCGGATGTGAAGTAATCAACCGCCCATCCTATGGCAACAAATGGCACTAAATCGACAATACGGGCACAGGCATTTCCAAGAAATCCAGCAAGGAGACGACGAGGGTATCTGAACGCATAGGGGACAACTCTCCAAACCTGACTTCCGAGAACTTTTGTTTTCTCTTCAAGCGGCTGGGTGTCGGTGGAATCATCAGTATCCCCCAAGTCCCCCTCAATCGCCATATTTCTCCCGCATGTCCCGTGCCATTTGAACCCTCTCGATGAGGGCTCATTGTTGTCCCCGAAACAAATCATTCATGTGGGTGCCGCGACTGTGGTTGACCATGACGCAATCAAAAAGCATGCGAGCCATCGTTTTCTCGGCATTGATGTTGATTCAAGTTCTTGCACCAATTACGTATGCAGCACCCTCATCGACACCTGACATAATCCTTGAGACGAAGGTCGATTTAGGACTTTTGAGTACTGTAGAAATAGCCCCAAGCGGAGAACTGGCTAATGGCTGGTTTGATCCAGAGGATGGCGCTGGTGAAATCAATCTCCTCTTCCGGGACATGAGTGTTGTTTCACTCGAAGATTGGACCGACTGGACTGGCCAAAACTCAAAATTGACTGGTTGGTATGTACTCACGCATGAATTCCCAGTACCTTCGGAATGGTTTTATCAACTTGAAGAAGCAGGAATTGATTGCTTTTCGTTCCTACCTCCGAACGGATTTCACTGTGAACTTCAAGGACATAGCGTCGAAAAACTTGAATCTTTAGAAGTAAAAGGGCTTGTTCAATTTGACAGCGCTGACAAAATACGTGAAAATCTTGTTCGTGGGATTACTGGACTTGAAATGAATGCTGAGAACCTCTTCGTCCGAGAAGGTGTCGCCTCAGCAAACCTAGTTCTGAGCGGTGAATCCCTCCCTGAAGGCATCAATTCCAGAGACGATCTTGTTCTCGAATACCATCAAGGTCGCTACGCAACTGCCATCATCAAACCCACTGCGATTGCTTGGCTTGCCGCACAAGATGAGATTGAATGGATTGAGGAACGGCCATGGCACACACTTCACAACGATGTCGCAGACAGTGTCATGCGTGCCGACCAAGTGTGGGATTCAACCATCATGGCTGGCATCGATTCATCTTGGTCCGGCCTTGATGGAAGTGGCATCGTCGTTACCGTTTCAGATACCGGCCTTGATAACGGCGTGAACAACAGCGCAATGCACCCCGACCTGCGAGACCATATTGTCGATATTGTTTCGTTCCCAATGTCTTCTGGATGGACTACCTCATGCGGGGCGTCGAGCAGCGACGACGGGGCTGAAGATCTTGACAGCGGTCACGGCACCCACGTTGCAGGTTCAGTGCTCGGCGATGGAACCAACACCGGAGGAGCGATTCGCGGTGCTGCACCTGAAGCTCGCCTTTACATGCAAGCAACAGAACAATACTGCGACAACGACAACGCCTACTACCTCACTGGAATTCCATCCGATTACACATTAATGTTTGAGCCCGCCTGGGACAACGGCAGCCGCGTTCACACCAATTCGTGGGGGTCAAATGTTGCCGGAGCATACACTTCCGGCTCGATGCAAGCAGATTCCAGCGCCCGAACATACCAAAACATGACCATTCTCTTCTCTGCAGGGAACAACGGAGTCGACGGTAATTCAGACGGAGAAATCGATGATGATTCACTTGGTTCGCCTGCCACTGGAAAAAACGTCATCACTGTAGCAGCCGGTGAAAACGATCGCCCATCAATCACCTCAGAATGGGGTGGATGGTGGCCTTCAGAGTATCCAAGCGATCCAATCAACTCTGACCGAATGGCGAACAACTCCGAGGGATTGGCTGCCTTTTCCAGCCGAGGGCCTACCGATGATGGACGTCAAAAACCAGACATTACTGCACCAGGCAGTTTCATTCTTTCAACAAAATCAAGATCCACATCCAGCACCGGATGGGGTGCATACTCCGGCAATTCGAATTACACATTCATGGGTGGGACAAGTATGTCATGCCCGCTCACCGCTGGAGCAGCAGCATTGCTCACTCAACACCTCATCGACAATGAAGGACATTCAAATCCTAACTCGTCGCTGGTCAAGGCTATCTTCACCGCTTCTGCAAGGGATATGCAAGGGCAATATGGCTCGGCAGCCAACGGTGCTGGAGAGCCTGCACCAAACATGCACGAAGGATGGGGCTTGGTTGACCTTCGCAGTGCAGTCAATGCCACTTGGATTGACGGCGATTCGGTCCAAACGAATGAAGAAAGAGGTTGGAGCTTCATCGTACCGCCGTCATCCCCAGACCTCCGTGTCGCACTCTCTTGGACTGATCCAGCCAGCACACCTTCCGCAGGTACAAATCTTGTCAACGACTTGGATTTGGCTGTTAAAGACCCATCAGGCACGTGGACGAATTTATCGAACAACCTCGATAATCTGCGAGGACTCAGTTTTGCATCTCCTGCTCAAGGCAGTTGGGAGGTTCATGTCTTAGGAACAAACATTCCGACTGGCCCTCAACATTTCGCACTTGCACTTAACATCGACACGGATTTAGTCAATTTAACCGAAGACATGGACTTCGATGGAATCGAAGACGACTTTGATGATTGTATAAATGTGGCTGGGACCTCGAGTGTAGACCGTTCAGGATGTCCTGATACCGACGGTGATGGATATTCAGATCCTGATACGTCTTGGTCAATAGCGAACGGAGCTGATGCCTTTTTGAATGAACCTACTCAACATTCCGACCAAGATGGCGATGGATACGGTGATAACGCTGCTGGATTAAACCCAGACAGCTGTCTCGCAGTGGTCGGTTCTTCATCTGGCGACCGATTTGGATGTGCGGACTCTGATATGGACACTTTCTCTGACCCAGACGTACTATGGACTGTATCTCTTGGTGCCGATGGTTGTTCAAGCGTCTATGGCACTTCTACCAGTGACAGAAACGGTTGTCCTGACCAAGATGGAGACAGTTTCAGCGATCCGGACCCAAGTGGAACAAACGGCTCAGTATGGCTTGTTAGTAACGGCGCAGATGCCTTTGTCAGTGACAGCACTCAATGGCTTGATTTTGACACAGATGGTTATGGAGATAATCCGCCTCCTGCATTGAACAGCGATGCATGTCCGTTAGTATTGGGTACATCATATGTAGATCGGCTCGGTTGCGTAGATGCCGATGACGACGGATATTCGGATGCAGACTCGCTATGGCTCGCTCACCCGACTGGATTCGCTGATGCATTCCCGAACGACCCGACCCAATGGCTCGATTCCGACGGAGATGGATACGGAGATAATCAAAGTGGAAATAATCCCGACGCCTGTGTAAACGATAATGGAATAGGCGATCGTTCGTACATCGACCGTTTGGGCTGTCCTGACAGTGATGAGGATGGATATTCTGATGCAGATATTGGTTGGCCTGCTCACCCGATTGGAACTGCAGATGCATTCCCTATCGATGACACGCAGTGGAACGATACAGATTCAGACAATTATGGTGATAACGCTACTGGCTCAAACCCAGACGCCTGTGTAAGTGTCGCAGGAACTTCATCATCTGACCGCAAAGGTTGCCCAGATTCCGATGGAGATTCATATTCGGACCCTGACCCGCTTGGGAATAATGGCTCGGTTTACACTGTCGGCGATGGAGCGGACGTATGGCCAAATGAACCTACACAGTGGAGCGATGGTGATGGTGATGGATACGGTGATAATCCAATAGGAGTATTCCCAGATAGCTGTGTTCTCGCCAATGGGAACTCATCGGCAGACAGGTATGGATGTCCAGATTCCGATGGTGATGGCTATTCAGATCCAGACCCAAGCGGAACCAATGGTCCGGTTTGGACAGTGGCTGATGGCGCAGACTTCGCAGCAAATGACCAACTAAGATGGTCCGATTTCGATGGTGACACTCATGCTGATCAAATCGATGATGACTGTCCTCTCTATTGGGGAAATTCAACCACTGACAGAATTGGATGCCCTGACACAGACGGAGACGGAACTTCGGACCCTGATCCAAACTGGACTCCGGTCGGCAACGGATCTGACGCTTTCAAAACCGATCCAACCCAATCAACCGACTCAGATGGTGACGGATATGGAGACAATCCCGTTGGAAACCTAGCCGACGATTGTCCGAATGTATACGGCGAATCATGGGCGAATAACACCTTTGGTTGTGTCGATACTGACAGTGATGGTTGGGCAGACCTCGAAGACGCTTTCATCAATGACTATAGCCAATGGTTCGATTCTGATGGTGATGGATTTGGTGATAATTCAGGCGGCACTACCCCTGATGCCTGCCCATACAACTTTGGAAATTCGACGAAAGGTAACCAAATGGGATGCCCAGATTCAGATGGCGATGGATGGGACGATGTCCTTGACCAATTGCCAGATCTTGCTCATCAATGGCTTGACCAAGATGGCGATGGATACGGCGATAATGCTTCAGGCCCCCTACCTGATGCATGTCCCGGTGTTCCAGGAAACTCAACCATTGATCGATACGGATGTGTCGATGATGATGGGGACGGAATGTCAAATGAAAGTGATTCTTTCCCAAACGACCCTACTCGCAGCCAAGATACCGACGGTGACGGATTTGATGATCTTGAGGATGACTGCTTCCAAGTGGCTGGAAATTCTACGATAGATAGAACAGCTTGTCCTGACACCGATGGCGACGGATATTCTGATCCTACATTACCGATTGGAGATGCACCCGGATACAACAGTTCGGACGGCGCAGATGCTTTGCCTCTTAACCCAACACAATGGGCTGACAGCGACGGTGATGGATACGGGGATAACGCCTCTGGAACCCTACCTGATGCATGCCCTTCACAAGAAGGATACTCCAATGTTGGCGCCTACGGATGCCCTGACAGCGATAACGATGGAACCTCTGAAAGTTATGATGCATTCCCTGATGAACCAACTCAGTGGTCCGACATTGATGGTGATGGATTTGGGGATAATCCAAATGGAACGCAACCGGATAACTGTAGTTTAAACATCGGAACATCGTTCATTGATGTTTTTGGATGTCCCGATGCTGATGGCGATGGAGCAAGCGACATCAATGATTTATGGGTCAATGATTCAACTCAATGGTTTGATTCAGATGGTGATGGATATGGCGATAATGCAGATGGGGTCGATGGTGATGTTTGTCCAAATGAGTTCGGAACTGCAGATTTAGGCATTGCACAAGGATGTGTGGATAGCGATGCAGATGGCTATGCTGACTCCGATGATGCATTCCCGAATGAGCCAACCCAATGGGTGGATGTTGACGGTGATGGATACGGTGATAACAATACGCCAGGCGCTTCACGACCTGATCATTGGGTTGATGACCCAATGCGAAATGTGGCAGAATCCAGTATTTCCTGCACGCCAGAAAACATGGAACTCGACCTCGCTGGAGAAGATTACTTCTCCTTCAGCTGCAGAGTTGACAGTGAATTGTCTGGGGTCACCCTCCGAGTCGAATGGCAGCCAGTTTCTTCGATTATTGCTGCAACATCAGTCCATGTTTTGACCTTCCCTGATGGAGAAGGATTGACGCAAAATGTAAGGTTTGATGGAGAAGGCAGAAGCAATGGAAACTTCCAGATGTATGTCACCGTAAGGGAACCCGGTGTTGAATTTGCAATGTCTTCGGACACAGTCAATCTTGTCGTGTTTGATTCTCGAATCGTTGATGAAAATGATTTGATTTCCGACCAATCCAGCACGCTGAACAACATGTTAGAGATGCCGATAATTCAAGCCATGATTGGAGGATTAGTACTCTTTTTCTTGATGGGAATGCTGATTATTCGTGGGAATGCTTCGAAAGCTCGACTTGCAGATGAGCGTACTGAACACGCTCGTGAAATTATTGCCGCTCGTTTAGCGCGATTAAATAATCCACAACCACCTCAGTTACGCCAAGCATTTGGCGTAGATGGAAGAGTGCCTCCACCTCCTCCTCCACCTCGCCCACCTGTGCCGTGAATTGGTAATTGAAAGACCGATTCACTCAAAGAGGAGAGGTTGCTCGGACAAATATTCACATCATGCGGATATGGTGTAGTGGTAACATAGGAGGTTTCCAACCTCTTGTCGTGGGTTCGACTCCCGCTATCCGCACCTTGATGCATGTGCTTTGCTCGACTTATGCGGTGAACAAAACCCTCATGGCTATTCCATCATTGGAAAGCATGTGTGGACTGAAGAACACCGCCAGTGGGATACTGTTGATTACAGTTCACTGAAAGACGGGAGTGCATTTCCCAAAGAGTTCATGTGGGGCGTAGCTACTGCTTCACACCAAATTGAGGGAGGGAATACAAACAATTGGTCTGCCTTTGAGCCTCGTTCTAAAAGTCAGCAATTAAGCGGTGATGCTTGCGACCATTGGAATCGGAGAGAAGAAGATGTTACACTCATCAAAGAACTCGGAGTGTCACATTACAGATTTTCAATAGAATGGTCAAGAATCGAACCTCAGGAAGGGCATTACGATTCTAAAGCGATCCAGTGGTATTCCGATTTGGTCGATGAATTGTTGATTCAAGGCATCCAACCAATGGCGACTTTACACCACTTCACTCAACCCCTGTGGTGGGATGAACGTGGAGGTTTTGAAAAGGAAGAAAACATCACCGGATGGGTCAACTTTTGTTCTATGATGTTTGAACACCTTAGTGACCGTGTAGAATGGTGGTGCACAATCAATGAACCAGCGGTCTATGCGACGATGGGGTATGTCTTGGGAGAGTTCCCACCCGGTGTTCGCTCGTTCAAACGAGTTCGAAAGGTGTCACTCAACTTAATGCGTGCTCACGCACGCTGCTACCGTACACTCAAAGCAATGAAAAATGGAGATAAATGTCAAATTGGATTGGTAAAAAACATCAATATTTTCGATCCTTATCGCCGTTGGAATCCCCTTCATTGGATGCAGGCGAAAATTCTTGATGGTATGTTCAATCAATGCTGGTTAAAAGCGCTGAGAACAGGAAAATTCAAACCACCGTCCGCCCTCTTTTCAAAGCGAATTGAAGGACTCCGAGGCAGCAGTGATTTCATTGGTGTGAATTATTATACCCATTTGTTGACCACGCCATTCATGCCAACAAAAGTGGAGATTGACCCACTTATTCGACCGTGGGAGCAGAGAACGGATTTCCGATACCCGATGTATGCAGAAGGACTCCGAAGGGCTTTTGACATGGTCACCAATCTCAAAATCCCTATTCTGGTTACTGAAAATGGAGTTGCAGATGATGACGATGATATGCGCCCTGAACATATTCGCAGACATCTTCTCATTACGTCTGAAGCCATTGCAGACGGAATAGATGTGCGAGGATTTTACCACTGGAGTTTAATGGATAATTTTGAATGGGCAGAAGGCTATGACCAAAGATTTGGGTTATATCATGTGGAATTTGAGACACAAAAGAGAACCCTCAAAGAAAGCGGCCACGAATATGCTGCGATTGTGAAAGCGCATACAACCCCTCAACTTGTGATTATGGCAGGAGGATTAGGCACCCGTTTAGGAGAAATGTCTGAAAAAACGCCCAAATCATTGATTGAAGTGAACGGGAAACCGATGCTTCACCACATTCTTGATTGGGCAAAGACACAAGGATGCATGAACGCTCTAGTGCTCACAGGCCACCTTGGTGAACAGTTTGAAGGAATTACACACCCTGGAATGGCACTGACTTTCCATCAAGAAAAGGAGCCACTTGGAACCGGAGGTGCACTGTGGAATGCAAAGGAATTACTTGAGCAACGGTTTCTTCTTGTGTGGGGTGATGACTGGCATCCGATTGAGTACAAACCGTTGATTGAACTTCATCACTCTGCAGACGCACCCCTCACAATGACCGTTACTCAGGCACATGATTCCAAGAACCTTAGGCATGAGAATGGACGACTAATGCTGTATGACAAACACTCAGAATCATCTGAGACACTGAATGGATATGAGGCAGGAACAAGTATTGTTGAGAAATCGACCGTCCTCAAATACGGACACAGTGGCAAATGGAGCTGGGAAGAAACGGTGTACAGTGCACTCTCTGGCGAAGCTGCAGTGCATTTGGATGACACGGCTTTTTGGGACATGGGCACGCCTGAACGACTTGCCTTATTCGAGAAATTCCTCAAGGATACTTCCGTGTGAAGCACGATATACTGGGTAATTTGGTAGCACTTGAGCGTGTTCAACCAAGACCAGAATCATGCCGCCATAACCGCCGCCCATCATGCGCGCACCGTAGACACCGTCGGTTTGCTGTAACTTCTTCACCTGCTCATCGACATCAGGGTGACTGACGCCCAAAGATTTCAATGAAGCGTGTGAGGCATTGAGAAGGACTCCAAGGTCAGGAGCCGAGGCGCCTAAAGATGAACGTACACGCTTATTTTCGGAGTTAATGTGTGCAAGGCGGACCTTTTGATCAGCAGAACCTTGGTATGTTTGACTGAGTTGACGGTGAACTCCGGAATCAACCAATTTGAACATCCATGAAGAAGGAAGTTCAATTGATTCTGTGGAATGATTTGAAAAATCAATCATGGTAGCAAATCCTTCTTTTGCGTACATCATAGCCATCTGGTCCAGGAGTCCACAAGGTGTTTTCAATACTTCATGCTCGATTCGCTGGGCTTCTTTACACGCCTCTTGAGCATCCATGGCACCGTTTACACCCAAGACAACTGCAAGGCATAAAGCAGCAGATGAAGACATTCCAACTCCGATTGGAATTTTACTTTCGACCGACAAGCGTGCCGGCCATCCACCTGCAGAACGCCACAATTCCACAACGGTAGAATCTCCTTCGTAGCCATCTTCCAGTGCATAAGCATCCAATGTCAACCGTAAATTGACGGCAAAAGGAAGGGCGAGCCCTCCCGCATAATCTGTATGCTCACCGAGAATGTTGATTCGTGCAGGAAGTGATGCACGGCGATGCATAGTTTCGCCTCAGTGCTACGCTTCAACCATTGGTAATGAGGTGATACATAGTACGGACGTGAATTCCAGTGGCACCGTTTCCAACCATTGAGTTGGTCTTTGCGCCCCAGTAGGTTCCGGCTATGTCCATGTGAGCCCAGGTGATTTGTTCACCGTCTTTCTCATAATTTCGATTTGGAACAAATTGCTTCAAGAATGCGGCTGCAGTGTTTGCTCCGCCGTATCGTCCAGCGCCAAGGTTTCGTGTGTCTGCAATTTTCGAATTGGTCATTTCCTTCTCGAAAGCAGGAAGGAGCGGCATTGGCCAAGCCAATTCACCCACAGCGTTTCCTGCTTCGTGAATTCGTGTTCGGAAATCATCATCATTGGACCAAAGTCCAGTTGCTTCGTGGCCAAGAGCCACAACACAAGCCCCAGTTAGGGTTGCAAAATCGATGATGTATTCTGGATCAAACTCTCCAGCTTTCCACAATCCGTCAGAGAGGACCAATCGTCCTTCAGCATCGGTGTTCAAGATTTCAATGGTCTTTCCAGACAATGTTGTGATGACGTCGCCAGGTCGTTGCGCATTGGATGATGGCATGTTTTCAGCCATGCAGGTTATCGCTACAACTTTGCCTTTATGTCCAGTAGATGCGAGAGCTTGCATTGTTCCAAAAACAGTTGCTGAGCCACCCATATCATACTTCATTTCATCCATGTTTGCACCAGGCTTGAGCGAGATTCCACCAGTGTCAAAGGTAATTCCTTTTCCAACAAGCATTGGACATCGACCGGATTCCTCACTGTTCATTTCAAAGATGACCATGCATGGTTTTCGAGCAGAACCCATTCCAACTGCAACCAATCCACCCATACCAGCCTTCTTGGCTTGGTCATAATTGATGATGGTTACATTGACGTTATCGTATTGTTTTGCCCATTCCCATGCTTGGTCTGCAAATGCTTCAGGATACATATCGTTTGGAGGGCAATTGCCGAGGTCACGCGAAAGGTGAACTCCAGAGGCAACGCCAGCGTGGATTTTGGTAAGTGCTGCGAGGGCATCTTCTTGACCCTCATCACAGGTAATTCGAACATCGAGTTCAGCCTCTTCGTCTTCATCATCTTGCATTTTATAATTGTCGTAAGAATAATCTCGCAAGAGCATTCCTTCTGCAAATGCACCCATAGCCTCAACAGATGTTGCGCTGAATCGAACAGTCAAATCTGTGCCATGAGCTTTCTTTCGGTTTGCAATTACTGCTGCACCGGCTTTGCGGTAAGCATGAACGTCTACGTCGTCTTCTTTACCAAGACCGACAAGCATCGCTTTGCCACCTTCACTGCCGATGATTGACATTGTCGTCTTGTTTTTGGCTTTGAAGTCGCCTTCGGAAAGAATTCGGTTGATTTGGCCCTTTAATGCTGTGTGGAGGCCTTCTTGGAGAGATTCTGGAACTCCTTCTGAGCCTTCAAAAAGGGGCAAAATGAGGGTTCCGTTGATGTTGTGGCCGGGGCTTACGCTTACTTTCATGAGTTCACCTATACTTGCGTAGGCTGTTCGGCATTTCAATTCTCGCTTGCGTCATTCCGTTCATTGCCTTCGTCTTGTTCAGATTTTCGGCGGGATTCAGCCTCATTAGCAAAAGCAGCGACTCCAATCACTGCTGCAAGTACTGAAATCGGATTGAACAGTCCGTATCCAATGAGGAAACGGTCTTGCTCAGTCTCGATATACGTTGCACTAATATTGACCGTTTCATTGACCCATGTTGCAGCGTTAATGACGCGCTTTTGATAGTTGAGGTTCCACATTCCATCTTCGGCAAACATGCCCGGATTGACTGAGAAAGACACAACCGAACTGTTTGTAGCGTTCACTGAGAAGAAAGGTGAGATCCATGCCACTTCACCACTTTCGCCGATGTATTCGAGAGTGGCGTTTGCAGTGGAGGCCATTCCATGGTTCACAACATCCAATGTCAGTGTATCATCATCAATTGTTATCGATTGCACATCAAGGCGAGCACGCCAATACCATACATTGTTGATGAGGTATTTCATAACATCCATCTCCTCCCCTAATCGTTCATTGAGAGCCTCAACTGAACCGGGGACAAATTGCTCGTCATCGGTTTCAAAGGTGAAGGTAGGGAAACCCATAACGCCGTAACCATAGTCTCTACTTGTTCCACAGTTTGGATACAATCCTTGATTTGCATTTTGAATTGGGATCTCTGAAATTCCGCCATTTACGTCATCTCGAATGCTGTGAAACAATTCCCAATCAGGAGGCTGTTCTGGCCACTTACCCCATGGGTAAAGAATAATCCAGACACCCGTGTGCATGGTGACGTAAAGGTCAGCATCTGGAACAACGGTATTCATGTAAACCGAGTTGGCAAGGGTTTCAGGCTCACTAAAAGCAGATGTCCCAGGTTGAGTTGTGGGGCACGAATTCCAATAGTGGTCGTAATTTCGATTCAAATCAACCTGTCCGAGGTTCCATCGAGTATCAATATCATTGCCATCTGGATTCAGCATGATCAGAACGTGAACCTCCGAATTTTGTAGAACCTGAATTGCTTCTTCATTACCCTCAATCCAGCCGTCGATGTAATATTTGGCAGATAACCATGCCAATGCGGTTCCAAGATACTCGTTGCCATGATGGCCGCCATCGATGTAGATGATTTCTTTTGAACTTCCATTGGGCTTGAATTCCGTGGACCAATCAGATAATTGAACAACCCACAGACTCTTGCCTGCTCGGGATTTTCCAACATCCTCTAATTTGACAATGTCGGGATTTTCATCTGCCCATTCATTGACTTCCAACGTCATTGCTGCCCAAGTCATGTGCACGTGGTTATCGATAGGATCGCCAGGCCACGCCTCGCCTTGAGCGTCTTCTGCTTGAGCACTGGTAAGGGGGACAAGCGGAAGAAGCAGGCACAAGGTGAGGAAAATTGCTGCTCGCATGGCTGGCGCTAGCAAGCAAGAATCAAAAACGCTTGGGTGCGTTACCAATCCGAAGTAAAGGCGTTTGGATTGGTTACGCGTTCAGACTCACGAGTCCAAATTGAATTGATATTGGTTTGGCCACCGTAAATATCGGCAAAGGGGTCGATTTCTTCAGGATCCAAATTTCGTTGCATGTAAGCCTCAACCCGTTCACGCAAGTCGGGTTTAAACTTCCAATAGTGGATTCTCCACTCACGGCCATCCCAGAGGGTCGTTTCTTCCGATTCAGTAGTGAGAAGGTCATAATCTTGGAACATGTAAAACAAGTTACGGTCGGTAGGCTCCAAGGCATTGTCAATGATACGATTGTAAAAACCAAAGAATCCGAGAGCGTGTTCTGCCATACCTTGAGCAACTTCTTCATCCATCTCAAGATCGATGTGTTGTTGAATGGCTCGAGTAAGTTCCGATAATGTCATTGTCATTTTGATTTCCCCCAACCCGCTATTTTACTCCGCAGACACTGTATATTATTGTCATCCGACCCATATAGACTCATCGCTCGTATTTCATGAAAACACAAAAAATAAGCGAATATTGTCCCCCCAGCACCCAAAATAAGGAGGCCACGAGTAGCCCGCCTCATACAACCCAACAGGTGACTCAACTTAAACAACATCAATCAACAGCCTCAAAAATGCCTGTGTAAGGGCAAGGTTGTGAGCGAAGAGTATGTGCAGGGAAATTTCCTTGGCCTACCCGAAAAGGGGGGCGAAGTCGATGTCGCAATTCTGCAACTGCCTTACGAACTCACGACCTCTTACGGACAGGGTACTGCTGGAGGCCCAGCAGCATGCATCACCGCCAGCGCTCAAGTCGAGTTGTTTGATGCATCGCTTGGCGAAGACCTACCTGCTGGTGCCGCTCTCTTCACCGCACCAGAATGGGATGCTGAAGGTAACAGCCTTGCTGAACAACTGGACAACATGAGCGGATATCTGAGACCTTGGTATGCTGGTGATTGTTTCCCCCTCATTTTAGGTGGCGAACACGGAATTTTGCCGCCCTTAGTCTATGCAGCGCAGCACCATCCGATGGTGGGTGGGGATATCGAACGCTTAACTGTCGTGCAAATTGACGCTCATGCCGACTTGCGCGAACAACTCGACGGGGAGCCATATTCACATGCTTGTGCTGCAAGTCGTTCGCTTGATCTTGGCATAGGGAAACTGGTTCAAATTGGTATCCGTGCATATTCAAAGCAGGAAGCTGAATTCATCGAAAAAGATCAAAGAGTGACGACGTTTTTTGCACGTGACACACAATCTCCATCACACGGAGAAGCTGCATGGACTTCATGTTTAGAGACATTGAGAAGTTTAAGCGGTCCTGTTCATCTCACCATTGACATTGATGGATTAGATGGCAGCATCGTGCCCGCCACTGGAACTCCCGTTCCTGGAGGACTCTCGTTTTGGCGAGCAGCAGAAACGATTGAAGCAGTTTTCTCGGCCCCAAATGCGACGGTAATTAGTGCTGATGTCAATGAAATTGTGGCCCAAGAAGATTCCCCACTCACACAATTCACCGCTGCAATGTTAGCGACTAAAGTAATAGCAACGCAACTCAAGGCACGAAAAGACGGACGATGGAAGGCTGCAGCGGCTCAAGCAGGAAAACAGCGAGTTGCAGAACCATGTGATTATTTTCGAAAACAAATGAAAAGTGATATTCCGAAAGAAACAGCATGAAGAGGAGTGAATGTGATGACGAATTTAGAAGCACATGGCGCCCACGTATTCCTCGATTACACGGGATATGTCTCTCCCACCGAGAATGATGGACAATGGATTCTCGAACTTCTGGAACAAGCAGTTGAACGCAGTGATGCAAGAAAGGTCCATTCCCATGTCGAACCGTTCGATGGTTCCCTCTCTCCTGTTGGATTCGCTGCGGTGGTATTACTTGACGAGAGTCACGTTACTGCTCACTGCTATTCGGAGAGTGGCTGGTTGGCTTTGGATTGTTTCACTTGTGGTGGTTCAGACCCCGAGGCCTTAGCAGACGATATCCATCTTCAACTGACGAAAGAGATTCCATCACTTGAACTCAAGCGTAGACAGCATGTTGCTCGCTTTTTACATGAGGAGGCTTAACATGTCTGTTCGGAAATTTGTCGATCAGAATTACCGTCATTTTAACGCAGGTGAACTTGCTCGTGCTGCACGTTCCTTAACTCATTTTTTAGACGGTGGAGGCAAGATTTTTGTCACGCTTGCTGGGGCTATGAGCACTGCTGAACTCGGTCGAAGTTTGGCACCACTGATTCGTGCAGGCCATATTGCTGGAATCTCTTGCACTGGAGCAAACTTAGAAGAAGACCTGTTTCATTTGGTCGCTCATAATTCCTATGTGTCCATCGAAAACTGGCGTAACCTCTCTGCTGAGGACGAGGCTGAATTGTTAGAGAAGAAACTCAATCGTGTCACAGATATTTGCATTCCTGAAGAAGAAGCCTTTCGAAAAATAGAACATCATATTGTCTCATGTTGGAAACAGGCTGACAAAGATGGCGTGTCTAAACTCCCTCACGAATACTTCTACCAATTATTGCAAGACGGAACATTGGAAGCGGCTTTTGAAGCAAATCCAGAACATTCTTGGCTCTATGCTGCTGCAGAAAGAAGTCTTCCCATATTCGTCCCAGGCTGGGAGGATTCAACGCTTGGAAATATCTTTGCTGCTCGCTGTATTGAAGGAGAGATACGCCCCACTGCGATTAAAAATGGCGTTGAATACATGATTCAGTTGGCGCAATGGTATGAATCGAGAACGGACTCTCTGGCCTTTCTCCAAATCGGAGGAGGCATCGCAGGAGATTTCCCGATTTGCGTAGTACCTATGCTCAATCAAGATTTAGAAAGGAAGGTTCCTCTATGGGGCTGGTATTGCCAAATAAGCGAAGCATCTGCATCCTATGGAGGTTATTCAGGTGCACCCCCAAACGAAAAAATCACTTGGGGCAAACTCAACATCGATACGCCGAAGTTTGTAATTGAAAGCGATGCCACCATAGTTGCTCCATTGCTGTTTGGATATGTTATGGACGCTTAGATTGCAAGAATCAACCGCCATCACCTTTGCACAGAACTGCGCAAGTATTGAAGAGGAGCAGACGCTACCTCTTTCCATGAGCACACAGAAATCAAGACGAGCAATTGCTCTTTTCTTGGTCATGGTCTTACCTCTGGTCTTTTCAGCAACAGCTCAAACATCACCCAATGCTCCCATCATTAACACTGCTTGGGTAGAAGGGGATGGCGGAGAAAATCAACATGCCTATCTCATCACTTTTGGCGACAACGGATCATACGACATCGATGTAGAAGTGATTCATCTCCACAATAACTCAATCATTGATACGGACGTTTTCCTTACCTGGAGTTCCATGAACGACTATCGAACCGCTCACGCCCTGCTCAATACCTCATTGCAATGGGGTGATGAAATCACATTGACGGTGACGGTGAATGGATGGAATGGAAACGAGTTATCGGAACCTCTTGAAACAATTCGCAGCTTTACGGTGGGGACTTGGAATCAACCGATGGCCGACCATGAAGTACTCCTCAAGACCTCCTGGGATCTCAATCAAACCTACATGACACAAGAAGGTGAACAAGGGTTTGCGCTGGACTTTAACGGACAAGGTTGGCAGATGCGTCAAGGAGATGTGCTCAATTCTTGGGAATTGGGAAGCGGAAACCTTACCACTCTGGAAAATACCAATGACAGTTCGACTGAACTCTCACTTTCGCTTGATTCTATTTGGAAGAATGAAACAATTCAATCTGGGGTTTTGACTTCCCAAGTCTTTGACGCACGAGGCAGTGGTACACTGCACTTAGTAACGCTTGATGGTAATTCAGAAAGCGATATTACAGCCAATGTTTCTGAAGGGTGGTTTAATCGCTCAATGAATGAAGGAGAATTGTCTGAAAGATTGCGTATTGAAGCAACTGGAGGCCTCTCTATTCACGATATAGATGAGGAGGGACAGGGACTCAATGTAACAGGTGAAGTCAGTGTCTTTTTCTTAGAAACATGGGATGAAAACGGTATCCGTAGATTGCAACACACCCAATTCGAAGCACTTGCTGACATGCTTCTGTATGAAGATGATTTTCAAATGGATGTGTCCTTAGACGGCTTAACCATACTTGAACGATGGGAAGATGGAGTTCGAACTGACCAAAAAAATGAGTTCATTGGTCAAGGTACATTTGGCCTTAACGAAGAGGATGAGAACTCAAGTATCATGATCAATGGCACCATTCACGAGCTGCACTGGTTAACAGAAGATGGCATCACTGTGAAAGACAAATTGCATATGGATGGCGTGATAACAGGAGATGCCCAAGGCTCTTTTGGAATTGTTCGTTCAATCGAAGAAACTGGCGACCAAGCTAATGCAACTCAGGTGGTCTTTTTGGTCAATGTGATTCATCAAGAGACCTGGTTTAACATCACCGGTATTAACGGAGGAAATTTCTTTGATGGACAAGGTGTTGGTGCAAATCACAACGAATCTTGGGATTATCAAGTTGTACAATCTGAATGGGAAAACCGAACGGTTCGCCTGGTATGGGAAGAAACAGGTGCTGACCCATCAAGCGGTGATGAGCGACCGGAAAACAGCCCAGTTCAAGTGAATGCTACACAACCTGAAACTGAGGAAATTTTAGGCGAAATTACCATCTCACGAGAAACTGGACTTATGCCAATACCCCTGATACCAGGAGATACACTGCGACTTGCTGGCCAAGAAGGTCTCGAATTAATTATCACTGCTGAATCAACTGGAAATGACCCAAGAGACGGTTTCAATTTACATGTAACAAACTGGATTGGCTCGTACGGCGATGGGGGCTCTGCATCCGGTTCTATCATTGACCAAGGACCACTTATGGGACTTCTCTCTAGCGTATATCGTACCCTTGAAATCTCGTATGGGAGCGAAGATGAAACGGCCAACTTCACTGAAAGCCAAGTCGTCGAACGTATTCTATCACCGTCCATAATTACTGCTGAAAACAACACTGCACCTGTTCTGGTTGAAATGTATCTTGAGGAAGGCGTCATCTATGGAGAGGGAGGAAGTGCGGGAACTTTAGTCGCTCATATCGCTGATGAGGAAATGAACGTTGATTCGGTAACAGTCGACCTTTCCCCAATTGGAGGCGACATCGTGCTCATGAACGATCGAGGACTTGATGGCGATGGAATCGTTGGCGACCAACGCTTTACGACACGTATTCTTGTCCCTGGACTTGAAGTTGGAAACATCTCGCTTAACGTGACTGCCACCGATACATGGGGTATGGAATCGATGGGCTCAGGAGATATTGAAATTGTGAATCAAGGCCCACGCTTATTCGAATTAGAGATTCTCCCTAATGTGGGACCGAGGGGGGCTGTCATGATTGTCAATGCCCAAGCTTACGACGGTCATGGAGTTGACAGCATTACACTTGATTTGAGAGATTCTGGAGGTGAACAGGTGGAACTTCTACTCACTAACGGAGTGTGGGTAGCATCGTTCACAATACCTGAATCAATGACGCCTGGTGAACAGATCTTGACCTTTACATTGACAGATGGACTTGGGGAAAAGGAGTTCACAACTTTTTGGCATGTTGATGGAATCGATTCTACTCTTCATGCAATTTACGGACCTCACCACGTATCCGATGCTGTGATGGAAGAAATCACCATCAATGTTCTCAACACTGGGCCTGAAATCATCGCTCCCGGCGTTCAAACTTTAGAAAGAGGTGATGAAAGTTCCACCTTTGTATTGGAAGTTGCAATCAATGATTATGATGGTATTCGTGTTGCTCAAGCGAACATTGGAGTGTTCACACCATTGACGTCTCAGGCAACATGGCAAAATATGTATGATGATGGAACAAACGGTGATGCGGTCGCAAACGATGGAATTTATTCTGTTGAGTTACAGGTTCGAAACAGCATCCCTCTCGGCACCCATGAAGTGTTGATACAAGCATCGGATGTTTACGGAAAAGTAAGCCCAACCGAATCAATTGCCATTCAATTGATCGAAGAGCAAACCAGTCTGTCCGGTGTATCCGGCTCCTTCCTCACTTCCGGAGTTTTGATTGGCGTTCTCGCATTGTTTGGCATTGGCGTAGCAGTTGTTGTTTTCATTTCAATACGTAATCGTCCAGAAAGTGAACAAGGCGAAGACCGATTCGGATTTAATTGAGCACATTGTCAGGCCGACAACCGTTTATACTGCTGTTCTTTGGAGTGATTACATCTACGGACGTAGTGTAGCGGTTATCACCGAGCGTTGCCAACGCTTGAACCCGGGTTCAAATCCCGGCGTCCGTACCATTCCACTCCAATTTACCCTAATTACCGCGTTTTCGGGTCGTTTATTCCCAAAAACAACCGAATACTTAACGACAGAAGAGATGAGTCTCGGACCGAGGGAGTCGAATGAGTGAACGCCGTTCCATTTTTATCGGAAAGAAACCATTGCATGCATACGTACGAGCGGTCGTGATGGCGATGGAAGAAGGAAACCGTGAGGTGCAACTCGTAGCAAGAGGTGCGACCATCGGTCGCGCTGTTGATGTTGCCGAAATTTGCAGGAGAAGAAACGGCGTCATTGCTCAAGGCTTACCTTCTGAAGTGGTTATCGGTGAAATCCAATGTTCTTCTGAAACGCTCACACAGGATGACAGAGAGAGAACCGTGAGTGTACTTACCATCGAATTGGATGGAATTGGTGAAGTACCGAGCGAAGAGGAATAATCATTCAAGCAATGCTTTCAGTCGCTGTTCAATGGTATCCGCCGTTGATTGATACACGGAAAGAGCATGGCCAACTGGATCTTCTAATTCCCAATCCTGATCGATTCGCATCAGTGGACAGTGTACTCCACAGCCCATTGAGATGACCATGTCATAATCGTCTGCAGAAAAATCATCGACACTTTTTGGCACCATGCCTTCGGTTGAAATTCCACGAGCCTCAAGAACAACAACTGCATTGCTCGCAATTGTATCTGCCGGATGAGTTCCAGCTGAATCTGCTGTAAATCCCATTGAACGTGCAAGACCCTCAGCCATTTGAGAACGACAAGAGTTCCCCACACAGACGAATAAGAGTCGCATGACTATTCCTAACGGCGAGGCTATTTATTGATTTTCAATATAGAAGACTTCTCAAAGGAGAGCCCATTCATCTTTTCATGCTCAAAGATACTTCGCCTTTGTTTCGCGGCGTCTGTATCTCAGCCACTCTGTACGCCGGTCTTTTTTTGGGTCATATTGTCGCAGCAGCACTCGAGTGGAAGATGATTTTCAAAATCATTGCAATACTCATCTCCCTGATGACGTTTCTCGTCGGCCCGAGCATTGTTGTCTTCGGAAAAATAACCAATATTCAGGAAAAAATTCAAGCCAATTCCTTTGGCTTTCCAATCTCAATACTGCTTGCTGTTGGTTTGGCATGGGCGTATGAAGACCAGTCCTTCGATATTGTTCGAACTTTGAGTTTTCTTTGCGCAGCGATTGGTGTTCATTTAATCCAAAGGCAACTGATTCAACAAAAGCACTCCGAAAAGATGGGTTGAAGTACATTAGGCCAGTGCTCCAATCATGTCGGATTCGCCAGTCTCCACACACGACCCTAAGGAAGGGGACAAATCAGCAGAACCTTCCCCTCAAGAACAAAAGAAAATGGAACAGGCTTATGCGCAGATGAAGCGCAAAATGACGATGGAAGATATCGGTAAGAAAATCAAACATAAGGTCATGGTCTTGTCAGGAAAAGGCGGAGTTGGAAAATCCACAGTCTCAACCGGCCTTGCTCTTTCACTCGCACAACAAGGACTCTCTGTAGGAATCCTTGATATCGACATCACAGGGCCAAATGTTCCAAAGATGATGGGTCTAGATGGGCGCCGACTACATGTTGAGTCAGGTCGTATTCATCCTGCTCAAGGCCATCTTGGCGTGAAAGTCATTTCAATGGCGTTTCTACTCGATAACGAAGATACTCCAGTTGTTTGGCGCGGCCCAATCAAGCTCGGTGCAATTCAGCAATTTATCGGAGATGTTGAATGGGGCAACCTCGACTATCTGATTATCGATTTCCCGCCTGGAACATCAGACGAACCACTGACGGTTGCTCAATCACTCCCTGATATTGATGGGATGGTCATTGTTACTACACCCCAAGAAGTAGCACTGCTCGACAGCCGCAAATCAATTACTTTCTCAGAATCGTTGAAAGTACCGGTCCTTGGAGTCGTCGAGAACATGAGTGGTTACACAATTTCAGGTAAAGCAGAACCCGGTTCTGAAATTGAGATTGCTGCACCTGCAGGTAAAACACTCAAAGCCACTGCTAATGATGAAGGGGCATTTAGTGTTACACTTGACATCTTCAAAGAAGGCGGTGGGCGACTTACTGCTGAGGAGTTCGGTGTGCCTTTCTTAGGAGCGCTTCCTTTCGACCCTGGTTTTGTTCGCGGCGGTGACGATGGAGTCCATAGAATTGTAAGTGAACCTGAAGGAGCCTCTGCAGTCGCTTTTTCGGCAATCGTGTCTGCATTACAAGAACAAATTAGCGAAGATTCTGGATCTGGTCTGGAAATCATTTGATGGTGAGATTTGATGACCAGCGACATGCCCACAATGAGACGTTTCGAACGTCGAGATTTGGATGTTGTCGTCAGTTATGACGATGACTCGGAATATACGATTACGTATGATGACTTACGCCACGCATGCCCTTGTGCAAAATGCTCTCCGCTACGTAACTTAGACGATACCAGCAAAACACTTCGTAGGCAGGTTGAAGCATTACCTAAAGAAAAACCAAAGGTTCGAACTGTGGGGAATTACGCTCTTGGTTTTGAGTGGAATCAGGGCTGCTCGAGTGGAATTTATAGATTTGAGCGAATTTGGGATTTGGCGAACAGAAGAGACCCTGATAATGGCAAACCCTATGTCCATGGAGCATGGTAAGTCGAGGAACGGCTTTTCGCGACATTTTGACTGCGAGGTTTCATGTGCAATACCCAACCCCGCAGGGGTTGAGGTTCTTCCATGGACGGCATATATCTCAGTTGGATGGTAAGCGCACTTGCGCTGGGAGTCCTGCTGTTGCCCGTATTCAAACCTCCATGGATGAAGATCACACTTCCTACCTTTGTCGATTTCTTCCGAAGGTATTGGATTCATATTTTGATTGTATTCATCATCTATAATTCAAAAGATATTCTTGACCAATTAGACCGGATTATTATTGCGAATACTGGCCTGGACATGACTCCACTCATTTACGGAATCGAGGGAGACTTGGTTTTAGAGGTTCAACAGCTATTTGAAGCTAAATGGCTAACAGTTGCTCTGACTCACTTTTATGTCTCTGGGTTCATGTTTATTTGCTATGTTTCAATATTCTACTTTGCCTTTTTCGATGACCGTTGGATTGCAGATCGAATGACTCTAAGCATCGCATGGGTGTATATTTTAGCGATTCCGTTTTACCTGTTTTTCAATGTTCGAGTAACTGGAGATTATATCCCTGGGATGGAGACTCTCGCTTATGATTTGACACCAGAAATTAGTGATTGGTTTCGCAGAATTGACCCTTTCACCAATGGAATGCCTTCACTTCATATTGGAATCCCATTCGCGGTTTGGTTATGCCTCACTCGCTTTGATGAAGACCGGCGCTGGAATAAATATCGAGCATTGGTTCTTGTCTATACTTTAGTCACTGCCTTTGCCATTATCTACCTTGGAATACATTGGTTTTCAGATATTATCGGTGGAATGTTAATCGCAGCTCTCGCAGTATCCGTTGCTGATCGAACCTCAGAAGCGTGGTGGAAAATATTTGATGAGAGAACAATGAACTCTCGAATAGTCACAGTCCTAACAAATCCGAAAAAAGCCCTTCGGATTATCCTTGACCGCTCTTCCAATATCTATCGAAGATACAGGAGACCTAAAAGCAGAGAAACTGGAGTTTTGGCGCTCGTCGTTTTTTTGATGTTATTCTCCGTCATCACTTGGGATTTGAGTAATCAATCATTACCTGCTGGAGGAATTGAAGCACCACAAGGTGTTGCAACCAGTGACGGTTGGATGGCGACAATTGACAATCGTACAACAGGGCCTGTGGTTGTGATTCATAATCTCGCAGATTTAACAGTTAATTGGGAAATTATGAATGGGAGTGTCGAAGCGAATTCACCCTACGCTCTGAGCGGTACGACACTTGCCATCGCCAATCAGACCACATTATCGGTATACGACCTCAATTCGATAGGAACAGTCAATGCTCTGGTATCGACCACCGATATGCAACAACCAAACCAAATACTCCTGACCGGCACTGAAGAGTCCGAATACATCCTGACAGAGAGGAATGGATTTTTGAGCGCATACACCCTTTTTGGTGATGACGTATCACTTGGTTTCAATGTTGTCGGGGTTGAATTAATTCAAGCCAATGGTTTGGAAATTGCCATGGTCATTGAGAATGAACCAACGAGTATTCTCCTCTCTCGAATTGGTTCAACCGGTTCAATCACAATTGAGAACATCAACGCTTCTTCAACCCCTGAGCAAGATGAAATTCTTGAAGCATGGGATACTCCAGTTGACATGGAAAACGCAAGTATTACTGATTTCGTATTTGATGATGATTTCATGGCCATTACTGTAAATGTTTCAGCGACTGAACGCTTGGTCGTTTACAATCGCTCGAATGGCCAACAATGGCTTGCATCCGACCCTAAATATGCGGTCAGTGACCCATCGATGAAAAATGGAATTTTAGCTTGGTCGGTACGCGACCACCTGGACCCTACAAAGCCAATTGAGAAATATATGGACGGGGAAATACAATTCGTTAATCTGACCAATAACCACACCCAATTTTTGACTTCTGATGATTTACATCAGTGGGGTCCGAACGTACTTGAGAATCATCTGGTATATTTTGAAGAGTCTTCGGATGGAGAAGTGACAATTCACATCCATTCTTGGGAACCTGAACTCACAGTATACTCAAACGTCCTGCTCCAAATTGGTATGATTCTTGGTGTGGGACTGGTGTTTGCTCATGTCGTTCAACGTCAATCTGAATCAAGATTAAATCTATTGAGTCGAGAAGAAGAGTAATCATTTCTTTATGCTCAACATTCGCTCTAAAGCCCAAAGAGAACCTTCTTGAATCGAAGCAGGAACTTGGATTTGATTCGGTTTTTCACCGTCTACAATTCGCTCAAGCACATCCATCAAATACGCTGGATGAATCATATACATCGTTGAGCAGGGGCATATTTCAGCATCTAAACATTCAATGTGTTTGTCAGGATGTTCTTCGGCTAAACGAGCAACCATGTTGATTTCGGTTCCGATTGCAATATGAGACCCAGGCTTTTGCTCGGCTACAAAATTACGAATATATTGAGTTGAACCATTGGCATCACTCGCTTCGACTGTATCGATAGGGCATTCAGGATGAACGACTACAATTCCGTCGGGATGACGGTCACGGAACTCCTCGATTTGCGCCGTAGTAAATCGCTTATGGACTGAACAAAACCCATGCCAGAGAATAATTTTGCTGCCTTTCAAATCACCCATAGCACCTATGCCTGGAGTCCAAGTTGGCATCAAATCAAGTGAAATCCCCATCGCATTTCCAGTGTTACGGCCAAGATGTTGGTCAGGGAAAAACAGAACTGCACCATTCTTTCCTGCACGTTCAAATGCCCAGTTGAGAACTCCTTGAGCATTGCTTGAAGTGCAGACAATTCCCCCATGACGTCCAACGAAATCTTTCAGGTCAGCACTGCTGTTCATGTAGGTCACAGGAACTAAGAAATTGTCATCTTCAGAAGCGACAGCGGTTGGGTCTTCACGACAAATTGGGTCTTTCAAGCCTGCTTCCTGCAAAATTGATCCCCATGCAGATTCAACCTCACTGAGTGTCGCCATATCGGCCATAGAGCAACCTGCTCTCAAATTTGGTAGAACGACGATTTGATCATCGTCGGTGAGGATGTCGGCTGATTCAGCCATGAAATGGACACCGCAAAATACGATGTATTTCGCTTTGGATTCTGCCGCCATTTGACTTAACATGAAAGAATCACCAAGGAAATCGGCATGCATGACGATACTGTCTCGCTGATAATGGTGACCAAGAATCAACAACTGGTCACCGAGTTGTTCACGCAATTCCTCGATTCGTTCTGAAATCGCTTGTTCCTCTGGAGAAAGAGAGGTATCCATGAAATCCACGGAACACATTGGCAGAGAGACGGTCATCTTGCTTCATCTATGGCACGAAGTTCTCCTTTTTGAAGCAAACCTTTGCTGAAGTGTTGATAAATGGGGAGTAAAAGGGCCCGTCATGGCCTTTGTTGCGAGCGAGCGATTGCATCTTGGTGCTGAGGCAGAAGTCTGGGCAGGTACTTGGATGGGGCAACATGCTGTTCGCAAACTACGCCGACCACGAAAATGGCGCCACCCAGATCTCGACTTACGCCTTGGACATCGACGTATGATGAGTGAATCAAGACTTCTCATAAGACTCAAGAGGCGCGGATTGAATGTACCAGCTGTTTGGGACCTTGACCCACAATCCGGGCGGATGATTCTTGAGCGAATGCCGGGATTGCCATTGATTGAAATTCTACGAAAGAGTGAACATCCTCAAGAGTTCATCAACACGACTTTACGAAACACTGGTGCGTTAATTCGCAGACTCCATCGTGAGGCCATTACCCATGGTGATCTCTCGACGAACAATATCCTCGTCGATGAAAATGCGGAAGTTTCACTCATTGATTTCGGTCTTGCTGCAATCGATTATGAAATCGAACGATTTGGTATTGACCTGCACGTCATCGACGAAATCCTCGGTGCCTCACATCCAGACCACACAGATGCTATCGAAGTTTTGTTAGAGGGATACGCTTCCGAAGAAGAGAGACTTGGTGAAGCACCTGAGCAATCTGGGGGGGCCGTTCCAACTGCTGAACAGGTTCTGAAAAGGCTTGAAGAAGTTCGTTCACGAGTACGATACCATGGATGATTATTCCATGAGCAGACGTAATTCTTCAAGACTGCGAACCTCTGCAAGATAAATTTGTTCGATTGCGTCATACAAATCTTGGTCGCCAACATCTTCAATTTGGGTCATTATTTTGGCGTAGACTGCTGCTGCTTTGGTTTCTGTTTCCAGTGAGTGAACCAACATCTCGTCGTAGAGAGTTGTGTGAATGATGGGGTGCGAATTACGTTCTGTGACTGGAATTCCGCCAAGCTTAACGATGGCTTTTCGAACAACATCTGCATGCATGTTTGATTCAGTTGCTTCTTCGGTAAACATTGGTGAGAGTTGAAGGCGGTGAATACCCCGTATATTTGCTGCATAATGTGCATACATGTTGCTAGCTCGCAATTCCCACCCAAGGGCTTCGTTCAAAATATTGATTACATTATGTTCTGTCATCGTTTCAACTCTTAGGGCAAACGAAATATTTTCGCTCGATGTTCCATGACTAATCCAACCGAGAGGCCCTACATAAAGCCACTTGTTCAAGCAAATATTGTTTCTCCAATTTTCCAACCAATCAAGGCCAAAAGAGGGCTCAATGTCATAGTAAGAAGCAGATAAACCATGGCGCTACCCCCATCTCCACCATCAAACATTTCAACGGTTTCCACTGAAAAGGTCGACATGGTCGTGAAGGCGCCCAGAACACCAGTTCCGAGCAGCAACGCTACATTTGTCGATACAAGGTTCTGAGCTAAACCAATAGCTAAGATACCTAAAAGAAAGGAGCCGACGAGATTAACCGAGAGGGTCGCATAGGGAAATGAATCAGTGGATATCCATTCACCAACTGCATACCTCAAGCCTGCTCCAATTGCACCGCCGAGTGCGACAATCCCGAGTTGCTGCAGCATATCTTTGGCTCGGGATATTGCCCTTTGAATGCTCGCCTGTAAAAACTGACAAAACAGCGATTATCGCCCGTCATTTCAATAGGCAAAAACTGTAGCAGGTCCCATGGCGCGCACAATTTGGTTCCTTACCGGCAATTCCGGCAAACTCAAAGAAGCAACACATCACTTACAGCCACTTGGCTATGAAGTTCGCCAATTAATTGTCGAAGAGGGTGAAATTGTAGAACCTCAAGTGGAATCACTCGAGGAGGTTGCTCAATCAAAAATCACTCAGGCCTTACTTCACCTCTCTGACGACCAACAATCTCAGGATATGATTCTGGTTGAGGATGCTGGATTGTTTGTCGATAACCTCAATGGATTCCCCGGCGTATATTCATCCTATGTTCTGGACACGATTGGATGCAAGGGCGTATTGCGGTTACTCGAACATTTACAAAGCGAAGATACCATTCAATGCGCTCAATTGCGTTCAGCACAATTTCAAGCAGTTGCAGCATTGTGGATGGATGGAGAAATTCTCTATGGAAACGGAGTATGTCCTGGATGGATTGCGCTTGAAAGCAGTGGAGAAGACGGGTTTGGTTTTGACCCCGTGTTCACACCAAATGATCTCGATGCCTTTGGAGAGCCTTTACCTCCCGGAACATACGGTGAGAAAAGCGTGCATGGCAAAACCTTTGGAGACATCTCGTTGGAGGAAAAACAAGCCTACAGTCATCGAAGCCGAGCATTGAATGACTTACTGAGGCAATTGCCATCAGCATGATAAGTTAAAACCAGTTGGGTGAGTTGAGGGCCATGGGATTCGTACGTTCTGTTACCGGCATCAGTGCCCTCACAGTAGCTGGTTACTATCTTCTCAAAGCAGGAGAACTAACCGATTCGGAGAAATGGATTAGTATTGCCATTATTCTCGTATTTTCATTAGCGTGGATTATGATGGGTTCCAAAAAACCTGTAGCTCGGATTCAAAAGGCAACCATCCCTCCTGAATCGTCTTCTGAATCTCAAGAAACTGAGCAAGAAAGTGAGTTTGACATTCCAGAACCCGTTACCGATGATGAGTTGGACGGAGCGACACTGAAAGAGCGGAAAATTGCTAAGATTCAAGCAGCAGAAGACGAAAAGGAAGCGCTCTTGCTGGCTGTTTCACAAGAGGGTGAAGAAAATGAAGAAACCATTGTCGAGGTTACTCTGGAAATGGAAGATATCCACGTGGCAGATGAGTTTGTAGTCGAGGTAAGTCCGGAATCGGTCGAAAATGCAGATATTGAATCCTCGATCAGCAATCGAAGAATCAAACATGACCAAATCCGACAGAAAATTGAACTGCGACGAAGAGGGCAACTCGCAGATATTCGTGCATCGACTGCTCGGATGTGGGAAGAACAGACTGCAGGCGAAGACCTCGTAACACTGCTCCAAACCCCTGGCCATGGACAATCGGTTTTGGTTTCGCCTGAGCATCCCGAATCTGGCCACATTTACGGAGCAACTTTTATCAGAATTGATGAAACACAAATTCTCAAACTTCGCACTGCTCTCGATGATGGATTTGAGAAGGTGCAAGTTCAAAAACAGCCAGAATTGCCCGAACTCTTAGGCCCTGATGGCAATCCACTTCCACCGCTCATTGGATTGGATGGAGCACCACTTTCACTCCCTCCAATCGTTCCAACAGCAAGTGATGCTTTGGCTAAAATGAAAGAAGAAATGAACGAATGACATTCAAAAACGTGTCAACTTTAATCAGCAGAAGGCATGAGTTCCTTTTGTTCACATGGAAGAAAGGTTCGTGAAAGAAGAGGCGATTGGGGAAACCAGTCGCAATATCGCTCTTTTAGGTCTCATCCTTGTCAGTATAGCCCCCAGTGTCTCAGTTGTGACTGGATTTGCTTTCAAAGTAGGGTTGTTTGCAGTTTTCGTATTCATTTTCACTAAGGTCTGGGTTTTCGGATTACCTGCATTTTGGCACCTCCGTATCGAAAAAAAGGAGTTGTCTTGGTCGCCTGTTCAAAAGGGCGGTTGGGGAATGTCGCTCTTGCTGGGAGTTGGAATGATGGCAGTGATATGGCTTGCCTATTTCATACTCGGAGAGCAAATGCTTCAACCAGACGCTCTCAAAGCAATTCTTGACCCTGTTGGACTAACCGTGCCATGGAAACTCGCCGCAGCAATTGTGTTTTGGGTATTCGTTAATTCTGTTCTTGAAGAATATGTATTTCGATGGTTCATAACTTCGAAAATTGAACGATTAGTTGGCGGCAAATGGCGTTCAGCGTTTCTTTCCTCAGCAGTTTTTACACTCCACCATAGCATAGCACTCGTGTTCTTCTTAGATCCATTTGGGGCGATTCTTGCTTCAGTTGGTGTGTTTATTGGTGGCACGATATTTTCATGGCTATACTTGGAATACCGAAGTGTTTGGATTGCGTGGGTTGCGCACGCTTGTGCAGATGTAGCAATTTTTGCAATTGCGTGGAATATCATTGTCGGATTTTGATACGAAAAACCGTTTTTTGGGGCATTCCCTGACGCTTTTTATATACTGTCGAGCCCAAGTATATCTGTAGTAATGGACGTGTTTCAACATACATCTGTATTCCCAAAATTCCAAACGGTGACATCATGAACAAGTAAATCTCCAATAAGCGTTTCTGAAACGGCAAAGCTTCGGCAAAGCCATAAGAAAATTGGAGAAAATATCATGAAAACGAACCGTAACATTAAGCCGTTCCATAACGGCAAGAACCGACGTACTGGGCGCTCAACTGGCGTCCGAAGAACCCAGAGAGCAGCTGCAACTGCGAACAACCCTCAAGCCGAAGAGATTCGCCAAGCTTGGGTTGCTGCAAAGATGAAGGCACGCGAAGAGAAAGAGGCTCGCCGTAAGGACGGACCATGCTGCTCGACTGAAGCTGACAAGAAGGCAACAAACCTTCGCCTGCTCAAGAAGCTACAAGCAACTGTTTGTGATCGCGTATGGAACAATGAACTCAGCCGCTGGGAAGGGATCATGCCTCGCCGCTTTGTCCGTGAGAATGCAGTGCACATGAGTCACTTTCGCGATTTTGCTCGCAAGAACGGATACCGTAGCCGGTAAGTAAAAGCCGGCTTGAGCCGCAATTGTGTCCTCGAGGCCGTGCGCCTCGTCCAACTTTGAGCGAAAGCAAGGTCACTTGTGTTCCCACTGAGGTTTTTCCCTATTCAGGAAGGCATCAACGCCAATTTCTTGGTCTTTGGAACCAAATAAAGATGCGAAAACTTCTGCTTCGTAAGCGATGCCTTCAGTAATACCGAGGTCGAGTGAAGCACGAATTGTTTGTTTTCCAAAACGCAAGGTGTAGGAGGACTTACTTCCTATTATTCGCGCCATGTTGAGTGTGTAGTCAAGCAAATCTTCACTTGCACAAACATGATTCACCAGACCCATACGATGGGCTTCTTCGGCGCCAATCATTTCTCCAGTCATGACCATTTCCATTGTTTTACCATACCCGATGAGGTGGGTTAAACGTTGAGTAGCACCGTAACCTGGAATTAAGCCAAGGTTTACTTCTGGTGTCCCGAATTTGGAACGGTTACTCGCAATACGCAAATCACAGGAGCATGCAATTTCACAACCTCCGCCTAGGGCGAAACCATCAACCATCGCAATTGTTGGTTTGCTTAAGTCCCACAGTGCTTCTACAGCATTATCGGTAAACTTCACTCGAATCGCATCACTCTGCATTCCTACGAATTCTGTGATGTCAGCACCAGCAACAAATGCATTCGGTTTGGCTCTCTTTCCTTCAGGAGGTTCATTTGGCTGAGCACCGGTGAGGATGACAACTCGAATGGATTCAGTAGCCTCGGCCCAAGCGACCATTTCCTTCAAACTGGACATTACCTCTGCATTGAGTGAATTGAGTTTATCCGGCCTTCGAATGGTAACCAGTGCTATTGAACCCAAATCATCGTGTTCATTTACGGGGATTTCTTCGATTGAAAGTACATCTGTCTGCGGGGCGTCCATGAACCTTCCAAATGGTCGAAGTTCATCATTTCACCGACTGAGCCATTATCTTGATTCATCATGCTGAAACCAAGAACTCAAAGACCACGACTCTTTCGTATGGTTATGGTTGAATCAGTCGCTCCGCTGGTTAAGGCAGAAGACATGGCCAAAAAATATGGTGATTTTATCGCTTTGCACCCACTCAATGTTGAGGTTCATGCTGGAGAATTCTTCGGAGTATTTGGTCCGAATGGAGCAGGAAAGTCAACATTCATCAAACTCCTTACCGGACAACTTCGTCCGAGTAAAGGCCAAATCGAAGTGTTGGGGATTGATGCTGTCAAGAATCCACAAAAAGTCAAAGCAAACATCGGAATCGTTCCTGAATCTGAATCACCGCCCTCCTTTCTAACGCCGTATGAATTTCTTGAATTCGTGGCGAAATTACGCACCGTCGAGGGCATTCATGAGCATGTAGAACACTGGATTGAGTGGTTTGGATTAGAAGAAAAGCGAGATACAATGTGTAAAGATTTGTCAAAAGGACAACGTCAGAAAGTGATGCTTGCAGCTGCTTTTATCCATAAGCCAAAATTACTCTTTCTCGATGAACCATTCGCTAATCTTGACCCCATTTATCAACGCAAATGCAGGCAATGGCTTCTTGAACATGTCAAAAACGGTGGAACGATTTTTCTTTGCTCACACGTCCTCGAAATGGCGGAGCGAATGTGCAACAGAATGGCGATTATTAACAACGGGAAAGTGCTTGCAGCAGGAACTGTAAAAGGACTCAAACAAGCTGATGAAGAGACGCTTGAAGATGTCTTCATTCGGTTAGTAGGTCACTCAATAGAGGATGTCGAACGCCTCTCGGATGAAGGCGTCAAAAGCGAGGATACCGAGGAGGAGTAAATGTGCCTGGAGTGAGTGTTGTATCTCGTGACTGGGATGAAGTTGCAGAGAGTCATTCAACTTCTTCCCATCCGATGGGGACAAGTGCTCATGACCAATACCTGCACGAACCATTACGTGGCTGGCATGCCTTTTCTGCAACCTTTCGAGTGATGTTCAAGGAAGAAGGAAGAAAGAGTTTGGAGTTTGCCAAAAAACGTCAGATGGTACTTTTCCCGTTGCTCCTCACCCTCGTGACTGCAATCACGACTATTGGACTGCAATTTCTTGTTGGAGATTCTTCCGCTCAAGTTTCTGACCTTGAATCGAAAACATTCACTTGGCAAGAACTGCGTTTTGCACTTCACCTGCCCTTACTGATGTTCAGTCTCGGAATGGGGACGTTTGCTTTCATGGGCCATGATGCCATTGTTCACAGAGCAGGTACGAAAAACTACCTTTTGGCTGCTCCGGCACTGCAGCCATTACCGAACTCAGTGGCTCATTTTGCATACTTTGTCAAAGATCTTTGCTTCTATGTCATGCTCATTCTCTCTCCAGTTGTGGCTGGTATGGCTGTAGGAATCATGCTCGAAGCAGTTGCTGGAATTTCCACACCCTTGGAATGGACAAGCCTACCTTGGACTTGGCTTGCTATGATTATCACTCTTGGACAGGGGCTCGCTATCGCCTTTTTAGCCTCCGCTCTATGGATGCGAGGGCGTCCATATACCATCATTGGCCCGGTTCTGGTTGTTGCTCTGGGAGTCTCAATTGGAATAGGGGTATTTGAGATTGAAACAATGCTTTGGGGCTTAGGCGTTCAGAGTTCACAGAACCTTTTCTACGCTGCACTTGCACTCTTCGCTAGCCTCGGTGTCGGGATGTTTTCATCCGCATTAATTATCGATGATTTTGATGTTTCTGTCGTTGAACGAGCAGAACTTTTCACTCCGATATACAATCGATTGGGATTCCTTGGCAAAGGTGAAATCCGGTTAATTGTAGCAAAGGAATTTGTCGATTTAATTCGTTCTGGTTCGATAAAAAAGATGACGGTCTCCTATGCGATTCCCCTCTTAGTACTCCTTGGAATGGCTTGGCTAGTCGATTTTGCAGAGGCTCCTATTCCTATCAATCTTCTCTCGTATGCACCATTCCTCGGATTTTTCGGATTCAACTTCTATTCTTGGCTCACCATTTTGGATTCTCCCGAGTTTATGAATGGCTTACCACTGAGAGTTCCTCAACTTATTCGGGCAAAAGTCGTGGTTTATTTCCTTGCCACTTCTTGGATATCTCTAATTTTTATTGTCCTCATGGCATGGCGACTGGATGAGTGGGGAGCGTTACCTACAAGCATCATTGTCATGTTTGCAAATTCCATTTACATTGTCGCTCTCACTGCCTTCTTAATGGGGTTACGACCCAATAAAGCTATTTTTGATGCTTCGATTATGATCTGGTTTTGGATAGGAACCGTCATCCCCTTACTGATGTTGTTCTTACTTTCATTTACTCAAGGAGACGTTTCCTTGTATGGAAATTGGTGGGAAAGGGCGTCTCAAGAAGGATTGGCTGCTACCGCTTCAATGTATGATCAAAGCATGGTTGAGCAAGGCTACAAAGGAATGATTGCAATTTCTGTGGGATTGATTTTCGCATCTGGTTTACTGTGGAAGTTGATGGATCGCCGATGGGGACGAGCAGAGTTTTCAAATTGAATCAGATTCCATTCTTTGTGAGGTATCTTGATGAGCGTTCGGCTCCGCCCTTCAAGCATGGCCCGAGTCGTTGCAGTATGCGGTATGCCGGGCTCTGGTAAGGGAGAGTTTGCCCAAGTTCTCACCGAAAACAAAATTCCAGTTCTTTCTATGGGCGACATGGTTCGTGCTGAAGTCCGACGCTTAGAACTGGAGGAAAGTCCAGGTATTTTCGGAGAGATTGCTGCTCAATTACGCACACTGCATGGAGAAGATGTACTGGCTGTGCGGTTAGCAGACGCTGTAGATACACACTTGGAATCGAATTCACTTGTTTTAATCGAAGGAATGCGGGGTACGGCTGAACGAATCGTGTTTGAAAATCGATGGGGTGAAAATTTCTTTTCCGTAGCAGTGGTTGCATCTCCTGATGTTCGGTTCACTCGGATTCAAAATCGTGGACGATCAGAAGACGGCGACTTAAACGCATTTGAGGTTCGAGATGCCCGTGAACGTGGATGGGGGCTGGAAGAAATTATCAAAGAATCAAATTTTATTATCGACAATAATGTCGAACTTGACACCTTTCGCAACTCATGCCATGCTTGGCTTGAATCTTTCACAAACCAAGAATAATCGTTCCCGCTAAAAGGGCGTGAATGGTGAATAATTTTGAGCCGCAGGGTGGCGGTTTTAGGGGTGTTTTTCACCCAAGTGTTATAGTCGGCCATAGCCTGTGATAAATTGCTTCGGCAGAGGGTGCACGTATGGCGAGAAAACAAAACAAAGGTGGAGGCAAGCGTCAGCGGGCAAAACAACGTGCCCAATACGATGAACTCGACAAGTATCCCGTCATGCCTCCGCACGCTTTTGCACGCATTGTTCGTGACAAGCAAACTTTGAACATTATTTACCAAATTATTGAGCCTCCAATGACGAAAAAGGAACAAGAATATCGTGACGAAATTCTCGATATTTTTATTCGTTCGCTGACGGCAAATATTGAAGAAATCGATGCCAATCCTGAAGCATATATCCGCACAGCAATGGATAAGGTCATCAAATCATACGGCATGAAAATTAATAAAAAATCAAAATCGAAGATTTTCTACTATCTGCGCCGTGACTTGATTGGATACGGTCAAATGGATGTCCTGATGAACGACATTAACGTCGAAGATATCTCTTTGGATGGAACTGGTGTACCTATTTTCGCCTATCATCGAAAGTTTGAATCGGTCGAAACAACATGTGTCTGGAATACCGATGATGAATTAGAATCGTATGTTATCAAACTCGCTCAACGCTGTGGCAAGCACATATCGGTTGCTGACCCACTGCTTGACGCTACACTCATGGATGGTTCAAGAATTGTCATGAAACTTGGCCATGAGATTTCCACACGTGGTTCGGCCTTCTGTATTCGACGATTTAAGGACGATCCGTTTTCCCCTGCGGACATCGTTGCGTTCCGAACAATGTCTTCTCTCATGGTTGCTTACCTTTGGATTGGATTCCAAAATGAAGTACCTATGCTGTTTGTCGGAGGAACTGCTTCCGGTAAGACGACAACTCTGAACGCGATGTGTATTTTTATTCCATGGCAGATGAAGATTGTCTCCATTGAATCAACTCGTGAAGTCAACATTCCTCAACCAAACTGGGTTCCAGGTTTAACGCGGCAAGGTTTCGGTGGAGAATCAACCGAAGGTGTCATTGGTGAGTTCGAGTTGCTCAAAGCAGCACTTCGTGAACGGCCTGAATACATTATTGTCGGTGAAATTCGTGGTGCAGAAGCTTATGTTCTGTTCCAAGCGATGGCGACAGGTCACTGTGCATATTCAACTGTCCACGCTGACTCTGTTCCTTCGCTGGTCCACCGATTGGAAAACAAACCAATTGATATCCCGCGTGTTCTTTTGCCAGCATTGGAAGCATGTGCGATTCAAATTCAAACCCGTATCAATGGAAAGCGTGTTCGTAGAACCAAGCAACTGGTCGAGATTGTTGGAATTGATCCGAACTCACTGGAAATTATCACCAATGAAGTATTCCGTTGGGACGTAAATACAGATGACTTCATCTTTAGCGGTAAATCCTATGTTTTGGAAAAAATCATGGTCAAACTCAATTATTCACAAGACGATATGCGTCGTGAATTACGAACACGCAAGCGCATCTTGGAATGGATGGTCTTGAATGATATACGAAAAGCAGACCAAGTGTCTCAAATTGTCACAGAATATTATGTGCGACCAACTGAAATTTTAGCACGTGTTGACGGACTTCGTTGAAAGCAATACATGAGGTGATTCGATGGACTTGACCACATGGCAGAGGATTTGTAATCGCATCCTCGGTCGTTTGCTGCGTAAACGTGCACGCCGTGACAAAGAATTGTCTGAAAGCCTTGTCAAAGGTTCGATGCCAATGATGCCAGAGGTTTATCTTGCCACTGCAATCATGACCACGATTGCCATTACCCTCATATCTTGGGCTTTTGTTTCTTTATTCTTTATTCCAGACATTGGCATAATTGCTTACTGGGAGGGCATCCAAGATGCATCAACCGTGAACTATTGCTTTGAATGGGAATATTGGAATCAAGATTTAATCGACCCTTCTAAACCGGGTAATGGCTGTGATGGTTTCGCATACCAGGTGTTCCCTCCATTCCTCAAAGTGCTCATCGTTGCTCTTGGAGGATTGATCATTCCTTACTTCGCATTCAATTACAACAAAAATGGTGCAAAGCGAGAAGCAAAGCGACGTGGAGATATGATTGAGAAATACCTTCCTTACGCTGCATCATACACCGCAGCAATGTCTGCAGCAAATGCAACACCTTCGAAGATTTTTAGGTCGCTTGCCATGAATAAGGAAATTTATGGAGACGTTGCAGATGACGCTGCTATGGTCTATCGGGATGTGACTCTTTTGGGTTATGACTTGATTACTGCAATGAAGATGAGTGTTGATCGTGCAGCGTCCGTTTGGCTTACTGAATTTTTCCAAGGAATGGTTGGAACGCTGACTGCTGGTGGACAACTCAAATTGTATTTCCTTAACCGTGCTGAACACTACATGCGTGAAAACAGAACTCGTCTTCAGATGTTCTTAGAATCAATCGCACTGCTCGCCGAATCATACATTGTCGTCGCTGTTGCAATGCCTCTGTTTTTGATTGTCATGCTTGTCATTATGTTCTGGGTTTCAGGTTCTGGCGCACAGATGTCAGAAGGAATGCTGTATGGAATTGTCTTAGGATTCGTGCCAATGATTCACATCGCTTATGCGATATTGGTATGGACGAGCAGTAAAGAACAAGAAATGTGAAAGGAGGTGAGAAAATGGCGCGTAAAAAGGAGAAAATTACGGTTAAGTTGGACCTGCCTAAGGACGATTCCACACTCACCAAACTTTACGCAATTCTGTTTGTTTCGATTCTGTTAGGATTGGGTACTGCTACGGTTTGGGCAACAAATTCAGGATTTATTCCGACCCAAAATGGCGAACCAATGTTTACCAATTTGTATTGTGGACTTACCGCAAAAGATTCTCAAGGAAATTCGATGGGAGAACAGTTCAACTCAAATGTCAAACCTGATTATTCCGCTAATCAGTCTTGCTCAATACTTCAAGACGCACCCGATCGAGTGGTTTGGGAAGGAGAAGAATGGAACACGTTAACCAAACAAGGGAAAAATTTCGATGTTCCAGGCGTTGACCCCGACCAAACTGGCGGCCTGACAGTCTTGCAACCCTTGTGGGTGAATTGCAGCGTTTCAGCAGACACACAAACCGATTACGTTGTAGCCATTCGCTCTCAAAGTGGCGAAATCATGGACTCTTACTCCGGCACCACCGATACCGCAAACGATGATTGTCAAATTGAAATGGTCAACATTCCACCAGATACCCGCTATGAGTTCATTGTATTTTCAATGGAAGAAGGCAAAAGAATTTCGTCGTTTAATTTCGACATGACCGTTCACTACTATGACGGAATTCCCTCGAACATGAACAACAAGTCGTTTTGGCTCGGCCCTGAGGTTGAGTTAGGACCGAAGTCAATTCGTCCATTTATCTTCCTCAACTTCTTCGGAATGATGTTCTTTTTCTTCCTATACCCCGCTTCCTTCTACTGGGAACGTGTTGAAAATGCCAAAAACGAAGTCGAGGAAAAATTCCCTGATTTCCTTCGTGACCTTGCAGAATACTGGAAGGGAGGTCTTTCGATGACTGTGGCGATTCAAACACTGGCCACATCAGAATATGGCGCACTGAATGACGAAGTCAAGAAAATGTCTGACCAGTTGAGTTGGGGTATCAAATTTAGCGATGTTATCAAGCAATTTGCTGAGCGAGTTGGAACGCCACTGGTTCAAAGAGCGATTGCTTTGATTGCTGAAGCAGACCGAGCAGGTGGTAAAATTTCAGACATTCTTGTGACGGCTGCGAACGACTCACGAGAATTGAAATTCCTTGAAGGTGAACGGCGAAGAGCTATTGGTTCTTACATTGCGGTTATTTGGACTTCGTACTTCGTTTTCCTCGGCGTGATTGTCACACTCGCAGTTGTCTTTATTCCGGCTATTGCAGGCTCAAATTCCAGCGGAGAAGAAGGTGGAGACAGTGGAGGTCAAACGATTGGAAACATGACGATTCGGAACATCGACCCCTTGTTTTTCTTGACGGTTTTCTATTATGGAGTCACCATGCAAGCGGTTGGAAATGGTACCATGGCAGGTTTGATGTCAACCGGTCGGTTCTCAACTGGTTTCAAGCACTCTGGAATGATGATTCTCGTGTCATTACTGGTGTTTAACTTCCTTGCATTCACACCAAATTTGATTGGAATTACCGAAGTACCTGGACTCAATCCATCATCGGGTACATTCATACCTTCTCCGTTATTCTTGGGGTGATTGAATGCGTCATGATGAAGATGCTCAGGTTCACATCCTTGAGATGCTGACACTGTTTTGGCTGTTCTTCATGTCGGCGACCTTTCTCATCCGGATACACGTCCCGGATGCACCCAGCGTCGCTCATGATGCTGCATTGGAAATTACGGGAGACGATGCATTTCGATATGGACTGAGTTTAGAGGCTGAAGTCTCTGGTGAAAATCGGTTGAGTGAGTTGTTACAGAATGGTGAACTTGACGAAGCTTGTTTCCTATTACAAAATCAAATTGCCGCTGGAAAAGAAGCAAACTGCTGGTTAGCACAAAACAGTGGGACATCTGTACCTTACGGCAACACTGGAACTCCGGCTGGAGAAACGGTAACCGTACACCACCTGCTGGCAATCGATGAAAATTCATGGACAGTCACACTCGATGTTTGGAATCGAGGAGGTGGTGCTTGATGTATATGCAAACCCGCCACTCAAATGAAGACCGAGATGCTGGGCAAATGCTTCTGGCAACTGGCGTTGTTCTGTTGATGTCTTTACTTTCCATGGCTATTTTTGGCGTAAAGGTTGCTGGTTTAACGATGCCCTATGAAACTGCATCTGATGGAGTATTGGTGGCTTCTTTGGAGGCGGTCGACGCAATTCCCGAACTGACTGAAGCACGTACACAATTGTGGATCGATGGCGGACTTGAACCTCTTGAGGCTGGTGAAACAGCCTATCAAAGCGTCCATGATGACTTACTCCACCATGGTGAGTTGCGCGGTATTGAAATTAAAATCATCAATATGCAAGTCAACGAAACATCTGCCACAACACTTCATTTTACGGGTGAATTAGGAATATCAGATGGTTCAGCAATGCTGACCACTTTGATTAGTTTCGATGTCGTTCATGCTTAACTACGCTGAACGTGCTCGTTCCAAGCAAGGTCCAACAGATGTTTAATTCGGTCAGTATCTTTACTCACTCTGGAAAGGTCAACTATGGGCCATGATGCAATTTTAGCTCGTTCAATCAAACCATCTTGAATTGCTCGAATGCGAGGAAAAGCCGCTAAATAGCGATCAGCACGACGGAAAGAGTGGGCATCTCTGGAACGAATCATCGAACGATGTCGGTCTTCTTCACCAACAGTCATCACCAAGCCAATCGCAATTCCTCCGGCTTCACGCCAACTGCGTAACAAGCGTTCACTCGGATTGATGTGGACTCCTTCGATTAACAAATCAATACCTTCACGCCGTGCACGGTCAATGGTTGCAACTATACCTCCTTCAACTGCTTGACAAGTGTCTAACCAATCGATGACTGGTTCTCCTGAACTACCCCTTGAGAAGGATGAGCGATGGAGTGCTGGTTCCTTTCTATCCTCATCGCATGAACGCATGATTTCTCGAACAGCATCGGTTGAAAGAAGGCGAGCAAAACCAATATCCGCTGCAAGTTGAACTGACGCTGTAGACTTGCCTGTTCCGGTAGCACCCGCAATGACAAGCAGTCGAGGAGCACGGGCAGCGATGGTGCGAGCAGCGGCATCTGCCAAACCTACCTCTCGAGCCATACTGTATGCACAGAGAACTCGCTTCAAGAGTCTTTTTACCTCAAAGGACTGCTTTTCCGTTCTTTGAAACCAAGTCAAGCCAAGCGAATACCTTTGAGGGGACAGCCCTTGGAGTGGAATATGAGCGCAAAACAGATGTCGATTGATGGAAAATGGTGCGATGCAGAGGACGGCGCTACTGCCGATATACTCAACCCAGCCACAGGTGAAGTAATGGCTACGACCCCAAAAGCAACTCTTGCTGACGTGAACCGATGTGTTGATGCTTCGACGGCTGCATTCAATGATTCTTCTTGGAAAAATATGGACCCTGCCCAACGCGGTCGAATCCTCAACAAAATGGCACAAGCAACCTATGCCAAAGCGAAAGAACTTGCAGTTATAGAATCCAACAATAACGGGAAAACCTTCCGAGAAGCACTTTCTGAAATCCGCTACGGAGCGTGGACACTCGAATACTTCGCAGGACTATCGGATAAAATCGAAGGCAGTACCATTCCAGTCCCAGGAAATCGACTGAACTATACATTACGCCAACCGCTTGGCGTAACTGTTCACATTATCCCATGGAACTTCCCACTCCAACTGGCACTTCGATCCATTGCACCAGCACTTGCTGCAGGATGCACCGTCATTGCAAAGCCAGCTTCTTGGACGCCTCTGTCTTTACTTGCATGGGCAAAAGCAATGGAAGAAGCAGAAGTCGGACTCCCATCAGGAGTTCTTCAGGTTATTACAGGCTCTGGCGGTCTCATTGGTGATGCACTTGCTGGACATAAAGGCGTAGATGGAATTGTCTTGACCGGAGGAGTTCCTACTGGACAAACAGTCATGGCCAAGGCGAGTGAAAACCTAACACCCGTCACACTTGAACTCGGTGGAAAAGGCGCCAATATTGTCTTCCCTGATGCGAATCTAAGATACGCTGCAAAGGCAATTTGCTTTGGAATTTTCATGAATGCTGGACAAATGTGTTGGGCTGGTTCTCGACTGATTGTTCACGAAGATGTCCACGATGAGTTGGTCGATGCCGTCGTTGCTGAAGTCGGCAAATGGAAAGTCGGACCTGGAATGGAAGAAGGCGTCCGTATTGGAAGCCTCGTTCATCAAAACCACCGCAAAGAGGTCATGGAGAAGTTATCTGCTGGACTCGCTATGGGCGGCAAAGTCGTTTGTGGTGGAAACATCATCGAAGGCGATGGAGCATTTATGGAAGCAACTGTTGTCACTGGAGTTGACAATGAAAATCTCCTCTTCAATGATGAGTTATTCGGGCCAGTGCTATCGGTAACATCCTTCAGCGAAGACGCTGAAGCATTGTCTTTGGCGAATGACTCACCGTTTGGATTGCTCAATGGCATATGGACCAACAACCTCAGCCGAGCACATTCAATGGCCCGTGATTTAGAAAGTGGTATGGTTTCTATCAATGAATATCCCATCACATTCCCTCAAACTGCGTTTACCGGATGGAAACAATCTGGAATTGGTGTCGAACAAAGCCAGGACGCAATGCGATTCTATACCAAAGTAAAGAATGTCAACATCAAACTTTGAGGTGAAGCAATGAGCGTTCAATCGAGTGATATGGGGAATGGTATACGTCTGATTCGTTTCTCTGGTCAATCTGCTGCACAGTCTTTTTCTCGAGAATTTTTACCACAGATTGCCAAAGCCATCGACCAAGGCCTCACGAACCCAAACGTACGGGCTTTGGTTCTCACCGGTGAAGGCAAATTCTTCTCCGCTGGAGCAGATATCAATGCATTTGCTCAAGCCATCAAGGATGAAGATGCTCCACAACTCATTCGTGATCTAACCGGCGTTCTTCATCCACTCTTGATGAGAATGCGCCAATCACCGAAAATCTCCATCGCTGCGATAAACGGCGCATGTGCCGGAGGCGGACTCGGTTTGGCTCTCGCTTGTGATGCAAGAATCGCATCTTCAAAAGCCAAAATGGCCGCCTCGTATTCAGGAATGGGATTGTCACCAGACGGTGGCACAACGTGGCTCTTACCTCGTCTGGTCGGCGACCAAGTGAGTAGAAGATTCTTCTTTGAAAATGAAATATGGGATGCAGAACAGTGTGTCTCAGTTGGAGCAGTTGACGCCTTGGTCGATGATGAGCAACTCATTGAAGCAGCTGGAGAAATGGCAAAAAGATGGAGTCAATGGGGTAATCACACAAAGGAAGCGACCAAACACTTACTCGACATTCAGTCTGTTCATGATTTTGAAACTCATCTGAAGCATGAACGCACACTCATTGAAGCTGCAGGGACAACTGAAGCCTTCAAGGAAGGTGTAGCAGCTTTTATCGAAAAGCGTAAACCCAACTTTCAACCTGAGTAAAACGATGCTCTCTCGTAAAATTCTACGAAGATTCAATCATTCTGGTAATTCGGTTTCTTCTGCTTCTCCAGAAGACCAATCATAAATCCCGATCCCAGTCTTTTTCCCTAAACGTCCTGCTGCGACGAGTTTTTCAAGCAGTGGATGAGGTTCATACGCATCGTCATTAAAGGAAGTTTGTAGGTTTTTCAAGATGTCACGCCGAACATCGAGCCCAACTAAATCACTCAAAGCAAGTGGACCCATTGGGTGTTTGTAGCCTAGAACCATTGCCGTATCGATGTCTTTGGCACTGGCTACACCGTCTGAAAGCATTCGAATGGCTTCGTTGCCAAGAGCAACGCCAAGACGACTGGTTGCAAATCCTGGAATGTCTTTGACCAATATGGTGGTTTTACCCATTGCAGTTCCAGCAGACTGGGCCGCAGTAATCGTCGCTTCGCTGGTCAAATCATGTCGAACCAATTCCAGTAGTTTCATGATCGGAACTGGATTGAAAAAATGCATTCCAATGACGTTTTCTGGACGGGAGGTTGCAGCAGCGATGTCGGCAATGGACAGCGAAGAGGTATTGGTTCCAAGGAGGGCATGAGGTGGTGCTAAGCGGTCAAGTTCCGAGAAAATGGAATGCTTGAGTTCTGGAATTTCTGGAACCGCTTCAATAACGAGGTCTGCTTCAGCAACAGCAAGCGCCATATCTGCAAACGAATGGAGATTCTTGGACCATTCCTCTTTCTGCTCAGTGGTTGTCTTTCCGCGTGCAATACCTTTGTCCCAAAAGGCGTCGATTCGTTGCATACCTCGCTCTAAACCTTCTGGGAAAGCGTCGAACAGATGAGTTTTCCATCCACTTTGAGCGCAAACCTGTGCAATACCAGCACCCATAGTTCCGGCACCGATAACGGCAACACAGCGAATCTCCATGACAAGCCCAAAGCGTCCGACTTCATGATGATTGCTTGGGAAATGGTTGCTTACTCTGAGCAAGCATCACACCCCCAACAATCAATACGAATGCGAGAACCAGTGAAGCGCCAAGTTTCTCGTCAAGAAGGAGGTATCCACTTAATATTCCAAAAATGGGAACCAAATAGACATACAAGGCACTCTTTCCTGCACCGATTGTTAAAATCCCGTCTGCGAACCATACATAGGCAATTACCGTTGAAAAAATAGCGAGGAAAATCATAGCCATCCAACCATTAAACGAAGGTTCAGGGATGCCGACCATCCATGTTTCGACAACCATGACAGGAGTAAGCATGAACAGTCCAGCAACTGAAGACCAAACGGTCAACTGCAACGGAGAAAGACAGCGCCCGGAATCCTTTGCAGGTTCAGTCATCGCTTTTTTCATTTGAATAGTGTTACAAGCCCAAGCAAAAGCAGCACCGGCAATCAGTAAATCACCAAGAGCTCGATCATAAAATGGGATATCAACATTCGGAGAATACCAAAACAAAACTCCGACGCCAGCAATGCCGAGAGTGATGCCCAAACCCAATCTCCAATGCATGGCTTCTTTGAGGAAAACAATGGCCAATAATGCAGTGAAGAAGGGGTTGAAAGTAATCATGAGAGAAGCGTCACCTGCAGCGGTATATTTCATGCCGACCATGAAAAATGCTTGATACAAACACGTTGAAAAAAACCCAATCCACGCCACTCTTTTCCATTCATCACGCGTTGGGAATATCCACTGAGTAGACAATCTCAGATAGAAGAGGAAAAACAGCACTGCGACAATATAACGTATCCAAGAGGCGGCAAACGGTGCAACTTCTAGAGCGATGACCCGACCTGCTGGCCAGCCGACTCCCCAAATAGCGACAACAAGAATTAATTTGACGTGAATCCAAACGTGGTTCATTCAAACCGCTCCAATCCAAGTTGGAGCATTCGTGAGCGTGGTAATCCTATTTCGGGTAGACCTGCAGCAGGAGCATACAGTTTCAACCCTTCAATACGTGAAACATAGAGACCATAACTGGCAATATCTGTTGGATTATATGGAGTTGGAACTCCCATCCGAGTGAGTGTAGCACAAGCCGCCTCGGTATACAACGGGAAAAGATTGGTCGAGAAATGCATCCAGGTCGAAACTCGTGTTGCATCAACATTGTCAAGCGTAAGCAGATGTTCGAGCATCGAAACATCAGGATAGTTGACAGTTCGAATTGTCATCTCTACTTCATTCGAGATATCTTCAGGCCATACAAATGGATTATACTTTGCCCATAGATCTGCAACTCGGATATGCTCAAGCGATGCTTCACTCTCAATCGAAAACAGCGCTGTGGCATATTTTTCGTCGTCTACGGTATCTGCAACCAAGTCGGGAAGAGCGGCGTAAAACGCCTCACACTTCTCAATGTCGAGACCATACAGTGATACTGGAATCATGGTATTCCCTCAGGTTGGTGTTCAAGCATCAACACCGATACCGGATGCGATTTGACGAGCAGACATTGGTTTGTTTGCAACCCACTCGAGTTTGAAGTATTCTTTGAGGTCAACTTCATCTTGTGCAGATGGTAAAGCAGCCGCAAGGTATGCGTTCCACTCTTCATCTGTGCCTTCGAAGATTGTTCCTTCTGTTGTGTATTTTTGGCGCTTGTATGTGCCGATAGCACGGTTGAAGTTTTCGTGAGGAACGAACAATTTAACACTGTCTTCTGGCAAATATCCGTTTAGTTTTTCGACTTCCTTAACGATTTCGTCATGATAATGACCACGTGCTTCTTCGTTGAGAACTTCCTTATCAACCTCAAGTCCTGCTTCGAGTTTCTTACGCTCATCCCAGCGCCCTTTAACGCCCCATACATACGACCAGTGGGCCGAAGATGATGCGTCAACACCAAACAAATCATGTGCAGTGGAGACCCACTTGTTGAAGTATCTTTGAAGCAAGTCAAGAGGAATGATACCCGCCTTGATGACGCGACGCAGTCCATTCGACCCTGTTCCAAGGTGGAATGATTCTTCCCTAAGCATTGGACCCATGGATGCAGCCAAAGGCTTGAATGCTGATGTTGAAAGCATACCGAGTTGGAACTTGCCATCTCGGTCGACAAACATAGTGTAGCAGTAGAAGTCAAGCCAGTGTGTCATTGGTTGGTTAAAAGCACCAAGCAATCGATCGCCATCTTGTGCATTCCGCTCGAGGAGTTTTTGAGCTTCACGACGTCCTTGCTGTCCAAAGTAAGTCATCAACAGGTAAGCCATCTGCCAACCGTGACGCTGTTCTTCAGCCATGATACGGGCAGCTGCATATCGGTCATAGTCGGTGGGTGCGGATGCAAGCAAGTGACGTTGTTGTTCGACGGAAGCGAACTCAGTGTCGCCTTGAACAGTGATCATGCTCACGAGAGCATCACGCATGCTTTGTTGAGGGACTTGGAGAGAGCGTTCCCATTTTGGTCGGCCTTTGTAGTCACCGTATTCGATAACGTCGCCAGCGCGATCCCAATCGAACTGGATTGAGAGATCAAAGTCACCCAGCCAATCTGGATTAAATCCAACGCGTATTTGCCATTCATTAAAGTTCGAAACCCAGTCTTCCCATGTGCTTGGTAGATTGTCCATGATAACCCGAGGCTCGGGTCTACCTTATTGCCTTTGCGAACATGTTCGTATTTGTCAGGGGCTGCGCCTACGCACTTCCTCTGCAAAGGTGTGATGTACTGTAGATTCAATACGTTGTAATTGGGCTGAAAGCGTTGATTTTGCTACATCAAGGACGGCTGCTAATTCCGTGAGAGTAATTCTTCTGGGAACATCGTAGAACCCTTCTTGCATGGCCGTATCAAATACAAACCGTTGTCGAGGAGTAAGAAGACGACTTGACAACCCACGCGTTGAAACCAAACGATGAGGAATGTTTTCATTATCAAATCCAGAAAGTAAATCTCGAACTTTTTCTCGAGCGCAAGAGATTGTCCATTCAACCCAACCGTCTCGAACTTCAAACGGCGTTCGAGGAATAACGCCAACCTTCAACAGAGGTTTGAGAAATCCTCCTCCACCAGCGATGATATCAACGACAAAACTCTGTTTTCCAAAACTTCGGACTTCTTCGATTCCTGGATGCGAAGAAACCGTATCTACAATTTCCTCACTGCAGGATGCTCGAGCCGTTCCTCGACCTTTTTGCAGCGGCATGTGCTCTTCGATACGGAGAACTGCGGATGGATGGCTGCGCGTAACATCTCCAGCCCAATGCCCTTCTGGCAATCGAACCTCGATGCGAACTTGTTGCACGGCCATGAGCATGTGTCTGTGCCAACCCACTTGAAGTTCGCGAGCGAATCAAATTGCACGGGTTGTTTGAATTTGACGAACTGTGCCCGTCTCGACATCGATGATTTCACCGAAGGTAGTGGTATGAGTTTCTCCAAGAATCGCAGCTGGCAGATAACCTTCACAAACGCCAGAAGCAGCAAAGATTGCGTTTTCACTCTTGCACAAATCATGCGCCTCCCAAAGTCGCGTAAGGTCGTCACCAACCATGTTCTCTGCTCGAGCCTCTTCTTCAGGAGAACGGAAAACAAGTCGGCCTTCAAATACTCCACCAAGTCCACGAAGGGCGGTCGCAGAAATAACGCCCTCTGGGGCGGCTCCAATACCCATTAACAAATCAAAAGGTCCATCAGGTTGTGCAGCCCATATAGCGGCGGAAACATCGCCATCACCCATCAATTCAAGTTGTGCTCCACTCGCACGGATTTCTTTGAACAAGTCGGTATGACGTTCACGATCAAGGGCAACAACGCGTACATCTGAAACCGCTTTGTCAAGGGCAGCAGCGGTTTGTTCAAGATTGTAAGCAACACCACCGTCAAGGCTGATATGACCTACAAGTTCGGAGCCACCTGCGATTTTGTCCATGTAACAATCAGGCGCATGCAGTAGAGTTCCCCGAGGAGCTGCAGCAAGAACTGCGATTGAATTTGGAGAGTTCGATGCACAGTTATTCGTACATTCAAGCGGGTCAACAGCAATATCGATTTGAGGCGCTCCTGCAACACCGACCATGCTGCCTATTTCTTCACCGATGTAAAGCATAGGCGCTTCATCACGCTCACCTTCTCCAATGGCGACTCGTCCGTCAAATGGCACATTATCGAAAGTACGACGCATTGCCTCAACTGCAGCCTCGTCGGCCTTTTCTTTTTCACCTAGACCACGCCATGCAGCACTCGAAATTGCCGCTTGGTCAACCGCCTCTAAGAAGTGGTGGTAGAGGTCTCCGACGCTGCCCATGAGAACAGACGGGCGCGCCCCACCCATGAATGAAACGGTGTGATTCGACGGTTACACTTGTCGGTTGTTGTTCCGAATAAACAATGATACATCGATGAAAGTTCATTCTTCTGTTTCATTTTCGCGAGTTCTCTTGCACGTATCTGCTTGACACGGTTCATGAGGTTCTGCGTTACTCGTCGTTGCGAGAAGTGGGTCCATCTGGTCAAATGCTTCAAGCAGACTTGGACCACTGGCAAGGTAGTAGACCGAACCTCTTCCGTCTCGTGAATCCTCTGCACTGGAATTGTTGCTAGTAGCACATTCACCGGTGCAACCATCTGCGAAGGCAACATACACTCGACCTTCTCGGTCAATGTGCAAATCGTTGAAGTCCAAGAGGTTCCTATTCGAGCCGCCGATATCTCGGCAATCACCTGAATTTAAACAAATTGAGCCATATTGGACGGGGTCATCGGTAACTCTCTGCGTATGGAAAATTGGATTTTCATCCAGAGCGTTAAGACTGTATGTGATGTAAAGGTGATAGGTCGCATTGTTAGGAGCATAGTGTGCATTTCCATCCCAAGGACTTCCATCGATATTTGACTCTCCAATCATTTCTGTGTTTTCGCTTCCCAGGTAGGTAACGGCAATTCTGCCAGGGTCACCAGCATCGGTTTGAGGGAATACCGTTGAAATGACACCCGCTGGTGATATCCTGATACTCTCTTGTTCCCAAGTTTCTCCTGAATCAGTCGAACGAGACATGTATACGCCCTCATCTGCACCGGTCCAAACGTGATATGCATTCGAGGATGTATCTGCGGAGACCTCTGAGTTTTTACGCGGATAAGGAGTACTCACATCTGTACCCATTGTTCGTTCAAACCACGAAAATCCGTTGTCCTTCGAGACGATAACGGTTGGGGTTTCGACACGAGGAGTAACGTAGACCGTTCCATCAGCAGCAGTAGAAATGGCGCCATGTAAACCGCCGTTGGTAGTTGCTAAACCGATAATCTGCCCACCGGCTTCAAAGGTCGCTCCACCATCAAAACTTGTGAAACAAAAGATACCTGCGAGTTTATTGTAACAATAGTAAACTGCGGTTTCATAGAAATTTCCAGTAAGTGAACCAAGAGCCCCGTATCCCGAACTTGTCCACGGCCCACTTGCTAACTTAATGTGGTCGTTAATTGGTGTCGTTCCAGAATCGTGTGGGTTACCGAGCCATGATTCGCCATCGTCATCACTCCAGCAAATCCATGAGGTCTCAAGTCCAATCATTTGGACATTGAAGATACGGTCTGTGATTGGATCAACCCAGCCATAGGGGTCACTGGTGGTTGGGGAACATTGCACAGGATCTTGAGTTTCTTCCCAGGCCTCACCATAATCGCATGACCTCATCACTTTTTCCATGGCAATGAAAAAGATACAGCCACTGGAAGTAATTCCAATACTCGGTTCTTTACCAGTTTCACCAACATCACTGAATTGAAACTCCATTTGAAGCGGAGGGACATTTGTGTCATTACCGTATTTATCTGTCACAAAGATTCGAACATCTTCAACAACTTCGACTACTGGTTCTTCAACGACAACGTCGTTACCAAAACATCCGGCTAAGGAAAAGGTAAGCATAAGGGCGACCATGTAAAGTGCCTTGACTCGCATGATGCCGGCTACAAGCAATAGAATAATGTCTTTGCGATAGAGCAATTGTCAATTAACCGGCGAATCATTGAAGTTCTTTACCAATTATTGTGAGTTATGACTGAGTTCATATTTTTCGATTACCCACTGCCTTCAAACTCAGAAATACGCAACATCTGGGATAAAATTTCAATGTTAAGACATGAGGTTTATGCCAGTGAATTACAACAATATCAGGCCAATTCGGAACAACAACTGGAAGACCCTGGCCATCACTTTATTGCATGTATGATTGATGAAGAGCTTGCAGGCTACATCAGTTTGAATCCACCCAACAAACAACCGTTCCGTGTGAACAGGTATTTTTCTCAAGAAACATTAGATGAAACATTGCATTCAAAATGTGGTGATCGTCTTTCCTCAACGTATGAAGTTCGCGCATTGACCGTGTCGTCGAAATTTAGAGGAAAACAGATTTCGGCGCAGTTAATGGCACATGCACTCAAGTTCGTGCTTCAGGTTGAAGGGACAGACATCGTTGCAATGGGCCATGCGAATGTCATCGATTTATACAAGAAAATTGGAATGACTGTTTTCGAACAACACGGCATTCAATACGGTGAAACCTTGTATTATCCAATGTATCTTGATCCGCACATTGCACGAACATTGAATGCTGAAAAGATATCGGAGTTCGAAGACGACGAGGAGGTATGTTATCATGGTGGAAAGTCATGGGATACCTCAAAATTTGATTTTACTGTTCGCGACACTTTGGTTGTTGCCGATGTATTAGACAGCCCATTCCCACCTTGCCCTGAAGCACTCCAAGTGCTCAGAGAACAACTTGAACGCTGCTGTCAAGAATCACCTCCGACGCAGTGTGAAGAATTGATTGAAACAATTGCTGTCACCAGAGGCGTCCAATCAAAACATGTCGCCGTGTCTTCGGGCTCTTCGTCTCTGATGTTTTCATTTCTTCCACAACTGCTTACCTCAGATTCAAGGGTTCTGGTACTTTCTCCAATGTATGGGGAATACAGCCATATTCTCACGCATGTAATTGGGTGCGAAATGACAAATTTTGTGCTCCATGGAGAAGACGGGTTTCGTATTAATGAAGATGAATTGGTGAAACAGGCTCGACTGCATGACGCAGTGATTTTAGTCAATCCAAACAGTCCAACGGGAGTGTATTGTGACAACATGGGTGAAATTGTACAAAGAATCCAAGACGAAAGCGAATCACCAACACAATGCAAGATGATATGGGTTGATGAAACATACATCGATTATATTCCACATGCGAAATCCTTGGAATCACTCGTCGCCAAAAATCCAAGTTTAATTGTCTGTAAAAGCATGAGCAAGTGTTACGCATTATCCGGATTACGTGTCGCCTACGCAGTCAGTCAAAAGATGATTGAGTTGCGACGCTTCATACCTCCTTGGGCAGTGAGCTTGCCTGGGCAATTAGCGGCGGTTGCAGCATTGAAAAATCCAACCTATTACAGCGAACAATATGCTGTTATTCATCAACAAAGAACGGTATTGAGTGAACAATTAAAACAACACAACTTCAGCGTACTGCCGGGTGTTGCTAATTTCATTTTGACGTTTCTTCCAGAACAAACACACCACACTTCGTCAACATTTATTGAGGCATGTAAAGAAAGAGGTGTCTTCATTCGTGATGCTCAAAACATGGGCGTCACTTTAGGAGATAATGCCGTCAGGTTTGCAATTCGCTCAAGCAGAGAAAATGAACGAATCGTTGAATGTGTCAAAGAGGTTCTTGCCCTGAGTTGAGTTCATTTTCCTTTGAATTTCTCGAGAACTACAATATCCGAAATCGAGGTACTCGGGTATTGACCTGAATCGTCTTTTTCCAATGACTTTACCATATCCAGTGCGCATAACAAACCTGCACTGACTCCGGTAAGTGCTTCCATTTCAATTCCAGTTTTGTAATGTGCTGAGACCTCCACTGTACAACGTAAAGAATGGCCTTCCCAGGACCAGTTTACTGTACATCCCTCAAGAGGAATAGGATGGCAATGAGGAACGATACGTGGCGTATCTTTGACCGCTTGAATGGCTGCGATTGTTGAAGCTTCAAGTACATCTCCTTTCTTGACTGCTTTCTTTTGTATTGCTTGACAAGAATGTTGTGAAAGGTTGAGTAAACCTGTAGCTGTTGCTCGTCGTTCTACAATTGGTTTAGAGCCAATTTCTACGATTCCTTCAATTTCTTTGTCCATTTTTTCAACTCCTTTAACCAAGACCTGCTTTCCAAGACTCACCTTCACTCGTGACTTCTTTTTTCCATAGGGGCGCCTGCTTTTTGAGTTCGTCGATGAGCCATTCACAAGCTTGGAATGCCTCTTTTCGGTGAGGGCTGCCAACATGGATGGCAACAATCGGCTCTTGAGGTCCTACACTTCCAACTCGATGCGCCATAACAACGGCGAGAACTCCGAACTTAGAAATCGCTTGTTCGGCTAAAGAATGCAAAACCGGCGTTAATTGCTCTTGCCATGCATCAAATTCGAGACGAAGAACTTCAGCATCGCCTTCTCTACTTCGAGTAATTCCTAAGAAAGAGACAACGGCGCCACATCCTTCGGTAGGTAATTTCGATTTCAAGGCCACATCGTCGAGCTGAATTGGTGCTTCTTCGATGAGAATAAAGCCCGACATGGTCACACGAAGGGAACGCATCATTCAAACCTCACGCCTGTATGGGGATTGTCATGGGCGATGATTCTGCCATCCACATCATGGGCGCTGGGCTGTCTGGCCTCGCCGCTGCTACGGTGTTGGCTAAGGCAGGAAAAGAAGTCCATGTTCACGACATTCGTGATGATTCAGGTGCCCGATTCGACGGAGATTTTCAAGCACTTGAAAACTGGAGCATGGGTGTTGATTTCTTTGACCAGTTGAAAGAATGGGGTTTTGATTTATCTGAATTTAAGGCAACAGAGTTTGATGTTGTTGATTTGATACACCCTGACGATGTCGTTACGCAAGCGACTACTCCCAGCGTTGCTTACCGAATTGTTGAACGGGGTACTTCTGACCATACCATCGATCAAGGATTTAAGCGTCAAGCACTTGCAGCAGGAGCACAAATTCATTACAAATCTCGCGTCAAAGAAGAGGATTGTACAATCATTGCTTGTGGCCCGAAAGGTACCTCAGCCGTTGCCTATGGCGAGATTTTCAAAACAGACCATCCAAACCACATTGGATTCCAATTGAACGACAAGTTGGCGCCTGGTTCCTATTCATATCTCATCATCATTGATGGAGTCGGATTGATCTGTACCTGTTTATGGCGGAAACAAAAGAAAAGCGATCGTTTCCTCAATGAGACCATTGCTTGGTATGAGGCTCACTATCCAAATCTCAATCGAACTCCGATAAAACGAGTTGGAGGCAAAGGCGATTTTACCATCAACCGTAACTACAAACAAGATGGAAGATATTACGTTGGAGAATCTGGCGGACTTCAAGACTTTATGTGGGGCTTTGGGATGCGTATGGCGGTATGGTCTGGTGTTCTTGCTGCGAATGATATTCTCGGGAAAAGTGACTATGAAGCAGATGTTCGAAAGCATTTGATGCCTTATGTTCGAACGAGTGTTGCGAATCGATGGCTCATGAACCGAGTCGGTGATCGAACCTTCAAGCGGATGTGCAAAGCTTGGATGAAAGATCAGAAAAAGCGTGGCGATGGACTAATTTGGATTGGGAAATTGTTCCGTCCATCTTTGTTCAAGTCGATTTTATATCGAATTGTCAACCCTTTCATGCTGACGAAAGACCCTAAATCCATGGGCCGAGGTGTCCGAAGGATGCCATTCCGTAAAGCACTCAAGCGAGACGTTTGGAATCCATCAGATCAGGCAGTTGCCATCGGTGAGCAATGGAATGAAATTAGACGAAAAGGGGCGAAGGTTTCGTTTGCTAAAGACACTGAAACCGAAAAGAAATCGCAGGAACCATAGGCGATTTGTTCTTAATGCGAATCCCTGTGGTAGGGGCATGAGCGACCTCTACGGACTCAAACTTGAACCCATGCCAAACCGCCTAGTCAACTACGGTGTTACCACGAATGGTATCGCAGTTATCGAACTGACCTCCGACTCAGCCGGCGCTCCACTTGAAGGGGCAAACGACCGCTCTCCGAACACCTACACTCACGAAATGATGCGAGATATTGACACTGCAATCGTAAAAGCACGATTCGATGATGACGTTACTTGCATCGTATTGACCGGAAATGGAGCCTCTTTCTTTTCTGCAGGTGCTTCAATTCAAATGTTGAACAGCGTCACTCCAGGTTTCAAATACAATTTCTGTCTTCACGCCAATGAAACTCTCTCTCGACTTGAACAGACTTCGAAATTGGTCGTTTGCGCAATCAACGGACACGCAGTCGGTGGCGGACTTGAAATTGCAATGGCTGCAGATATTCGAATTGCTCGAAAGAATGCGGGTAAAGTCGGACTTCCTGAAATCAACCTCGGTGTGCTTGCTGGAACCGGTGGAACCGCTCGCTTGACCCGTCTTATCGGCAAAGCAATGGCCCTTGAAATGATGGTCACTGGTGAACTCATGTCCTTTGAGGATGCACATGGTTGCAATCTCATTAACCATATCTGGGAAGGCTCTGCTGAAGATTTCCGCCGAGATATTCTTGACTGGTGCAGTCAATTCACACTTCCTAACAAGGCGGTCAAGGCTGTTGGAAACATCAAGCGTTCCTGCCAAACTGGACCTGAGATTCCATTTGAATACCATTTGGCTCTTGAGCGAGAATTGCAAGCATCCCTGTTCAACAGCACGGACGCAAAAGAAGGTATTGCAGCATACGTCGAAAAGCGTGTTGCAAACTTTACTGGCCAGTGATTGAATGTCTATCTGGCATCAGCGATGGAGCCAGAACCGTATCGGTTTTCATCGCTCCATAGCAAACCCTGCATTAACCGAGCATTGGTCTAAACTGCAACTGGATTCTTCTTCCAATGTATTGGTTCCATTGTGTGGTAAATCTCTTGACATGCACTGGCTTGCTCAACAAGGACATTTCGTGAATGGAATAGAGTTTGTAGAAAAAGCCGTGAAAGAGTTCTTTGAAGACTGGTCAAAGGAACCCCTCAAGACCTCTCGAGATGTTGGCGAAAAGTATAGCGCTGAGAACATCAATCTGTATCTGGCTGATTTCTTCAAAGTTGAACCGGATGAGGCCCCGTTCTCCGCTTGGTATGATCGAGCGGCTTTAGTTGCTTTACCTCCATCATTACGAGCCCAGTATGTCGAGCAATTACGAAAACTCACTACTGCAGACGCAAAGGGTCTAATGGTGACTTTTGATTATCCGAAAGAAGAGATGCAGGGACCACCTTTCGCACTTTCTGATGAAGATGTTGAACACTACTTCGGCCCCTTTTTTGAAATTGAACGCTTACAATTCACGGATCTTACCGAAGAGGAAGACAGAGAATTGAGCCGTTGCAGTCTCTCTGTTTTTATGTTAAAATGCGTATAAAATTACAGAGTTCAAAGCCGTAGTCTTGAAGTCCTCATCGCGTTTCGCCCAATTACAGGTGAGATGATGTCGAAGTACAATGTCCCAGCAGATGTCCCCGATGATTTGATTGAAACCTACATCCAAAACATGGATGCAGCCACTGCTGGAACGGGTAAAATGAATCTTTTTGCCTGCGACCAAAAAATCGAACACCTCAATGACGATTTTTACGGTGAAGGAATCCCAGCGACTTCAAACGACCCAGGCCACCTTTTTGAAATTGGACAACGCTGCCATGATGCAGGAACTATAGGTGTTCTCGCCGGCCAACTCGGGCTTATTTCTCACTATGCACGGGATTATCCTAACTTGCCTTATCTCGTCAAATTGAACTCGAAATCACACATGGTGAAAACAAACCAAAGAGATCCTATATCTCAAGCAATGTGGGATATGGATGATGTCATGGCATTGACTCATAACGGAATCAACGTTGTCGGAATCGGTTACACCATTTACATTGGAAGCGAATTTGAACATGAGATGCTTTCAGAAGCGGCTCAATTCATCCGCCAAGCACACGAACTTGGAATGCTTGCTGTTGTGTGGATGTATCCGCGTGGCAAAGCAGTTGCTGATGAAAAGGACCCACAACTTATCTCAGGTGCGGCAGGTGTTGCTGCATGTATTGGTGCGGACTTTGCAAAAGTCAACTACCCTCGTGCATTTGAAGGAATGACTCAACCACAATCGCTTGCAATCGCTGCCGAAGCTGCGGGAAGAACTGGAATCATTTGCTCCGGCGGTGGCTCACTTCCTGCAGATGAATTCCTACAGCGACTCCATGACCAAATGGCAGTTGGCAACTGTATGGGTGCTGCTACAGGGCGGAACATCCACCAACGCGAAATCGAATCTGCGGTTCGCATGACTGCAGCGTGCCACGCAATTATATGCGAAGGTGCTTCTGTCGAAAAGGCAATGTCCATTTTCAACGGAAATTGAAAAATGAGCCCACTTTTTAGGGCGTCCTAATTTTTATGCTGCTTTCACTTGCGTGAATCATGCACTACTATTTTCCAGGCATGATTGTCGGCTTCATCCTTTTGCAAACCGCTATTGTTGCCCCAACCTTGTTCAAAAAACTCGACATCAAGGACTTTGGAGTTGTCATTCGAGCCCTTTGGCCCAAATTTTTCATGTGGCTCACAGTGTTTGGGGCCGCTTCAGTTGTCGACCTTTATTTCCACGATGACCCAAGCCTAATCCATTACGGAATTGCAGGGTCAACTGCAGTGTTTGCACTCATCTGTTACCTTATCATTCCAGCAACGAACCGTGCTACTGATGAGGGCAATGAAAAACTCTTCAAAATACTCCACAAAGTCAGCGTGTATCTAACCGTCATCATTTTACTGGCAAACATCGGTTATGTGTTTGTTTGACGTGAACATTGAAGAGTCATTCGTCATTCAAACGGTGTAAAAGTAATTTTTACAACGCAAAACAGCTCATGTTCCGACTGTGTAATCGTCTAGGTATGCAAGTTGTGCATCAGTAAGGACATCAATACTGAAACCAAGCGTATCGAGTTTCGTCGATGCCAGGTCTTGGTCTTGTTCCTTGGTGATATCATAGACTTCCTTGCCCATTGAGGTGCCTTCTTTTGCCAAGCGACAAAGAGAGAGGAATTGATTTGCGAAGGACATGTCCATCACTTCAGATGGGTGGCCTTCAGCAGCTGCAAGGTTGACCAAACGTCCACGAGCAAGCAAGAAAATGCGCCGACCGTCAGGCATGAGGAATTCCTCGTTATTTGCACGGATGGTTCGAACAGAAGTTGCTCGCTCTTCAAGATCTGAAATCTTGATTTCGCAATCATAGTGTCCAGTGTTGGAAATAATGGCACCATCCTTCATTGAATCAAAGTGAGGACCAAAGATGACGTCTTCCATACCAGTAGCTGTGCAGAAGATGTCTCCTACTTTCGCCGCTTCATCCATGGTCATGACGCTGAAACCTTCCATGACAGCACGTAGAGCCGGAAGTGGGTCGACTTCAGTAACGACGACGTTTGCTCCCATTCCTCGAGCCCTCATAGCCAGTCCGCTTCCACAGTGACCATATCCAGCGACGACGAATGTCTTACCTGCAACCAAAACCGATGTTGCTCGTAGGATACCGTCAATTGTTGATTGTCCAGTACCGTAGACATTGTCAAAGTCCCACTTTGTGACTGCATCATTCACGGCAAGAACTGGATAACGGAGGTCCCCAGCAGCAGCCATTGCACGAAGTCGGTGAACACCAGTCGTGGTCTCTTCAGTTCCACCGATGACGCCAGCGGCGTATTCTGATTTTTCACCATGAACACGAACAATGAGATCCGCACCATCGTCAAGTGTGAGCGTTGGTTTGAATTCAAGTGTGCGGTCAATACACCAATAGAAATCCTCGTTCGATTGACCGTGCCAAGCGTGAACAGAGTATCCTTCTGAGGCAAGCCAAGCTGCTACATCGTCTTGAGTTGAGAGAGGATTGCATCCAGACCATGAGATTTCTGCACCCGCTGCGCGAATCGTCTCGATGAGAACTGCAGTTTCTTTGGTGACGTGAAGGCATCCAGCGACGCGCATTCCAGCAAGAGGTTTGGTGCGCTCTGCTTCTTCCCGGATTTTGGCCATAACAGGCATGCGCGCTCGTGCCCAATCGACAAGAAGAGAGCCTTGTTCAGCCAAACTTATATCGCGTACGGTGTAGTTCTCAGTCTTATCCAAGTTATCCATGGCGGTGCCAATTGCTCCCCCTTATTGAATCTCCCGTTAAAACGAGATGACTACCGAGAAAGATTGGAATCACTCAAGGCTTCAGAGACTTCGACCAGTGCTTGCACCGGTGGTCACGTTACCATCGTTGTCGATGATGATTGGTGTACCCTCTTGCCATCCAGGACAATTCGAAGAAACCCAGTTACGGGTTGCCCATTCACAAATATCATATCCTCCAGAAAGGATGCCAGAACGCTTAATGTATCCGACTTTGACGATGTCTTTGTCCTTTGAAAGGACATTTCCGAGTTGTTGACTTGTGGTTCCATGACGCATAGTACTGTTGATGTGCTCCAAAATCTCGGCAGTGTTACGTGGACGATCTCCTAAGAATTTTTTTATTTTTTCTCTGATTCTGGTTGTTTTCATGTGTTATTCCTCCTGTCATGAGGCCGATTCCCGTTTGGGAGATGGGCCACTAAAACAGATGACCGAGGGTGCTCATATAACCCTTGCCGTAGGAATTGGATGATAGTTACATTTGATACTCAAATCGAGTGTTTTTTTCACACCTGAAAATTGGAATGTAAGTAAAAAGAAACTTTCTCCAGTGGAAATAAATAACTAATTGTAACTAAGTAGAGAGTTAAAGTGAAAGATTTATGAACAGTGGCCTCTGAACAAAGAACAAGGTGTCTTTTGATGTCAGGAGAAAGAATTCGAAGTGGCCATCAGCGTCGCGTTCTTAACTGGCTATTGGACGGTGGTGGCACTGTTTCCGAGATTGCAGAGTCATTGGAATTGAGGATGCCACATGCATCCCTGGCCTTACGACAGCTACGTGAACGTAATGAAGTCAGTAGAGATGAACAGGGGAGCATTCGTGGAGCAATTCACCGACTCAATGAGGCCGGAAGAAGGCGTTTATCAGAAGATGCACTCGCCAGAGCACGTACCCTCATCACTCAAATCCCGCAACAAGCGGATGCGATTGTACTCAGCCAAGATGGCCCTCATTTGCTGCTTGGTTATGTAAAAAGCCCCAGTTCGCGACTCTTACCGCTACCGAATCACGGCGTATCTGCCCAAACCGAGGTGCAGTCATTCTCCAATGGAAGGCAAGGGGGGCGTTGGGCAGTTCAACGAGAAGAGGTGGTTCGGTGGTATACGCTCTCAGATTTTGAACCTACGAATCCACCCGCTCAGCAAAGTGCACGCGGGACGCTTGGAGATTGGACGGGCGAAATCGACCGGATCGGAATCGTCCAAGCCACATTACTCGATTCCAGCAGCGAGTGGCTATTGAGCCCCGGGACATGGTATGTCGAGACGAATTCGCCGCCACCACTACCAGATTCACTTCTGCAGGGGGAATATATGCTTGGCACAGCTACTGGAACGGATATTTCTCTTTCCCCCCAAATGGGGATGCATGCACACCTTACGCTCCAAGTTAATCGGACCATGGCAATGAATGCTCTGCGCAAAAAAGCTCTCGTATTCGAGGAAAACTCCCAACAAAGTACGACTCGCTATTTACCGTATGAAGTGCTTGATTATTGGATACGCACACGCCATCCAAGGCTAAGCGAAGAGAAAATTTTGCAACGAAAGGAGGATTTGCGAGAGTATTTATCGAAAGGAACCGGCAGTATTCCTTCCATCTCTGTTCAACGGCAATTACTTGCTGACTTTGGAGTTGTTGAATGGAAGACTGGAGATTCGATGAATTATGTCAATCTCTCTGGAGTATCGAATACTGGTGCTGTGGCCTTATTCGAGTGGTATTTTCAAAACACGACCGCAGAATGTATTGTTGAATGGCCATATAGCATTGAAGAGAATCAACGTATTCTGGAACGCATTCTCTCGTCCGGCCGTTGTCGAATCCTCATCACATCATCTGGAGATTATACGCCGCTTGCTTCAGCTACGTCGATACTTCGAACACGAAAAGAATTACTCGAAGCAGATATACTACTTGGCCGAGGCAAAAGTATCCCTCTCACTTTACTCCAATCGACAAATACCTTTTCACAACAGAATGTGTATGAAGAAATTCCAATGACGGCGGAGGAATTGCTGATATCATGGAAAGGAGACGAGGGTTTTCAAAGGGAATCTTTCACTGATATTGAACGGGATATTGATCGACAAAAAACAATGTGGTATGCCCTTTCAAATTACCCGCAAGGTGATGAGAGTTGGGCGAACCTGAATGAAAGTACGCATCCATTAGCCGCTTGGATTGCAACGCCTCTAGAACATCGAACATCACGTTGGGTTCGATTACGAACGATTCTACCAAACGGTTGGGCGGATTTATTGCCCATTGAACAGTGTGAAACCTCGACTTTGATCAGTGCAATGCCGAAGAGTTCACTGGGTTGGAGTGTACTAGCATTAGAGAAAGTTCGCCAACGTTTCACTAAAAATGTTGAATCTATACTTCGATATGATTCCTTTTTTGAGGATGAAAATCTAGGCACCTGGATGGCTACTGCTGTATTGCTTTCAACAAGTCAATTGCCTGAAGAATTTCATCAAATGCTGCTACGGGCATGTACTCTTTGGGTTGATGCTCCCCGCCAACCCGAACACGTATTGGAATCGCTGTTCCCTCTTGGAATGCCGCTCTCCAATCATGTAGAAGAGTGCTTGATTAAATGCAAAGCAGCAGCCAAAGCACACCCGAATGATTCCGTGCTCTATCTTTGGGGAACTTTGCTCAGTGCTATGGAATCCAATGAGCCGCTGTCTCCCGAATTTCTTCGTCAAGTGATGTCAAAACTGCCATATTCTTGGTGGCAAACCTGGTCTGGTGAATGGTTACAAATTCAACTCTCCTCAACATCCGGGCGGCGATGGCTTGCAAAAAATCCGCTTCCTTGGCCAGCCATGTTAACTCGCCCAACTGGCGAGAGAGGTGGATTACCTGCTTGGCCAATTCCTTACCCCTCCGGAAGATTAGGATTAGACGATGTGCTCCACATCTTGTTGCTTGAAGAAGGAGACGGAAAACCTGCTCTGCTCGACGTATACGATATGTTAGCCACTGTTGAACGGAAAGAACCTGTGCATTATGGTAGGACTCATCCACTTGTCGGATGGCTTGCTCGCTCAGTAGAAACATGGCCCTCAATGAATTTGCAAGTTCTCAAACAGGGTGAACCTGAGGTAGGTGCGTTACTCTATGCACGCTCATTTGCATCAAAATTAGAATAATTCGATGATTTGAAAAGGGGTTGGCAGGTGGACTGCCTGCCGTACCCGCAACATCTGGCAGAGCTACTGTGAAAATTGCTGTGAAGTCTGATACCAATGGTACGGTCCGCTATCGAAGACTGAAGTGACCTTTCGAGGAATGACCTTCGGTGCAAAGCGGTAAACCAACCGGTAGGTAATGGGTCCTCGTGCGACGACAGAATGAACACGAGACAACCAACCTTCTGGACAGCAAACCCTGACGCTGGGTCAGGCCCTCGAGCTTTGCGATGAAAAGGGCCGTTACGCGTCGGGGTACAGCTTCCGCCTCTTTTCTTCTACTTTCAAACCGCTTTCTTTGCAATGAAACAAGCGATGCAATCAAAGAGCAGTTCACTCCACAGCGTTTCATGACATCTGCTCGGCGTTTTCGCTGTTGTCTGGTTGGAGGTACCTTCGACCGGCTTCATGCAGGACACCGATTGCTGCTCAATGCAGCATGTAAAAATGCAGATTCTGTCGAAATTCACATCACTTCTGACGCAATGGCTGATGGAAAATCTCCATTTGTACAATCTTTTGACGACCGTATGGATAAATTACACGATTGGTCGGCAAAGAATACTGATTGCAAAATTTCCGTTCACCAACTCAATGATGTCCATGGTCCTGCGCCTCATCACCCAAAGGCAGATGCAATTGTAGCAACGCCTGAAACGATTGGCATGTGCCACTCGATAAATGAAGAACGTTTGAAAAATGGATTATCTGAACTTCATATCATCGAGGTAATGCATCTTGACGGAGTTGAAGGAGGAATCATCAGTTCCTCTGCGATTCGAAACGGACACATGGATCAAGAAGGCCACCCCTGGATGTCGAAGAAATTACGAAACAGTTTCTTGAAGATGGCATCTGCTCTTGATGAAGAACTCAAGACCCCGATGGGGTCATTGTTTGAGGGGCCTGAAAATGACCCTGAGATCGGAATGGCTGCGGCATTGGATGGACTGCCATCTCCACATGGCGCAATTATTACTGTAGGTGATGTCACGACCAAAACCATGCTCGACATGGGGCTCACACCTGATATTGCGCTCATAGATGGATTCACAAAAAGAAATGAACTTGATGATGATTTGAAAGTGAATACAAGCCAATTCCATCACCATCTTCATGCAGAAAATCCTGCAGGGCATTTGACACCATCACTCAACGAAGCCATTTCCAAAGCTTTGCTTGCAGAAGAAACATTGGTGCTGGAAGTCGATGGTGAGGAAGATTTGGCTCCACTTGTCATCCACTGCCTCGCTCCTATCGGGACACTGGTCTTGTATGGTCAACCAAAAAAAGGAGTGGTTGTCCAGTACACTTCGCTTGAAGTAAAACAACGTTGCCGATATCTTCTTTCCCTCTTTGAAGTGATAGAATGAGTGAACAAAAACCGATGGTTAGCGTTACTGTTTGTGTGCGTAATGGTATAGATTGGATTGACGAATGCCTGGAATCACTTGTTGCTCAAACCTACAGACCGTTAGAGATTATCGCAATTGATGATGGCTCAAATGACGGCTCTAAGGAACAACTACTCAAATGGGCCGATGGTGAAGGGGATGTGCCAATCCACATATTCACTCAAGATGCAAAAGGCCTCTCTGCTGGGAGGCAACTGGCAGTAACTCAAGCGAAGGGTGAATGGATTGCTATCACAGATATTGATGTGCGGCCAGAACCTGATTGGGTCAATAACATGATACTTGAAATTGAACCAATTGATGAAGATGAAAAAGTAGTGGCCGTCACGGGCCGAACGATCTTCGAACATGGAGGCGACATTGTAAGCCGTGTTCGTTCGGTTGAAATAGAGACAAAATATCGTTCTCGACCAAGAAGAACCAGCTTGGCTAACGGTCCTTGTTCAATGTTTAAGCGAGAGGTTCTAGTCGAAATCGGAGGATTCGACCCTCTGTGGTATCATGCTGAAGACATGGAAGTGAGCCTTCGACTTATTGCTGAAGGAGGTTCAATAATTTACGCCCCCAACGCTGTAGTTCGTCACGTACCCGAGGTTGAATCTTCCAGGTTCCTCTCTAAACGTAGACGAGATGCCCGTGCACACATGAGGATTATTCGGCATTTTCCGAGGACAAAAAGAAAAGGCCCTGACTTAGATTTCATTGGAAGTTCAACCGTAGTTCTCACGGTATTTCCTCTTTGGGTCATGGCTCTCATTTCAGGAGTCCCCTTTGTGTTCTCATTCCTAACCCAAGAGGATTGGTCGTGGGAGATGGCCAAGTCTCGGTGGCAAACTCAACTCTTGTTAGCCACAGGTGTGTTGATGTTTCTGCATGAGTTTATTTTGTGGCGGGGGCCACTGGGTGTAGTTAACAGAGGTGCAATCAAACAAGGAAAGTGGTCACTGTTGACCATTTTCAAGGTACGAAATCTTACTTTGAGATGGAGCATTGCCTTATGGCAAGGGTTGTTTTTAGGATTCACAGATGCTTTACGTGGATTAAACGGTCATCGCAAATTATTTGGAAAGAAACTCAAATGAGTTCAGTCCAAGTTGTCGTCGCCTTCTGGAGCATCTGCAGCCATGAGAAGCGCAAGACCGAAGGCAATAAGGGCGATACTCATTGAATAAACGCCAATGTCAATCCAACCTGTGTAGAGAATTCCGTAGGCGAAGTAGAACAAAAATCCGAGCAGAAGTGCCCATGCGCCGAAGAGTTTACTCCAACCTCCGATTTCAGGGTCGACCAATGCAGGCCAAGTGTCATTGACGAGTAGGCCTTTGAACCATCCGCCAATACCAGATTCATCATTACTGAATGTTCGGAAACCAATAGAGGTGATAACTGAACACAGGCCAATGAAAACAACATCCGAAAGAACAAATTGTGGAGAATCACTCTTGATTTCAAAAGCAGCGTTCGTTGCCTCAAAAGTAAACAGACCACCCCAAGAAAGGTGATAGGTCGGATGGATATACCCAAGAATATTCAGGATTGCAAGGAAAATTCCAAGCATACCTAGACCAGCATACCAATTTGCCATGGTCCGAGAAGGATTCAATAGCATCGAAACTACACTGTTGGAAGGGTCGCTCTCTTCTGTGCTCATGAACTCGCCCACCTGCCTTTTGGATATAAGAACACCGAAGATTCAAAAATACTCATTTTATTGATTTTATCAGTCAAAGTCGTGTTTGGTGTCGATATGGACGGGTAAACACTTCCTCCATTTCTGATTCAGATTCGATCATGATTGTCTGAACATCTACGTTTTGGGGGATGCATGAATTGATTTGTTTTGTACGACCGTATCTTCCTTTACTTATTGTTCGAGCAGTAATCAAACCAAGCATATCGAGATTCGATATCAAGCCTGAAACTCTACGTTGTGTAAGTGCATTGTGTCCAATGTAACGGCATGCTTGTTGATATACATCGTAAACTTCACCGGTCTGAATATTTCGAAGCCCATTCTTTTCATTCAAAAGAACAGATGCAAGTACGAGTTTTTGTTGACTTGGCAGTGATGAAATGACTGGGATCATTTGTTCTCGTTCGATTTGGTGTTGAGCCATTCGAACATGGCGCTGAGAAACGGTTGCGTCTCCGTTTTGCTCCGCTCTCTCTGTAGAAACGCGAAGGAGGTCAAGTGCACAGCGTGCATCGCCGTGTTCTTGTGCTGCAAGAGCTGCACATAATGCGATAACGCCATCGTCAAGAATTTCTTCCTTCAGAGAACCTTCAGAACGTTGCCTCAAAATATCTTGAAGTTGTTCTGCATCGTATGGATTGAAGACAATATCCAATTGTCCAAGCCGTGAGCGAACACGGGGGTCGAGGAAATCAGTAAACTTGAGGTCGTTTGAAATTCCGATGACGCACGTTCGTGCAGATTTAAGTGAAGCGTTGAGGCTCGTCAAATTGTATAACAAATCATCGCCTGCTTTGCGTACTAAATGGTCAATCTCATCAAGAACCAAAATGTAAACTCCGCCTTTTTCATCCATACGGCGGACCAATTCTCCGAAGACTCGGTCAGTTGGCCAACCTGTGAAAGGGATCTCATCAATCTCGTGTTCTTCACGCAGAGAGTTACCTAGATGGCTCAAAACTCGATATTGGGTGTCGATTTGGCGACAATTCACCATGATAGAGCGAACGCTTCGATTCTTTTCTGCACCCTTCTCTTCCAGTTGATTACAGACGAATTTTGTTACCGCTGTTTTACCAGCACCGGTAACACCATACAACGTCATGTTTGATGGGATTTGACCGTTCAAGGCTTCAACCAAATTGAACGCAATCGCTTCAATCTCTTTATCTCGATGAGGGAGATTTTTTGGCAAGTGATCATGGCGAAGAATTTCTTTGTTAATGAACAGGGTTTGACGAGAAAGAAAATCGTCGAAAATGTTTCTGTTCATGTCGGTTGCCTCTTTCTCAATTGCATTATCGAACTGAGCCGATAACGGCGTTGCGCGATAATGTGCGTTAGTCCGAGTCCCCCTCATAAGTATGACCGTCGCTCTTCGATGAAGAGTAACTTTTGTTTCTGTTCGAAAAATAAAATGGATATTATAAAGGGTCTTAATTTAAATACGTTTTTTTGTAAAAATAACATCAACTTTTGCCCCTTTCCGGTGACTTTGGAAAAAAAATTTAAGTTCAAACGAGAGAATCAAAATCCCCATCCTTCTTGTCCCAGAATAATCCGAAGCCCGTCTTCAGCATGATGAACATTTTTCGGATGAGTCGGATAAACATCAGTGACTGTAGGATTCGGGTTGATACCTGGTTGGTCAACAAAAGTGTGCGTGATAATCAACGGTATTGACCCTGCTCTTTCAGCAAGAGATTGAATATCTGATGGCTTATGATGGTGAGGAGAATCGACCCATTCAGGTAAACCCATTTCTACAATAGCCATTTGCGATGAGAGAATTTCATCGTGAAGAGTATCAACAGGACCCGAATCACCACTATGGACGAAACTACCTTTTTTGCCAGCATCAAAGTGGTAGCCGTGAGGGTCAACTGCATCATCGTGAAGAACTCGGAAACGCTTCCAAGTTAATCCAGATGGGAGGGCACCCTCTGTTTCACATCTCCATTGAATTGTTGCAAATATTTCCTCTAGGCTTCCCGGATATGCCAGTTTACAAAGATGAAGAAGATGTTCTTTAACCCCTTCTGATGCAACAACTGTGAGTGGTTGTTGCATGCCCCGATCTGAAATATACCGTCGCTCAAGTAAAAAGAAGGGAAATCCAAAAACGTGATCTCCATGAGTGTGCGTAATGAATATTGTTTCAATATCACTCAAAGGAATCCCTGCTCTGCGGAAACTCGCCATTGCAGTGGGTGGGCAATCGATGATGTGTTTACCATCAATCATGGCAAAAGAGTGGTACCGGCCATACGGCATGAATGCATTTCCAGTTCCAAGCATTCTCACCTCTTGCGCCATGGATTGACGAAGAGGGTTGACTTCTTTTCATCATCGGTCAAATCTGCTTAATTAAGTTCGAGATTTTTCGAGTGTTTCCAAAACCTGTTGTACTGTTTTTTCGGCTGAAAGAAGCGCACCTTCGAGACTTCCATGCATCATGTGATCGCCGCATTCAAAGGAATCCTCATACGTGTTAGGGTCTTCGGAAAGGCCACTGTTTGCAGAAATTTCAGGCAGTGCGTGCTCAATATGTTGAACGGCTAAAACCTTCCAAGTGTCAACTTGAGAACCAAACCAACTCTTGAGCTCATTAATTGCTCTCGATTGAATTTCATGTTCATTGGTTAGACCTAATTTCTGTGCTGCTTCACCCACAATAGTTACGGTAACCAAGGAATGGCCCAAAGGAGCATAACTGGGCTGAATGTCTGAAGGAACTGCGACATGAGCAATCAGTTGATTTTTTGTTTTCACATCTCCGTTGAGCAGAATATGCTTTGATTTAAGTGGAGATTTAGGAGCATCAAAATGAAGTGTCCAAACATGCCGTTTACTCTCTTCCCTGTATGGATTATGTGCACAGATAATGGCATCAAATTTTTGATGTTTATCTCCGACCAACAACGTGAATTCATCAATTTTTTCGACACTCGAATTCAAGTGAATCCGGTCAAAGCCTAATGAATCAGCAAGCGATTTAGGAGCTGCAGCAATTCCATCTTTTGGAAGAATCATGTCCCCTTTCGACATCATCCGAAAAACAAATCGGAACATACGTTCGCTTGTTCGCAAATCATTTTCAAGAAATATTCCAGAAAAAAGGGGATGGAAAAATTGGTCGATCATCGATTTTGAAAAACCGCGATTTAACAGCCAACGTTCAGATGTCTCATCGCCTTCTAAGTACACATTCGAAAGAGAACCTCTTCTCACTTTCGAACGAAGGAAGGCAATTCGTAGTAAATTGAAGGGAGATGTAAAACCATTCATTCCACTCATCATGCCTTGAATTGGGCGACGGAATGGATCGGATAAACGCCAAAATTTGGCTTTCTTTTTACTTTTTTTAACGACTAATGCACCAGGTTCGAATGCTTCGGCACCGAGTAATTCAAAGTCAAAAGTTCGTTGAGAAGTGGGATAGGCTGTTTGCATGACGTGGAATCCATGGTCGAGTAAGAAGCCGTTCACATTTTCAGTGACCATTCGGCCTCCGATGTGATTCTGACGTTCAAAGACCTGGACATCAATACCGGATTCTTTCAACAAAAGGGCGCATTGCAAGCCAGCGATTCCTGCCCCAATCACTGCAACAGTTTGCCCCACAGACTCACCTCAAATTTTCAATTTAGTTTTGAATTCTTCTAAATACGGCCCCATAGATTGAATCAAAAGAGCGTCCGGGTGGGTTCGAATAACTAAGCCATCAAGATACATAAGGGCGCGAATGATTGGGAACGCTTCCTCGCCAAAATTTGCACCAGCGTGTTCAACTGCTGCCCGAACTGTCTTCATCATGATACGCGTGAGACTTTGCTCTCCGACGGGTTTCAATTCAAAGTCATGATAGATTTCCGCCATAGTCGAATAATATTTTTCCAATTTCTTAGGCTTCGGCGGCAACTCTGTCATTGCAAGTAATGCAGTAAATGCCTCTGTCCGCTCTTGACGAGAAAGATGGTCAAAGAAAGTAAACAGGGAATGTGCTACATGTTGAGGCGCATGGCAAATTGCACCGTTGTCAATGAAAACGAATTTTCCGTCCGCATCAACAATACAATTTCCTGGATGAAGATCTCCATGGAAAGTTCCAATTCCAAACAAATATGCTCCATGAATCCGGAAGAACTGAAGTAAGAAATCCCAACTCAGTGCTTTCTCTTCAATACCCTGTTCAAGTGACATTCCTTCGATAAATTCAGAAACCAAGATATCTTCATTCGAAAGTTTTGGATAATATATGGGGAAACGCAACAGCGACATGTCAAAATCTTTCGAAATTGATGATTGAATTTCTTTCAATTCATCAGCACCCTTGATTTCGTTTCTCAAATCGAGTTCACGCAATGTGTAATCTGCAACGTGATTGATGAGAGCCATTGGATTTCCGACTTTGCGTAATTTGGGAGCAAAGATGAGGAATATACGTAACCATCTCCTCATTCGAACAACTTCTTTTTTGAATTCTACTGCATTGGTTTGCTTAATGAATTTGATAACAACTTCTTCTCCTGTTTTTAGCCGTCCACGGTGAACTTGACCAACTGAGGCTGCAGCCAGTGGTTCATCGTCAATAAATTCGAACGCATCCCTAAACCCAGCGGGTGCTTTCAATGCAATGGTTTCGTGAAGATTTTCAGATTCAATAGAGGCTGCGTGCTGGTATAGTTGTTGTAATTGACGACATTTTTCAACTCCGAGTAAATCAGGACGTAATGCGAATATTTGAGCGAGTTTTACTGCGATGAGTCCCTGCTTTTGTATCCAATCGAGATCTGCGGGTTTCTTACGCAAAATCTGACGCATAAATCGAAAGAAGGTCAGCATTCGCATTACTTCACCTCATAGTTTTCAATTTCAATCAGAGTCTTCGTCTAAATCTTCATCGATAAAAATCAATGTGTAGCGCCATGTAGGGCCAACATCATCTTCCAACATTTCGCGTCGGATTCGAACGTTTCCGGTTTCAGGGTAACGAGCCATGAGTGCGCCTTCAATAATCCCGTCATCAAGTTCCCAAAGAGGGAGAGATTCTGAATCTCCAAAGTTCGCAGGGTGGGCAAGTTTGACGATGATATGGAAGAAAGGATCGCTATCGTAATCCAATTCACCCAATCCTGCATGCTCCCACCAGTCCATCAATTCACTTAGATATTCTACATGCCCCTCGATTTTTCTCAAACTAAACGTCAGTTCTTCACCGATTCTTTGACCAACTTGACGCAGCATTGTATTGATATCAATTCCAAGTTGTTTCAAACTCTGGACTGTGCCGTCTTGTAGAGCTGCACGTGCTTGATTGATTTCTCTTGTCGATGCCAAGAAAGATTTGGGATTAAATGGAGTATCGTTTTCAGGGAGTTCAGTGCTGACTTCAAGAGCATCTCTAAACTGGTCAAGAAACGAACCTTGCCCTACAGTCAGTCGAAGTGGGTCAACAATACGCTCTTCAGTGAATCGTTTCTTGGCACTTTCAAATTCCACAGCCTTATTCCAAATTGCTGACACGAAATCAGAATGTGAACTGTTGAATACGTCCGAATTAATCACGAGGGCTGCATCATCACGCCCACGCCCAACAGGATTTTCTTCGACATGGAGGAATTGAATCACCTGATTCATGTCTTGAAGAACACCAAGCGAACTGATTTCGTCAGTATGTCGAATTTCAATCGAATCATCAAGTTGGTCATAGAAGCGTGTAGTTCGACGGTCAAGTTGTGCAAGAACCGTGACAACAACACCTCTTTTTGCAGCTGAGTTTACTTCATCTAATCCAGAGGAACGGCACAAATGGAGAATACCAAATCGTCCTAAAAGAAGTACCAAACGTTCTTCAGCCTCATCTGCAAAATTCGCAATCTTCTTGTGAATATGTTCTCGACCCTTAAGCACGGCAAATCGCGCATTGGTTTCTGCAGAGGCTGCTTCATCGTCCTTGTCATAATCTGGTTTAGCACCTGACATGAGTTTTTCAAAAGATTGACTGGTCCGGTCAATTCGTTCTCTCTGATCTTTGATAAGGCGTTCAAATAACACTGGAAGTGATGAACAGGAGAAGCGCATAGGCCTATCTGCGGTTACACTTACCAATCCTATTTCGGTTAGTCTCGAAAGAGAATTGTATGCATCCAATCGGTTGGTTCCAAGTTTCTTAGCCAACTCACTTGCTTTGAGTTCCTTGGACGTTGAGAGAATCACTACGGAACGCGCTTCACGTTCTGAAAGGCCAGCATCTTGGAATAACTCTGCCCAGTTCATTTCATTTTACCTCCAGAGGAAAGTTCACTGAAGGCGTCAAGAATTCGGGCAACGTGGCGACGGGGCCTGAACAGCCAGTCGTAACAGTAGTGTACCGAACGATCAGGACCGATAAGGAACGAGGATTTAGCAGGGAATAATCCAAGATGTACCGGCACTCCGTAAGCATCTGCGACCTCTCGTTCAGGGTCACTCAACAGCGAGAAAGGCAGTTCAAGTTCGGTCTTAAAACGACGATGATCTTCAAGCGAGTCTTGACTTATGCCAATTATTTCAACAGGAGGTGTGAGTGACTGGAATAAATCGTATTGTTGCTTGAACGTTAAACAGCCCCGCTTACATGTCGGGGAACCGTCCTTAGCATAGAAGAACAAGACTTTCCACTTTCCGTCATAATCGGCAAGCGAGACCATTTCATCGGTTGATGACGGCAGAGTAAAATTAGGAGCTTTTTCGCCTACAAGTTGACTTCCCATATTCACCCCTCACAGGTCTTGCATGTTAATGTAGTGTCTAAGCCTGTTCTGGAATGAGATGACCCATTCGGTCTGCTTTTGTTGACAGGTAATGGCTGTTGGTATGGCAACGTCCAGTAATGTGCTCAACGCGCTCTTCAACCTGAATGCCATTTTCATGGAGCCCGTTAATTTTGAGAGGGTTGTTCGTCATCAATCGAACACTGTCAATGCCAACCTGGTTGAGCATGAATGCACTGAAGCCATAGTCACGACCATCAGCTGGAAGATTGAGGGCAAGATTTGCATCGAGGGTGTCAAAGCCTCTTTCTTGCAGAGCATAGGCACGCATTTTTTGCTCGAGTCCTATTCCTCTGCCTTCTTGACGCATGTAGAGAATTGCTCCACATCCTTCTTCTTGTATGCGTGCCATCGATGCTTTGAGTTGAGGTCCACAGTCACACTTGAGTGATCCAAATGCATCTCCTGTTAAACATTCAGAGTGTATTCGGACCAATGGAGATTTCGTGGTGTCATCCAAGCCAACAGAAAGAACAGAGTGTTCTGCACCTTTCTCGTCTACGAATACTCGCATTCGGAAGTTTCCAAGTTCAGTGGGTAATATGGTGTCTGCTTTGATGTCGTCAATGTTTATGTTTTGCTTCATAGACAGTAATCTGACGATGTAGATATAAACGAGTGTATGAAACCTCATTTTTGAAAAACACTTCTTTATATCATAAAAGGTGGAAGTTTACTCATGCACACAGTAGAATGCGATGTTGGAGTTGCGGCAATTGTCCGTAAATCAAGGTCCGTTCTACTCGTCAAAGAAGCCCATGGCCGATACAAGGATTGCTGGGGTTTGCCGAAAGGATACGTTAACAAAAACGAGCTTCCAAGCCACGCCGTGCTTCGAGAATTAAGCGAGGAGTGCCTCGTAGAAGGACACATTACCGGTGTCCAAGCAATACGTGAGCGATTGCTTGACGGTATCCCCGCAATTTTCATCGCTTACAATGTTGAACTTGAATCGAATCAGCATCCAGTTCCGGGCGATGAAGTATCAGAGGCTCGTTTCGTTCACGCTGACGACTTTGAACAACTGGCCTGGATCAGCGACGCCATGCACTCGATGGCAAATACAGCCGTCAATTCGAATCAATCACTCAAAACAATCGATTATGAAAAAAGCCGTGGCCATCCATACATGTTGCACACTCTTTCCAAAAAGTGGGGTGGAGAAGCATGAACACAAGGCTCAGTGACCGAGTTCGCTCTTGCAACGACGAACCCATCAATACGGACGGTCAATATGTATTGTATTGGATGATTGCCAACCGACGCCTCAATCACAATGCTGCGCTCGAATATGCTGCTGAGATGGCCGTTC
>DAMU01000077.1:75134-91456 GCA_002499705.1 Euryarchaeota archaeon UBA91
GCGAACGATAGAATTTGCACTTTTATGATTCAGGGTATGCTTGAGAACATGGAACTGTTCAAGGATAACAAAATTCGCTACATACCATGGGTCGAAACTCCATTGAGCGGAATCAAAGGAATCCTTCACGACCTCTCACGAGAGGCTGTAATGGTCATTACAGACGATTATCCGACTTATTTCCCGCTCAAAGCCGTCAGATATGCGAGTAGATCATGCAATCGACAACTCGTAGCTGTTGATTCGAATGGAGTGTTTCCGATGTCATGGACCGATCGGGCTTATCCTACCGCACATGGATTTAGGCGATTCGTTCACCAAAGATTCGTCGAGTGTATGGAAACTTGGCCTAAATTTAACCCAATACCAGAAGGTAAAGATGTCTGGATGTCAGATGAATTGTTTGAAACACTCTCAAAGAAATGGCAGTTCCATGTCACACCCTTTGAATGGCTGTGGAGGGTTGGAGAAGTAGGTAGTGCTGGACGTGAAGCATTATCGACAATCAATATCGATCACTCTGTCCCGGCGGTTGCTCACGCCCAAGGCGGACGCAGCACATGCGTTCGAATGTTACGAGAATTCCTTACTAATCGTTTGTATCGCTATGCTGATGACCGAAACGCAGTAAGCGCACCTGCGACCAGCGGACTTTCTCCATGGTTTCACTTCGGTCACCTCTCCACTATTGAAGTTGTTCAAAACATTCTTCAAACCAACTCATGGGACCCCGAAACAATTCAAATGCCACGCAAGGGTGCTCGAGAAGGTTGGTGGAACTTAGACCGTTCAGTGGAGAGTTTCCTTGACCAAATCATAACTTGGAGAGAACTTGGATTCAATAATGCCTATCACAACCCCGACCATGATAAATTTGAATCATTACCAAATTGGGCGAAGACTACACTAATGGAACATGCGAGTGATGAGCGTGTTCAGTATTCCTTTGCACAAATTAAAGATGCAGATACGCATGATGAAATTTGGAATGCTGCTCAACGTCAACTGATTCGGGATGGTATCATTCACAACTATCTACGTATGCTGTGGGGCAAACGCATTCTTGAATGGGCACCATCACCCCAGATTGCTGCCGAATGGATGATTGAACTCAACGACAAATATGCATTGGACGGACGAGATCCTAATTCCTACACCGGTATTTTCTGGGTTCTCGGACGCCATGATCGTGCTTGGGGGCCTGAGCGTGCAATATTTGGCAAAATACGTTACATGTCTTCGGCAAATACTCGTAGAAAGTTTGATCTGAAACCTTACCTTCAAGAATTTCGTTAATGAGGTGAACCCATGGAATACAAACATTCGACTAAAGTCGTAACCAATGTTGAAGACACATTCGCATGGCATGAACGCAAAGGCGCTTTCCGCAGATTAATGCCTCCTTGGGAAGAAGCTGAGCAAGTCGGGGAACTGTCTTCTTTGGAAAACGGAACACGACTGACATTCAAGATTCCAATGGGACCCGTGAGTATGAAGTGGATTGCAGAACACTCCGGATATAATCCTCCACATGCTTTTGAGGATACAATGATCAGCGGTCCTTTCAAGAAATGGCACCATGTTCACTCATTCGTAGAAACAGAAGACGGAGCGTGCAGAGTTGATGACCATGTAGAATACACGCTTCCAATGGGAATTCTTGGCCGGATATTTGGCAGTGGCAACATTAAACGACGTTTGAAGAGAATGTTTCGAGCAAGAGAAATTCGATTGGTTAAAGATTCAAAAAGATTCCAAGATTTTGCACATATGAAGAAGAAAAAAATTCTCATCGCCGGTTCATCTGGACTCATCGGGCGTCAACTCATCGCCTTTTTCGACACCGTTGGCCACGATGTCTGGCGCCTAGTACGAAAAGAGCCAAAAGGTAATCAAATATTTTGGAAACCAAGTGAAGGAAAAATCAATCCAGAGGATTTGGAAGGTTTTGATGCAGTAATTCATCTTGGTGGAGCAGGTATAGGTGACAAACGATGGACAAAGAAGCGTAAGATTGTCCTCGAAGAAAGCCGAACAAAAAGTACAGAACTTCTTTCAACTACCTTAGCAAATCTTGAGAATAAACCTGAAGTTTTTATTGTCTCCAGCGCAATCGGCGTCTATGGAAGTCGTGGTGACGAAGAGTTAACTGAAAGCTCATCTGTGGGTGAAGGTTTCCTTCCAGACCTCTGTAAATCTTGGGAACTTTCAGCCAAACCAGCAATAGATGCTGGAATCCGCACAGTTCACTGCCGTACTGGTCTCGTACTGGATGCAACCGGTGGTGTACTCAAGAAAATGTTACTCCCTGCACAACTTGGAGCGGGAGGTCCAATCGGTTGGGGCAAACAATGGTATTCATGGATTTCAATGGATGATCAGGTCTACGCAATGAACCATGTCATGATGACAGAGGCGTGCGAAGGAGTATACAATTTCTCAGCCCCAAATCCTCTGCGTCAGAAGACATTTGCAAAAGTACTCGGCAAAGTGTTGTGGAGACCGTCATTCATGCCAGTCCCACCATTTGGCATCTGGTTTCTACTTGGAAAAATGGGCGTAACCTTAGCGACTGACAGCGCTAAAGTTTTGCCGAATCGGCTCATTGAAAGTGGCTACGAATTTGAATACTCCACGCTTGAACCCGCTCTTCGAGATGCACTTGGTAAGTGGAAAGATTAATTGAAATCAAATCCACTTGATTTCCCGTGGCGACTCCTCGCACGAGTCAAATTACTTTGTAGAGGGGGAAAGTAACGTCGAGAAAGCAAACTGCATTTTACGGTAGAAGTTTAGTGTCAGTCGCCGACTGAGTACATCGCCGTTTCGGCGGACTGCCTCACCAAGAATAGCATTGTAAGCAGCACACATGAGGCGTGGAGAGCGGCGAGCATCTTTGTCCAAGAGCGGTAAAAGGCCGAGAGCATTTTTCCGGTGTGCTTGAATGTGATCGATGTAGTGACGCATGAAATTTTGCCAGGCTTTGGTGCTGGCAAGAGTAGGATTTTGAAGGTCGGTTTGTTTAATGCCAAATTTAGCGAGTTCTTCTGAAGGAATATAAATGCGGTTTCGTGACAAATCTTCTTGAATATCCCGAAGCACGTTCACGAGTTGGAGGAAAATCCCCATTTCAACCGCATGCCTGCGGGCATTAGGGTCGTTGTAGCCATAGATTTCAATGAGACAAAGCCCTACTGTGGAAGCAACACGATAGCAATACTGGCGTAAATCCTCAAAGCGTTCATACGAAGTATCAAACAAATCATCTTCCATACCGTTGATGAGTTCACGCAGGTGGACCACTTCGATAGGATATCGATTCAGTGTGTCTGCTAAGGCAATGAACATCGGTTCGCTCATTTGCGCGCCAGATTCGATGAGATCAAGATTTTCTCGAAACGAATTGAGCGCACGAAGACGTTCGAAATTCTCTCGTTTCGAATACAGCGGATTGAAATTACGCTCTTTCCGCAATTCTTCACTTTGGATTTCGGTCATTGCGTCAAGGTGACTTAGATCTCGTGATGGCAACCAATCGCCATCAACGATATCATCAACTCGACGACAGAAGGCATAGAGTGCGTTTACAGCTTTACGCTTCAATTCAGGTAGATGACGAAATGAGCGGAAAAAGGAAGACGATGCTGATCGAGCGATGCTTTCGCATTCCATGTATGCAAGATGAACTCGCTCTGATGCACCTACATCGGTTTCATCATTGAGCAGGAAAATCGAAGCCATATGAGTCACCCAATACATTCTAATGATTTCTATGCGTATATGAACTATGGTTTCTTGAAAGTGGCAAAAAGAGATTATTCATGCGAGTTGTGTCCAATCAACCTCAGCTTCAGCCATTTCCACTTCGTCAACATCCATTTGTGCAAGTTGAAGTTTTCCGGAAAGTTCGTCATTGACTGCATGCCAGTAAGAATAAGCCTCAATAACCCAAATTCCTGATTCACGTGTTCCGTTTCCTGAACCTTTCACACCGCCAAACGGTAAATGAGCTTCTGCTCCGGTTGTTGAGTTATTAATTCCGGTCATTCCAGCCTTGATTCCGGTCTTGTAACGATATGCTTCAAGACGGTCGTTGGTATAGATAGCAGATGATAGCCCGTATGGACTGGCATTCGCTAAGTGAAGAGCATGGTCGAAATCATTCGCTTTGCAAATTGTTACAGCGGGTCCGAAGACTTCTTCATGGAAACATGTCATGTCCTCGGTTACTTCTGTGAAAACGTGAGGCCACATGAACACACCGTCTTCAGCAGTTCCAAGGAAGTTTGCAGGCTTGTTATTAGTGGTAATTCGCCCCTTTCCAAAGATTTGCTTTGCTCCAGAAGCATTGCACATTTCAACGCCGGAAAGGAAATCCTTGGCGTATTTTTCTGAGAGCATTGGGCCATAAAGAACCCCATCATGAGCGAGTGAATCTCCAATTGTAGTCGATTCAACCTTTGCCATAAATTTCGTCATGAACGCATCATAGATATCTTTGTGGAGAATCAGATTTCCGAGAGAAGTACAACGCTGTCCTGCGGTTCCAAAAGCACCCCAATACGCACCTTCAACTGCGTTGTCAAGATTAGCACTTGGCATAACGACCAGTGGATTCTTGCCACCGAGTTCAAGAGAACACGAAACGAGGTTTCGGCCACATACTTCGCCAATCATCTTGCCAACTTCCGTTGAACCGGTAAATGAAATCTTGTTGACCATTCCTTCATCAACTGCATCAATCAAATATTGACCTGCTCCACTGCCTTTTCCGTGAACTAAATTGATCACACCATCCGGCAAACCTGACTCGTGCATGATGCGAGCAAGAGCGAAAGAAAGCAAAGGAGCATCTTGAGGACTCTTCCAAACACATGTGTTCCCACACATAATTGCTGGAATCATTTTCCAAAATGGAACCGCAGCCGGGAAATTGCACGCATTAATGATGCCACAGACGCCAAGCGGACGGCGGTAAGTGAACAGTTCTTTGTCAGGTAATTCAGAGTTTACTGTTTGGCCGTAGAGCCTTCGCCCTTCAGACTGGAAGAACAGGCAAGTATCGATTGCTTCTTGGACTGAACCCGCAGATTCTTTGAGCGTTTTTCCAATTTCTCGAGTCTCTAGAGCAACGATTGCGTCTTTGTGTTCCATCAACAATCGCCCCATGTTGCCTATGATTTGGCCACGGGTTGGAGCTGGGGTAGCTGCCCAATCAGGGAAGGCAGAACGTGCCGCTTTCAAAGCATCATGAACATCATCTCGAGTCGAAAGAGGAAATTCGCCCAAGGTGTCGTCAAGGATAGCAGGGTTAATGGAAGTAAAAGTTGCACCATCACTTGCCAGAGTGAGTTGTCCGTTGATGATATTGTAGCCTTTAACCGAGGGTTTTCCGTTTGGATTTTCGATAGCAAGGAATTCGAGACCTGTTTCAAGAACATGAACCATGACCCACCCAAAGGAACGCCCCTCTTGAAATTGATGGACGATTCAGTAAGAAAAAATTCTCCTGTGCGTTCATCGATTCTTATCTTAAGGTTAAAAGGGGGGCGGCGGAAAGAGTAAGAAGAGAGGCGGTCAGCCCATCATTAAATAGGCTCGACTGTTGAACAAGTGAAGTGAATGTATGGCGAAAGATGAGAAAACAATGTCCTTGCGTGTGTCAAAAGCAATTCCGTCCGATGTCGGCCATGGAAGAGCCCGTATATCGGGGGAAAATGACCTCGGTTTGAAACCGGGCGATATCGTTGAGATCAAAGGCGAAAAGCGCTCAACAGCCGCCATTTATTGGCGTAGCCGACCAGAAGATTCGAAGATGGAAATCATTCGCGTCGATGGTATCATCCGTAAGAATGCGGGCGTAAGTCTTGGTGACAGAGTCACTGTAAGCAAAGTCGAAGCTAAAGAATGCACGAAACTCGTCCTCTCTCCAGTTATGGCAAATAAACAGAAAGTGAAGTTTGGACCCGGAATAGAAGGCTTTGCCCGAAGAGGGCTCTCAAAGAGACCCGTTGTTCAAGGCGACCGTATTTTCATCCCAGGCATGACCTTGTTCGCTGAAGCGCTGCCATTTGCCGTCATTCAAACAACACCGAAGGGAATTGTCAAGGTTACCAATGATACGGACATTGTGATAAAAGACGAAGCAGTTGATGATGTCAATGTCGGTCAATCAGAAGGAATCACATACGAAGATGTTGGAGGCATTGGACAACAATTGCAAAAGGTTCGTGAAATGATAGAACTTCCTCTCAAGCACCCTGAATTATTCCGCCGACTTGGCATTGATCCGCCGAAAGGTGTACTCCTACATGGTCCACCGGGCACGGGTAAGACCATGATTGCAAAAGCGGTAGCAACGGAAGTTGATGCCCACTTCAAGATTATCAACGGGCCCGAAATAATTTCAAAATACTACGGAGAATCAGAAAAACAACTTCGTGAAATCTTTGATGAAGCTGCCGATAACGCACCTGCGATCGTTTTCATCGATGAAATTGATTCGATTTGTCCGAAGAGAGAAGATGTGAGCGGTGAAGTCGAGCGACGAGTTGTAGCTCAAATGTTGACGCTCATGGATGGTATGCAAGGACGAGACAACGTTGTTGTAATCGGTGCTACCAATCGAAGAGATGCTCTGGACCCTGCACTACGAAGACCCGGACGATTTGATCGCGAAATCGAGATAGGGGTTCCTGACCGTGAAGGACGAAATGAAATCATGGATGTGCACACTCGCCAAATGCCTATTTCGGACGACTTTGAAATCAACTGGGTTCTCGACAATACATACGGGTTTGTCGGAGCCGACCTTGCAGCACTCGTTCGCGAATCTGCGATGAAGGCACTTCGACGATATTTACCTGAAATTGATTTGGAAGAAGAAACAATTCCGCCAGAAGTTCTTGAAAAGATGGAAGTTCGAATGGATGATTTCCGTGAAGCAATTAAGGATGTTGAACCATCTGCACTGCGTGAGATTTATGTCGAAATTCCAGAAGTCACTTGGGATGAAGTCGGTGGATTAGATGAAGTCAAAGACCGTCTCAAAGAATCCGTTGAGTGGCCTCTTACCAAGCCTGAACTATTCGAACACTTCGGAATCAAACCCCCTCGGGGAATCGTCCTGTTTGGAGCGCCTGGAACCGGTAAAACATTACTTGCAAAGGCAATCGCAAATGAGGCACAAGCGAATTTCATCAGTATTAAAGGACCTGAAATGATTTCAAAGTGGGTCGGTGAATCTGAACGCGGTATTCGTGAAATTTTCAAGAAGGCTAAGCAATCTGCACCTGCAATCATCTTCTTGGATGAGTTTGAATCCATTGCGAGCATGCGCTCATCCTCTGGTTCAGAAGGTAGCGATGTTGGCAATCGTGTCGTCAATCAACTCCTCGCCAGTATGGATGGAGTCGAGTCGCTGGACGGCGTCATTGTGGTTGCTGCAACAAACCGGCCTGAAATGATTGACCCAGCGCTTCTTCGTAGCGGGCGATTTGAGCGAGTGCTTCACGTCCCTCCACCGGATGCAGGGTCCCGTGAAGTCATCTTCAACATTCACAGTCAAGGAATGCCTCTGTCGAAGTTTTCTCTCAAAGACATCATCGGTGGTCTTGACGGATTTACTGGTGCTGATATTGAAGCTGTATGCCGTGAAGCTGCACTTATCTGTATGCGAGCAGACAAGAAAAAGGTCACAAAAAAGCACTTTGAAGAAGCAATTAAACGCGTTCGCCCTACGGTTAATGCTGAGATGTTGACATACTATCAAAAGATGGAAACACTGCTTACATCAGGACTATCCAATATCAAGCGAAATCGCGATACTGGGTTCGGCATGGAATCAATGTGATGCGTTCTCTGGAATCGACGCATTGATGTGCTGCACTGTTGTGGTCAACCCATAAGTGAGGTGAAATCGAATGGCTGTCTTTGCTCGTGAAATTGTTGGTCGGCAAGTGGTTGATTCACACAGTCAACTTCTCGGCACCTTACGAGATATTGTCTTTGACAAACAGTCAGGCTCTGTATTGGGTATTCGAGTCAAAATTGAAGAAAATCTTGACCCTACTGCTCTGCCTTGGGATATGAATGCCGGATTGATGGAGATCCCTGTAGATGAGGTCGCTCGAATCGCCTCAAAAATTCACTTAAAGCGTTGAATTCGTCATATTACTCCCGAAAAATGGGCAATTGCTGATGAGCATTTCTCTCCCACATGATAACAACCTTCTAAACACAACCGAACACGTGGGTATGTCGGAACAGTGCTCTAGAAGGTGACCCCATGCTCGACAACGTGAACATCAATTACAGAAGAATAGGCCTACAAGCCGCATTCTGGCTCGTAATGTCCCTGTTGTTGATGAGCGTTTTACTCAATTTCGTGAACCTATCGAGTTCGAATCAATTGTCGGCCTACGATGATGACTGGAATGACATGTCAGCATTTCGTCAAGACATCAAAGATATGGGGATACAAACCAGTTCCTTAGTGAGCAGCCCCCTTCTTTTAGCCGATATTGAAGACCCTCGAAACACAACATACATTCTTGCAGGAGTTGAACGTGATACCCTTTCTCTACCTCAATTTGATAGTGACGGATTCATCACAATAGCTGCCGAAGACGGCTATTCTCCTTCCGAAATTGACGCCATTGTCGAATTTGTAGATGCAGGTGGCACCGCTTTAATTCTCGAAGATTATGGATTTGCAGGAAGTATCGCTCAGGCTTACGGTGTTCGTTATACTGGCTACCAACTTTATGACACAACCTATGTTGAAGAACTCGATTACAACTACGTTTGGATGTGTGTTCAAGCAACTCCATGCGGCATGAATGGCAGCAGCATTGACCCTGAAACCATCTCTGTTCATGAACGATGGAGTGGAATGAACGGTGAAGGCGCTCATCCATGCAGCCTTCTTAACGGGCAAACAATGCCGCTTGAAGATGCAGGTTTGTGCACTCAACACTGGATAAATGGAGAAATTCAATACAACGCAACCTACCAACTGTTGTTGAATAACATCACTGCACTCGAACTTATTCCAGGAGTTAACGGGGCACTTTCTGAAGTATCGATACGTGCGGTAACCAGTAACGAAGCAACGGTTGACGTTAACGGCGATGGAGAAATATGGGTCGGTAATGAGCAGACATCAGAAACTCCAGATTTATGGGGACAGTTTAATCTCAGTATCGAAGCATGTGCACGTAAATCATGTGACCCCAATGAAGGTGGGAGAATCGTATTCATGGCTGATGGTTCAGCATTGATTAACGCAATTTACGATTATCAAGGGTTTAACGATCCGAACAACCCACTTTACGGAAGCAATGACTGTGTTACCAGCAATGAAAAATGCATTCCTGAGAACGATAACAGAAAGTGGGCAATGGACTTTATTGCTGAAGCGTTAATGTCCACCATTCCTGGCGAGGAAGGTCAACCTGCAGAAGATGCAATGGTCATATTCGATGAATCCAGACATCCACAAAATGCATTGTTCGCTGATTCCTACAACACTGTCTACTTTTTGTTGGTCTATTTTACCGGTGAAGGGCTAGCAATGCTCCTACTGTTCCTTGTTCTGTTTATCGCCTTTGAAGCGGTTCTTATCAAAAAGCGAGACCCTGAACCATGGCGTCACGTCTTCAGCATCATTTACTACGGATTCGGTGATGCGAATCGGTACACATATTACGCAAAAACCGACAAAATCCGTCAAGTATTCCTATCGAAGGTCCGAAATCAAAATGGCTTGAGCAGAGAAGAATTCCATGCGATGCCTGCTCGTGAACTTGTATCACTCATCAATGACCCCGTTCTGGCTAAATTTGCCATAGAGCCAACAAAATATTCTCTTGAACAGACTGTAGCCGTCGTGAAACGAATCAAAGCGTGGGGACGTACTTGAGGTGGTAGGAATGTGGACACGTAAAGCATCATTCACCTTCACCGGCGGTATCGCGCTGATACTTATTGGTATGATGATTGCCAATCTTCAAATGATGATTCTTGGAATTTCATTCATTGCCTTTATTGTCGTTAATTCGTGGATTTCAGGCCATGGTGATGTTGAAGTGCAACGCACACTTTCTGCAGATAATCTCTACAAAGGAGATGATTTGTATGTTGAACTGTTAGTAACAAACCGTTCGAATCGCAATACACAACTTTTGGAAGTCTACGATAACATCCCTCATGAAATGAAATTACGCAGCGGGCTCAACCAAATGCGATTGAATCTGCGTCCAGGAGAAAGTGCTCGAATCCGCTATGTGCTGCGATGCCCATTAAGAGGCCACTATTCCATCGGTCCTGTTTCGCTTCGGTCAAGAAACACATTCAACCTTGGTGTGGATGAAATGTATGTCGACCACCACAGCGATATCGTGATCTTTCCTCAAATCAAAGAAGTCGAAGAGGCCTTCCTCCGTTCGAGAACTCCGAAGATGTATACCGGTGCTACGACATTGAGAACTCCAGGTCAGGGTTCTGAGTTCTACTCCCTGCGAGAATATGTCCCTGGAGACCCCTTCAAGAACATTAACTGGAAGGCATTTGCCCGAACGGGAGAACTCATGGTCAATGAAAAGTGTCGAGATGCAGTCACTGATTTGTATATTCTCTTGGACAGTCGCGATATTGCACGAATCGGCACTGTACTGAAAAATCCGCTTGAGATGGGAACTGTTTCTGCTGCGAGTCTTGCTGCATTCTTCCTTAAGCGACGTGACTCAGTTGCCTTAGCAATCTTTGATGACAATCTTTCTTATCTTCCACCAGATACTGGTGACAAGCAATATTTCAAAATTCTAAGCGCTCTTGCAGGTGTCTCGCCTAAAGGTGCCATGCCTCTCCAAGCAGTAACCAACTCTCTCAGTGGTAGATTTAGTCGAGGCAGTCCTGTATTCATCATATCCTCGTGTGAAGGAGATGGAACGGTTCCTGCCGCAGTACGTGACCTTGTTGGTCGTGGGCACGAAGTTACGGTCCTCTCTCCATCAAGTATCGACTTTGAACGACTGGTTAGTCGAATTCCACGTATGTCATATGAAGTTCTCAAGCTTGAACGTCAAAACCGCCTTACGACTTTAGCTGGTTCTGGTGCAATGGTCATCGACTGGATGCCTGACATGGATTTGTCACAGGCGCTTATGCAAGTGAGGGGGTATTAGAATGGCAGATGATGTTGGGCTTCAAGGAGACGTTACCATTAGTGGTGAAGTCCGACCAAGGACACTGCACCTGAAGATGCTGCGCAAACAGTGGCAAATCATCACCCTGCAGATTATCGCTACCATTGCCCTTATTGGGATGTATCTAGAAGTCGTGTCGACCTATGTCGTTGGTTCGATAGACCATACTATGCTCTTTGATACCATTGAAATCCTCATCGGAGATCAATTACCTATTGGCGATTGGTTGACTGGAGAAGGTCGAACTGGTTTAGCCCGATTCTTTGTACCTCTCATACTGGGACTGGCTGTCGGAGGTGGGATGGCGCTACTGGCATTCCAAACGCCAACCGTACAACAACGGGTAAAACTCGGATTTATCATTACTCTCATCGTCGTATTGGTCGGCCAACTGTTGCTTTCTTGGCTCACTGGAATGCTCTTTAGTTTCTCCTTACGGCTTCCAAATGCAGGCGAATTGAGTACTTTAGAATGGCCTTTGTTGATGATTTTGTCATTAATGATTCTCTTTATTTACCTTTTACCTGTCATCATGGGAGCCAGAGGAATCTGGGGTCTTTCACGACGTTCTATCGCATGGGCAATTGGATTCACATTGTTGTTCCTTGGTGTTCATGCCATCCTTGCATTCCCGCTCATCAATGGTCAACTTGGTGATTATGGCAACTCAGTGAGTGTGATTGGCGCCCAATTTAGTGAGCCAACCATTGGTATTTTCGGACTTATGTTGGTGACAAATGAACAATTTGCCCTCATCATGATCGCCATCCTCATTATGGTCTTCCAAGAGTCATCCTACGGAGTAATTCGCTACCTTGAATACGCTTATCGCCTTCCTGAATCGTGTAAAAGAGACCCCGAATATGTTCGACAGATGGACAATGTTCTCAACACGCACCTAAAGCACACTTTTGGATTCCTTGGATTAACTGCAATTGCAACAATGGTCGCTCTTGGATTCCACAGTGTTCTGCTCGATATTGTAAAGGATTCAACTGGGAGTCAATGGGCTGGCCAAGTTTCTGAATCCATCGAGTTATCCTTAACCTATGGATTAGTTATCTCCGCTGCGATGTTTTTGAGTATTATGGCTCTGCTTCGATTCTTCGTTCCATGGGAGAGGATATGGGGTCTCATCTATGCTCGTAACACTCCAGAGGCCTCTTCCCAAACAAAGGAAATTGTTGAAATTTGATTTAGTCCCTTGAATAATGAAGGGATTGAACGGCTCGTCCGAGTAACTCTACGCACATGAGTAAGAGCAATGGCAGCCCACACCAGGCCGCTAGACTTCCGATTATCCCCTCTTGCAAATCAAGAGCATACGGATACAAAAAGTAGAATCCAATACAGGCTGAAAAAAAGAGAAGCCGTTCAATGATTAACGGATATTTCTTACCCACAGACTCGTCACGATGAGTCAATGTATTGACTTCTGAAGACATCTTTACCACCTCAGAGGTCAAGACCTGACAAACGTGCTTCAAGTGCCGCTAATGCTGGGTCTGTTGCTTGTTCTACTGCTGGCTCTTTTCGATGATTCCAAGATGCATCAAGGCGGGCAAGCTCAGCTTCCAATTCGGCACGTTCATCACTTTGGCTTGAAGTAGAATCAACAGGGTTTGGAAGGGTCTCACGAGCGGTGACATTCACCTCATCTTCCTCCTCATCTTCAACCGGTACCGGTAGAGTCTCCCATCCTGCCTCATCAACGACAACTTCACTGGACTCTGCATCCAACGAAACAGGGACATTTCCTGCAAGTGAAGGTTCCATATCACTCAACATCTCTTCTTCAACAGGAGTTCGCTGAGCTGCAGGCACGGTATTACGCTCATATGGCAATAATCCATCACGCTGGAATTCCCATAGCATACCTCGAGGAACTCCATCTGCGAGGCCTGATGCATCCAGTTGAGTAATCAGTTCTTCCAAAACTCGTGCAGTGTCTTCAAGAGCAATTGCTTCGCCTGCATCTCGCTGATCAGCCTCGAGATAAATGTCGTCCAGAGCAACTTGAATCAATTTACGGGTAGCTTGTGCAATACTTGGAAGTGCTTCAGGTCGAGTGCAATTGTTGAGTAATGCCTCTACCTCTTGTGGAGGAGCCCCTAAACGAACGAGTTGTTCAAGAACGTTTCTTAGACGGCGAAGCATCGTAATTGAACGATCAAAGTCCTCCAACAAATGCTCCAAATCAATAACAACATGCCCGACTGTCTCTCCAAGTTGATGCTCAAGTCTTTGTTGGACTGACCATCGTGCAAGTCCACGGACTGCACCTGCTGTCTGAGGAACTTGGCGTTCAAGTAACGTCATGACTTCACTTGAAAGGAGGTGGCGAGGAGTTGCTGCAACATGGTCCACAGTCGATTGAATTACTTGTAAACCACGTTCTACAGCACGGTCAAGAAGCGTGACTGAATAGCCGAGTGCTCGAGCATTCTCAAGACGCTCAAGTACGGGTCCGAGACCGTCAAAGGTTGATGCATCATCAAGTAATGCCTGGGCTAAAGGCTCCTCGGCAAGACGTGCTCGAAGTCGTTCCGCTTCTTGGATATCAGAGAGTGCCTCTTCGTGAGCCTGTGAAAGTGCTTCTGCTCGCTCGATTAAAGAAATTAATTCTGCTTCAGCATGTCCGCGTCGAGCACCCAAATCACCGAGTTCTCGTAACGTTTGTCGACGTTCAGTCATCAATTCTCTTAGTTCAGCCTGAACTTGGGCCTGACGAGCCTCGTCAGCACTCAAACGATTACGGTCTTCTTCAGAACGACGCCGAGAGGCTTTTGCCTCAGCATCAATGGTTTCCAACTCCGAGGTCTGGGTGTGAATCTTTTCCTCCAAGAGCATTGATTCAGCCTGCACTCGAGTATGCCGCTCCCGGGTTGCCTCAACTTGCTCTTGCAAAACTCGTAATCGGCGTTCATCATCTTCTGATTGTTGCCGAATTGTCGCAAGTTGTTCACTGCCAGCATGTAAGTCTGCATTGAGTTGAGATTCTTTCAATGCCAATTCTTCAATTTCAGAACGTAACGCTTCGCTGGAAGATGCGTCCCCAAGTGCTTTGGCAAGTTCAGATGCCCGCACGCTGACTTGATGTTCAAGTTCATTTACCCTCTTTACCAAACGTTCAGCACGATTCTCTGCTTGTTCAGTCGCAGCCTTCGATTCTGCAAGGTCAAGTTGCATCCGATCCAGTGAGGAGTCTTTTTCTTCAATTTTGGTGACCGATTCCATCCGTGATTCAGAGGCTTCTCGTGCGAGAATTTGAGCAGCATTCTTCGCTGTTTGTGATTCTTCTAAACGGCTTGCAAGTGCGGCCTTTTCTTTCACCAACTCATCTATTCGATGGTCTGCTGCTTCTAATCGACGGCGGAGACCTGAGTCAACTGCCAGTGGTTGAGTGACTTCACCGCCCAATCCTTCACTGACTTCCTCAAATGTTTCTGAAAATTTCACTGATGCACGCTTTGCACGCAGAATCCCCATCGCAATTTCAAAACCGAAAAGGTCATTCAATTTCACGTTGAGATTTGCCCGGCGACTTTCCGAACGAGTTCGAAGGGTTACCAATAAATCCCTAAATGCCTCAAGTGTAAATGCTTCGATTGTGCCAGATTCTCGTGAAACAATACTGCCAACAGGAAGTCGGTGGAGTTTCAAAACCCATTTTGAGTCGGTGAATTTCTCCATTGCTTGCTCGAATGTGTCCCCCTCTGGCGCTGAAATTCCAACTGGAATACCCCTCGACAAAAGAACGGAAACGGCATTGGATGATTGTCCGGCCTGCAAATGTCCAGTTACTTCTTCGGCAACTGCTGCCGTCAGCATTGAAACAATAGCATCAGGTCCACCTCGGCCCTCCCGTAAAACGAAGCCTTCTGGAATTGCCCCCCCTTGAGCGCCGATTGCGCCAACTTCACCATCAAGAAGAGATGATGCTGCCGAGATGAGTCGTGCGTGATTGGTATTGGCTTCCGTCCAAACCCCCAAAGAAATATCTCCAGACTCTGCAAGAAGAAGAGCGCCATCGTTCGTGTGAAGAGTCCAATGGCTCGAACCATTAAGGCCAAGCCCGTCATTCAGAGTCTCCATCCGGATATCGGAAAGTGTCGAATGGATTTGTGCGGAGAGGCTTTCTGGTTCTGAAGGTAAGTCACCGATGGAATCGATAAGCATGCCTTGGTCTACAACGACTCCTCCACGAACTGTTTCTTGTTCAAAGAGGACCCTGAGAACAGCCGAAAGGTCTCGACTCATCAAACGTTGAAGGGCATTACCACGTGCTAACAGCCCCTGTCTGTCCGCAGTAAATTCAAACGCTTCAGGAACAGTTTCTGCAACACTTCCAAGACCGGCAAGAGAATATGAACCGGCAGTGAATCTAAACGAACCTTCTGCTTCAATCTCTTCAAGACGAATACGGGCTTCTTTACCACCTAACATGAGTTTGCCTGAGCTTGGCTCTGCAAGCCATCCAACAATACGTCCAGCGCGAACTAAACGGTGACCAGCAGGAGTTTTTCTGCGACCAACCCAAGTGCTGATAACGCCATGGTCGAAGGGTTGGATTGTCCCTTCGCCAACATCTATTTTTTCATCAACTCTGATTCCTTCTGGTAGTTTAAACATGGTATCACTCACATTCTTGGGGTTGTCGCTATGATACGACGGTCACGATCTAGGGCATGACGCCAGCGTGCTAATCGGCCGCCGCCGCCACTAAGGACTACAATTCTATTCGGAGCAGCAATGTCAACAACCATACGTTTGTCCCCTTCACACCACACTTCATAGACTTGGCCAAGACCAAGCGCATGCCCTGTTTCTTGGGCGACGTGAATCATTTCAATCGCCTCTTGAAAAGGAGGGAGAATCCCTTCTTCACCAACGCTTGCTAATAATTGTCCCGAGTCATCAATGAGCATCGCCTGTTCTACGCCTTCGAGACGTACAAATCCAGCAAGAACTCGTTGCAACATGGCCCTCAAACTTTCCGTCTACGCTGTAGCCTTCAAGTAGTTTTGCGCTTTTATCCCCCTAAAGGGGGATTTGAAGACCTAAATTGATTTTCCAACTGGAGAATGGAAAAAAGAGGTCGCGGAGACACTTTCT
>DAMU01000077.1:91780-100197 GCA_002499705.1 Euryarchaeota archaeon UBA91
TTTCTGTTCGTCTTTTCCGCGCTCGCGCTACCGCCTGATATGTCTCATTTGAAGAGAGATTCAGGGAGTTATTTGTAAAAAAACTCAATTGGAAAATCGAAAAGGCAATTGAAAAATAGCACCCGCCTGCTGGAATACTTTTCCATCATATCTGCATTCAAGCGGTGAACTCAAACCATAGTGGTGCACGCAAGGACACATGGCGAAGGAGGTGAAAGCGGTATTTTCCGTCCCAACCTGCGATAGTTGCTCTAAACCCGCTATACTCGAACAAGCCTATTCTGGACGAATCTTGTGCAGCGAACACATGGCAAAATCTGTTCGGAAAAAAATTGGCAGAGAGTTGCGTCACCAACTGAAACTTCCACGTGACAAAGACACGACCATTTTCGTTGCTATTTCAGGAGGTAAAGACTCTGCAGTCTTGCTTGATAGTTTAGTCGATCGCCTTGGGCAAAGACCGGATGTCACAATAATTGCAGGAACCGTGGATGAAGGGATTGATGGATATCGCCCTCCTTCAATTGTTTGTGCTCAAGAGTTGTGCGACCGATTGGGTGTCGAATTCATCACCGTATCCTATCCTGAATTGAGCTTCAAAGAAATGGATGAGGTTGCGAATAAGATTCCTAACCTGATTAAAGAGAACAAGCAGGCGCCACGTATGCCGTGCTCGTATTGCGGAGTATTTCGACGCCAGGGTATCAATCACCTGGCGAAAAAAGTAGGAGCAGATTACATTGCTTTAGGACATAACCTCGACGATATGGCACAGACCGTGCTCATGAACATGACCAATGGCGATCTTGAACGAACGCTCCGACTTGCACCCCACACCACAACCCCTGTCGATGGACTGGCACCAAGAATTGTCCCCTTAAGGTGGATTCCAGAGCAAGAAATTCACCTTTATGCACTGCACAGAGACCTACCTCTGCATCATGAGGAATGTCCGCATGCAAAAGGAGCACTTCGCTGGCGTCATCGAGAGATGGTGGCCCAAATGGAAGCCGACGTCCCAGGGACGCGACACGGTTTGTTACGAATGGCTGACAACATCAAGGAACTTCGAGACCAAGTCATTGACTTAGGGGGTGCTGAGGCTCGACCTGCTCCCCCTACGCCATGCGTAAAATGTGGAGAATTAACATCGGCTACACAGTGCAAGGCATGCGATTTACGAGCCTTGATGAACGATTAATCACAAGACATTATTCGCCAATTCAGTAAGATCTTGTGGCCGTCCACAATAATGGCAGCGCAACTGTAATGGATCTCTATTTACAACTTTCAAGCGGTGGTCGAGAGGTTCACGTGGGTTCGTAGTGATACAGTTGGAAAACGTGCACCTCACTACATTGACAACTTCATCACCTAGGTTAATGGTTAGCTTTTCAGCGACCGAATATGCCCGAATAATCGAAACATGAGCATCAGGAGCAACCAATGCTAATCGGTCGAGTTCGGGCTGAGTTACTTCTCGGTCTTCGACTTTAATGATGTCTTTTGAGCCCATCTTCTTGGAAGGTACGTTCATTACCAAAGAAACTGGAACTGCTGTCGCCCCTCCAATGCCGAGCATTTCCAGAACTCGCATGGCTTGCCCCGAAGGAATGTGATCAATTACTGTGCCATTACGAATCGCTGTTACTCTCCTCATACTGTGTTCATTCGACATCACAAAGCACCTCCTTGGACTTCTTCGGGAACTGGAACACCGAGTAACCGGCACAGAAGAGCCATTCGCGCCACTACTCCGTTGAAGGCTTGCTCAAAATAACGTGCATGGCGTGTAGCATCAACCGAGGGGTCAATCTCATCGACACGTGGGAGAGGATGCATGATAATCATATCCGGCTTGACACCATTGAGGTGGCGAGCGTGGAGCTTGTAAGCACCTGCGCATCTTGCATATTCATCTTCATCAGCAAATCGTTCTTTTTGAATCCGAGTCATGTAGACGACATCTGCATCATTCATTGAATCATACAAGTCTTCAGTCTCTACAACATCAGCACCTTGGGCTCGAAGGTCGGATACAATTTCTTCTGGCATCTTGAGTAAGTCTGGACTTGCGAAAATCAATTCACAACCAAATCGAGTGAGCGCATGTGAAAGTGAATGGACGGTGCGCCCGTAGCGCAAATCTCCAGCCAAGACCACTTTCAATCCGTCAAGTCGTCCGTGAGCCTGCTTGATGGTGAACAAATCCAACATTGTTTGTGTAGGGTGATGGCCTGCTCCGTCACCACCGTTGAGGATTGGGACTCTTGCTGCGTCTTGAGCATATTGAGCAGCACCTTGACGTGGATGGCGCATCGCAATAATGTCAGTGTAACCATCGACCATTTGGATGGTATCGAATAATGTCTCGCCCTTAACTACAGATGAAGTCTTGACATCTCCGAGATTGACAACATCCCCACCAAGTCTTTTCATCGCTGTTTCAAAGGACATTCGAGTTCTCGTACTCGGTTCAAAAAACAAATTACCAAGGATTCTACCTTGCAATAAAGGAAGATACATCTCTCCCCGAGCCACTGGAAGAAGGCGTTCAGCGTCTGCTAAGATCTCTAGAATCTGTTCGTTTGTCAAGTCGTCCATAGTAATGAGTCCAGCCATACGCTCCCTTCCTTCTTCTAAAGGCAGCCTAAGACACCCATGAACATTACCATTGAATTGATTGATTTCAACGCTTCAATCACATCGTTTGAAGGGCGAGTAAAGAAGCGAAAAAGCGGAGTGGTTATGACCGTGATGTCTGTGACGATGTGTATGGCTCTCGATGCTTGGGCGGATGTTGACGCTGCCCTTGATGCTGCTCGAAAGTCGAGACAACTTCGACTCGACCGTCTTACTGGCGGTTCAGCATTGCTCATACTGACCGGCGCAGTATGGCTTATGTGGCCGAGTCTTGAAGCGGCAATAAACGGTGAATCTGGATTACTTGAAGGTCTTGGATACCCGCTCATTGTCATCGCTTACGGTTTGATTCTCCAAGATTCGATTCTCGATAACGCAAAAGCGAGAACCAGAGTCGGTTCTTTTGCATCCATTGCTTGGCCTGTGCTGCTGATGATTGCTTCATTGCAACTTTCTCTTGATGAACCCGCCTCAGCCGTTGGCTGTGTATTGATTATCGTGGTTGGCTATTCATGTTTTCAAACCTCGAGCAGCGTTCTACAGGGTGGCCTCGATGTAATGCGTTGGCGAGCAATAATGACCGGGCTTGGAGTGGTTGGGGCATTCTCTCTGTTTGTTGGAAAAATTCCTGAATCAATGACCTATGAGTGGTTGGCATCGATAACTTCACTTCTTCTTGGCGGAGGAGCAACTGCCTACATTTGGCTCATCGGCGATGACCAACGTGTAATGCGCAAACTTTTCGCTAAACGGCTGGATGGTTTAGAAATCCGATTACTGGAATTAAAAGCACAAGGTTCTGCAGTCGATCAGGCAGCAAGCTTAGTGATGACCGCCAAAGAAGAGGGCCATATTGACCCGGGATACGGAATGAAACTTCTTGATGAAGCAGAAGAGGATATTGAACGAACTCTGTCCTTAAGTGGTGATGTGGAAATCATCCAAGAAGATGCAATTCAGGCCATTGAAAAGGCTGAATCAATTGCACCCGCTGCAAAACGACCTCGCAAATCCTTTGATATGGGTGCTCGTGAAGTTAAACTTGGTTCATTACGAGAGGGTGAAATGTTATTCCGTCAATCCAAAAAACTCGCACAGGATATCATCGAATGGTGGGCTCTTGCAGAACAAGCCATCGCTGAAGCCAGCCGATTACTCTCAGATAACAATGCAGAAAGTATTCAACATCTCAAAGAATTATTGTCAGATGCTCGAAAGAAGCTCGCTGCTGAAGCGCCGCGTGAGGCGTATGAATTTGCCAGCGTAATACCTCAACAAATCCTTGCAGATGAAGATGCACAAGGTCGTGCATTTGAGTCTGTAAAGGAGGCTCAACGACAACTGGAGCAAACAGATGGGCTTGATACCACAGAACTCCTACAACGACTCCAACATGCAGAAGATGCAATAGATGCTGGTAATCCGAGCCAGGCGATTGGATTGGCAGACGGAGTTGTTCGAACGATTGAAGCCGAACGAACCGCAATGGATAATGTTCGACGTGCACTCAAGCAACGGAAAAAATTGGTTGAGCAATACAAAAAGCGGGATGACAAAGAACTGTGGGACCTTCGGCTCTCTGGCATTGAAGAAGCCGCTGACAGCAAGCGATGGTCACAAGCCAAATCCTTACTTGACGCTATGACCACAGACCTTGATAACGAAGGGCAAGCGAGTGATGAAGCACTTGAATTGTATGACTTTGTCACAGAAGAATGGAAAGTACTTCGCAATCAATGCGATACAAACGGCATCTCGGTGGAAGATGAAATTCGTAGAAAATGCGAACGGGCAATCGCTCTAGCTGCCGAGTCTCTGGCAAGCGGCCGTGTTGAAGATTGCCTCAAACACTTGTCTGAAGCAGATACATTCATGGAAAAACTTCGAAGACGCATCTGAGATTAGAAATCCAGTAGTCCCTTCTTTTCAATCAGATTAAGATCGAGTGTTCCGGGGAATCCAAGGTCAACTGGCATTCCTGATACCGTGATGACAATGCCTGCCAGATGGGTATGAATGCACATCGGCAACCCATTTGGCCAAACCTGTTGAATCACTTTCCAGCCGTTGGATTTTTTCTTAACTGCTTCTGCAAGACTGCCTGAACCGTTCAGAGCAGTCCAGCCGTTTGAATTCCAAGCATGCTGGAACAGCGGTTTTTTGGTAAAGGTTGGAGGAGGAGATACAACGTGTTTTCGAATCCAACTGTCCAACCAGTCTAGACCAGAATCATTGAGCCATTCTATCGGGGTGGTTTCAGAGGGTAACATCTTGACATGCCCTTCCCTTGACAGAGCGCCTATAAGATTCCGAACGTGTGGGTGGCGGGCATGGCTCAAGGCCAGCTTTTCTGCCATTGTCACACCGGTATTGATTCGACCTGCATCGATGTGAAGAAGTGCACGAACCACTTCCCCGTGCGTCCAATCTGTAATTTCATTGGTCTTGATGAAATCTTCAAGCAAATTGAGTGCCTTATCCGGAATTCCAGCCAATCGCATTCTCGCGATATCACTGAGCAAGAAAATGCGGCCTGGTGGTGTGTTGAGATACTTCAAATCGCTTTGAGGCCTTCCGTCTCTAAAACGGCGCACAAGGTCGATATTTCGCTTCATCACAGAATCAATTGAAAGTAAAGCCGTGTGTTCTGGCTGAAGGAATCGATGCTTTGGATTAAACAGAGAGGCTGCCCAGTGCAATCGTGCAGATTCAATATCATCTTTCTTTAATAATTCAAGACGAGGCTTTGCTTCAGCATAATCACGTTGAGCAAGGCTCGATGAAGCGAGCACTATACGGGCAACTTGTGCTTCACGGCCACCTCTCAGTGCGAGAAGAGAAATTGCTTCTTGTTCTGCCTCATTCCAACGTCCAAGTCCAGCATAGAGTTCCATCATCGCATCAGTCTTTCGCGCTAAAGTTAGACCTTCGAGTTGTGAGTCGTGATTTTCATGGATCTTGTCTAAGCGGTCGAGAGCTTTGGGCCATTGGTCGTTTGAAATCAATTCAGTAAACGGCTTTTGTTTGAGATAGATGATGTCTTGCATTTCAGACAGGCGTGCTCTGTTTTCTCCAACTGCTGCATCAAAAGTAATATCCTCAAGTTTCAAACCAATTTGACGAGAGTTCACCCATACGAAGAGGAAGGCGATTTGCCCACCGGATGCCAGCATCCAAGTGAGTTCTTCAAGTGCATCTTTTTCTAAAATGGAACATACAGTATTCTCCCATTGACCACACTGCGAACCTTGTGGTAAGAAACTAGAATCCCAAAAAGTAATCATTGCTAATGCCAGCAAAAGCATCGATTGACCCGCAAATCCAGTAAAACAAAAATTGAGAACTTTCGCTTGTTGACTTGGTTCTGCTCTTAGCAAACGACTGTCTGCAAGTTTGATACCCCCCTTTCCTGAGACATCTTGAACATCGAGGAAAAGAATTCGAGCAACTTCATACACGAAAAGGAAACCAATAACAGCGACGTTCAGCAATAAAAAGAGCAGGACAAAGGTGACAATCGGAACGCGTATTCCTGATTGCGGAATAAATGAAAACAGTTCAATAAGGGCAAATCCAAGAATGCCGCCTTCCTCCATGAAGGTCGTTTGAACTCTATACTCAGGTAATTCTAGAACTCGGTCAGAGTGCACGAGCATATTCGGGTCATACAACAACAGAGCGAGTGAAAGTAATGTATTCAATGCCACATAGGGCATGACAATCAAGTTAAGATTAACAATTTGTGCAATGCCTTGTTGTTTTGCGCTCGGCACATGATTGTGAAATGGAGATGGTTCTCCTCCAGCAATTTTTCGAGAGGACTGACGCAGTGCTTGCCATGACGAGCCGAGAATCCGACCATAGGCTAGAATAGAAGGTGCAAACATAGCAAATGCAGCGATACTGAATCTTCGCGAAGGGGGGACTTCGGCTACATCGAGGAGTAAATACAATGCAATTACCAAGCCAATCCAAAGAATCATGAGCATGAAAAAAGTATACACTCGCCAAATATTTGATTCTTGCAATGATGCCCTGTCTTGGCCTATTGGCTTAATGACTTGAGCACCAAGAGAAGTCCCAGCAGAGATCAAAGCGGGAAGAGCGATGAAAATGAGCGCAATACTCAATGAAGGAGCGTGGTAGCCATCGGACAAATCGAATCGTATCATCAAAAACTCGAAAAACAACAGTAATGCTCCTACCAGAGCAAAAATGTAGGTCGCAACTCCAGAAAACATTCCTCGTGAAGAGAGTAAATCTCGTGCATCTTGGGTAGATGAAGTGATTTGGTGAACTTCATACCGCTTATTACCGGTTTCAAAAGCCACTTGTAGCCCACGTAATTGGCGAGGGACAACACGCGTCCAGAAAAGCCAAGCGGTTGCAGCTGCCAGGATATAGGGAATCAAGGCTGCAGGTGTTAATCCGCTTACTATAGGTGGGGCAGACATGGTTGTACCTCACTCTTCATCGGGTGTAATCACTAAAGATGGCTGGGTGACTTTTTCGTCGATTTCAGTTCTCAAATCATTCAAAAAAGTGTCGAGAGGGATATCACTTACTTGGTCACCATTACGCGCTCGAAGACTAACTGTACGATTTTCAGTTTCTCCATCGCCAAGTATCACCATGTAAGCAGGCTGCATCTTTCGATGTGTACGAATTTTCTTACCAATCGTATCATCGCCATTATCGACTTCCACTCGGATTTCATTGGCTCTAAGCAATTGAGCAACTTCTTCAGCATAGGCTGAATGTTTCTCTGAGATGGTGATGATATGGCATTGTGTGGGGGTAAGCCACGTTGGGAATTTACCTGCAAAGTGTTCGATAAGAACACCGCAGAATCGTTCCATAGAACCAAACGGCGCTCGATGAATCATAACTGGTCGGTGAATTTCTCCATCACTGCCTTTGTATTCCAAACCAAACCGTTCTGGAAGATTATAATCGACTTGAACGGTTCCAAGTTGCCATTCGCGTCCGATAACGTCTTTGACGACGAAATCAATCTTAGGACCGTAAAAGGCAGCCTCTCCTTGCTCTTCTGACCAATTAACTCCGAGTGATTCCGCAGCGGCACGGCACGCATCTTCGGCTTTATCCCATCGCTCAGGCTCTCCAACATATTTGTCTGAATCCAAGTCACGCAAGCCGACTCTAACTCGGTAGTTGTCCATTCCCAGTTTGTCAAATATAATTTGAACAAGTTCGATACAACCGAGCACTTCTTCGGCGATTTGGTCTTCAGTAACGAACAGATGTGCATCATCTTGTGTGAAACCGCGCACTCTGGTCATGCCGGAAATTTCACCTGATTGTTCCCACCGATAGACCGTTCCGAATTCTGCTAATCGGAGTGGTAAATCCCGATAAGAGCGCATCTGAGAAGCATAGATTTTGACGTGATGAGGGCAGTTCATTGGCTTGAGCATATACCCATCAATGTCGCCACTCTTCATCATATTCGAAAGTTCACCACATGAGCAGCCGTCATCAGCTAATTTTTTCATTAACTCACGCTCGACAAGCGGTGGATATTGTGAATCTTGGTAGTAAGGGAAGTGTCCTGAAGTTCGGTAAAGGTCGAGTTTTCCAACATGAGGAGTAAAAACTTGGGAATATCCTTGACGACGCAAGTGGAACGATATGAAATCCTGTAATTCTTGGCGTATGACCGCACCTCGAGGAGTCCAAAGAATCAATCCTTGACCAACTTCTTCATCGATGTGGAACAATTGCAAATCTTTTCCAAGTTTTCGATGATCTCT
>DAMU01000077.1:100496-105996 GCA_002499705.1 Euryarchaeota archaeon UBA91
TTTTCCAAGTTTTCGATGATCTCTTTTTTTGGCTTGCTCCAATCGGTCAAGTGTTGCACGAAGTGCTTCTTTACTCGGCTCAACAATACCGTAAATCCGAACCAATTGTTCACGGTCTTGGTCGCCACGCCAATAGGCAGATGAGATACTGGTCAATTTGACATTCATCAATCGCGAGGTGTTGGGGACGTGCGGACCTAAACACAAGTCATACCAGTCGTCTTGTTTGTAGATGGTTGAACCACTACCGTCCTCGATCTTATCCTGAATGATTTCAAGTTTGTAGGGATTATGCGCAAAATGTTCTTGCAATTGTGCATCGTCCAATTCTATTCTTTCAACTGTGAAATTTTTACGAGCAAGTTCTTGCATCTTTTTTTGAATTGGTTTGAGGTCTGATTCCGTAATTGAATCCATAGCAAAATCGTAGTAAAACCCTCGGTCGACTGGCGGGCCTATTGTTGGTTTAGCATCAGGGTAAATCGATGTCACTGCTTGAGCAAGTAAGTGTGCCGCACTGTGACGTAGGATGTACATGCCTTCATCCGATTCAGTAAGGATTCCTTCAACTGAGCAATCGTTTTCAATGGTTCGAGAAAGATCGCATTCTTCACCGTCGATTCGGGCTGCTAAGCACCCGTGTTTTCGTCCCAATGCATCGGTTATGACTTCTGCACAGGTGATACCTGCAGCATATTCGTTAACCGTTCCATCGGGCAGGGTGACGTTGATGAGTGTCATTAGGCTCTCTCCTTCAACCCCTACGGGGTTGTTCTCCCTTCATCAAACCATCACTCCCTCAACGGTGGAAATGGCATACCTTTGCCCCAATCAAGTCTTACCAAGGGAATTTGAGGTTCCAATAGATCCCATCGAATATAATGCATTGGATACCGAGTAGTATCGAGCCAATTAACATCTTTCGGCCTCCTGGCATTTCATCGACATATGCTGAATAAGCCAGTAACCCCATCATGATGTTTCCGATACATGCTAAGAGTAATACGCCAATGACCAAAATCGGTGTCCAGCTGTATTCATTTTCAATGTGAAATATTGTAGCTTCAAGCCATAATGCAGAAGGTATCACCAACAAGGCAAACGCAAGCAATAACCGTGCCCCTCCACCACCGTCAGATTCTCCCCAAGGCCATCGTAAAGACTCCAAAGCAGATTCATCATTTTGATAGAGAATTATCCACCAATACATCAAGAATCCAAAAGCGGCCAAAAACATGAATGGCACAATGAATTGTGCTTGTGACCAAGGTATCCCACCCCAAAGTGCATCTTTGTCAGATGCGTGGGAAAGGCCGTAGACATAAGAAACGAGAACCAGTGTTCCGAAGATAAGAATGAATATTCGTACAAAGTTACGCGTGACTTTCATATCCACCGGTAGAGGTTTACACTGATAAGGACCTGTACTGATGCTCACCATTCAACATCGAAATCATCCCCTATGGATGTGCTCGGGCGGTCAAGGATTTCGACTTTTTCCGGTTCTAACTGCTCGGATTCTTCTTGAATGGGTTGGCCAGTTTCTTTTCCGCGAACAACAAAACTCGTTTTTTGGGCAACATGCTGAGTTGGTCCGCTGTAATCTGGAAGAGGCAAATGCTCATCAATCACCTTTTCTTGAACTTCTTGAGTATTAGCGACCTCATTGGATGGTGACTCTTCCTCGTCTACTTCATTGAGTTCGGCAAAACCTTTGGCTAATGCATCAGCAAGAGAGGGGGCCTGCGTCTTCCTTCGACTCATAATCCATCCAAAGCAAGCAAGGCACATCAATCCTTGCGCTGAATGTTTTATTCTTCTTCCGAGGTTGACTCTTCAAAAACAACTTCAGGCAAAAAGGAAAGTATCGTCCCTAGAATTCCGAAAACGAGTACATATTCCCACACTGCTGCCACATTGAGCAATGGGTATGTGGAACTGGTGCAAAACTCAAGCATGTCGCTGGTTGTGACGTTATACGAATCCCAATCAAAATCTGGACCCCAAACCTTAGCTTGGATAGAAATCATTTGGACTAATCCGACAAATGCCGATAATGCTGCAAAGACTCGCAACCCGAGCACAGTTCGAAAACGGTCATGGTTCCACCAGATCCGGACAGTAACCGCAGTCACAAGTAAACACCAATACACGCCGTTATTGAAGATATCAAAGGCGTAGTGACCGTGCATTGGCCCATCAACATCCCACGGAACAGTCCCGATACGAATACACGAAAAAGCACCTATTAATCCGGGAAACACAGCGAGGTGATTCAATCCATGCCAAATGGAATGATGACCGGCTTCAGAAATACGTTTCATGTTCATCGAATGTATTTCCATAATGATCCAAAAAACCAGATAACCGCTAACAAAAGTCCCTACGGTGAAAATCGTATCTCCTGGTTCATACAAATCAAAATCTGAAATAAACGGCATGTAGGCCTTACATCCATTCCAAATCCAAGTCACATACCCAGCAATCAGCCATGCGAATGTCGAGACGACCATGAGAATAATCGCGAGGCGACGTCGTTGAATCGTGTCCATGGAAGGTCCTCTTTACCCTGCTTTTTCATGCCATCGCTCCAAAAAGAGGCAATGCAGGTCTTCTTGAAGGAGATACGCTTGCGGTAACCATGCGCATCGGAATTGTAGTGAATCCCGATGCTGGACTTGGTGGCCGACTGGGATTCAAAGGCAGCGATGGGCGGGCTGCTGAAGCACGAGCTGCAGGTGCTGAAGACCGAGCAGGACCTCGAATGATGCAAACTCTAGAAGCACTGAATTCTCTACTTGAAAGCTCACTTAATCGAGCCAACGTCGAGATGGAATGTATTGGATGGCAAGGTCGAATGGGCGGGTCGTGGATACCATCCAATAACGAAAAAATGACCTTTACAAGTATTGGACAAACGCCTGAGAATACCTCTAAAACTGAAACCAGCCAACTGGTTCGCGAACTTGTCGAATCAGGTGCTGAAGCCATTCTCTATGCAGGTGGTGACGGAACAACCCGTGACATTGCCAACACTCTTGAAAGCATCAATAAAAATGCTCAAGAAATGCCGCTTATCGGGGTCCCGGGTGGAGTGAAAATGCATTCCGGATGTTTTGCAACAACCCCGAAAGCAGCAGCAGAAGTCACTTTAGCGTTCCTTTTGGGAGATTTGCGTTGCGCTATTACTGAAGTTATGGATTTGGATGAAGAAATCTATCAAGAAGGCGTGTGGAAAGTCCGAATGTATGGAGAGGCTTGGACGCCATCGAGTCCCCGATTTATGCAAGGCGCTAAAGAGCAGGTTGAACGAACCAGTGAATCCGATACAATCGAAGGTCTGGCACAACATGTCAAATCGCTCCTTTCATCTGATGAAGATTTGATGGTCATTTGGGGAAGTGGGGGGACTCTACGACGAATCGGAGAGTTCTGTGACCAAGAACTCACCTTGCTGGGTATTGATATCTTAGGACCTGTTGAAAACGGTGTTCGAAAACTCTACAGTGATTTAAATGAACAGCAACTTCTCAAAGTCATCGCTCAGCATGTGGACGAAAACGGTGAACCGCGCCAACGCTTACTGCTGCTTTCTCCAATGGGTGGGCAAGGATTTCTCATAGGTAGAGGAAATCTTCAACTGTCACCAGAAGTGCTGAAAATAATCGGAATCAGCCACATTCTTGGCGTGGCTACACCTGCAAAATTGATTGGACTCGATGCAGTTCGTATCGACACTGGAGATGCCGAACTCGATAAGGTGTTTCAAACCAAGCGGTTCATCAAAATTTTACAAGGATTCAGAACGACACGTCTCATTCGGATTGAAGAAGCGTAATCACAACTGACCAGTTGCTGCTTTTAGCAGACCGAGGAACGGTGGACTTGGACGGTTCGGCCGGCTCTTGAACTCAGGATGATATTGTACACCGACATAATACGGATGGCCCTCGAGTTCAAAGATTTCACATCGTTGACCAGTCTCATCTTTTCCAACAAACTTCAAGCCTGCTGATTCAAGAGCTTCAATCATATCTGGATTGATTTCATATCGGTGACGATGACGCTCATCTACCGATTCACCCTCTCCGTAGAGCCGACGGATTTTACAATCATCAACTTGCCACAATGTCGGCCTACTGCCAAGCCGCATTGTTCCTCCGAGATGGGTTTTCGAAATTTCTGGCATGAAAATTACTGCTGGATGTTTACAATTTTCATCGAATTCAGTAGAATTTGATTCTTTGAATCCAAGAACATTACGACAGAACTCAATGGCTGCAACTTGCAAACCGAGGCATATTCCAAGATAAGGGGTTGAAGAAGTTCGAGCGTATTCTGCAGCGAGGATTTTTCCTTCAACACCACGATCACCAAAGCCACCGGGAACAAGGACTCCAGATGCTTGCTTGAGTAATCCCCAAGCCTCTTCACGTTCATGAGAATCTGGCCAATCGGATTCGAGATGACTTGCTTCAATCCAATCGATGACAAGTTTTTGATTGACCGCCATCGCAGCGTGCTGCAAACTCTTGATAACGGAAAGATATGCATCTGAAAGATTTGTATATTTGCCAACCATTGCGATATGAACTTCTTCGGAAAGAGTGTCTAGGTTGTAAGCCATAGCGCGCCATTGTTCGAGTAAATGAGTGGCATTGCAATCGAGATTGAGAATATCGCACAAACCTTGTTCTTGCAGCATCAAAGGAACATGGTAGATGTTTGGAACGTCGTGTGTCGACATCACAGCTTCGGGTGCAACATGGCAAAATGCTGCTAATTTTTCTCGTGTTTCATCGCTCAGAGGGGCTGAAGAGCGGCAGACGAGAATGTCTGGAGTAATTCCTAAACCACGTAATTCTTTGACCGTGTGCTGAGTAGGCTTGGTTTTCTGCTCACCGACCGGACCCATTACAGGAACAAGAGAGACATGAACAAAGGTTACATTCTCACGTCCGACTCTAAATTGGAATTGGCGAAGCGCTTCGATGTATGGTGCTGATTCTATGTCACCAACAGTTCCACCAAGTTCAATGATGCAAGCTTCAGGTGCTTGATCGCTACCGTCAGCAGGTTGGTGAGCGACTTTTTCCAGCCAATCTTGAACTGCGTCAGTAACATGTGGAATCACTTGAACGGTTTTACCAAGATAGTCACCTCGGCGTTCAGCTTCTATGACTTTGGAATATATTTTTCCGGTAGTGACGTTATTATCACGGCCCAAGTTTATGTCGAGAAAACGCTCATAATTACCGAGGTCGAGGTCAACCTCGCCGCCATCATCCAAAACAAATACTTCCCCGTGTTCAAACGGGGACATTGTGCCAGCATCGCTGTTAAGATAAGGGTCGATTTTCAAAGAAGTGACTCGCAGTCCAGCGCTTTTCATGAGTACGCCAATGCTGCTTGCCGTAACTCCCTTCCCTAATCCAGAAAGGACGCCTCCGCTAACAACAACGTACTTCATGCACATCAACGGGCTTTTAGGCCGTCGCGC
>DAMU01000007.1:0-12851 GCA_002499705.1 Euryarchaeota archaeon UBA91
CGTAAGGCCAATCACGAATGCGTGAGGATGAGAGTTGTGTTGTCAATGACTCGAGCATAACCGATTCTTTCAATTTGAACCATGGTGCCATTCGGGTAGGTGTGATTCTCAAGAAGTCCTTCATACCGATTGAGTTCACCATCCTCGGCGGCGATGAGCGTGGCTTTCTTAGCCCCTGTGTCGGATAACCAGTGAACGATTGGCCTTCGGTCATTTCGTTCAACAGAGCCAAGTTGCGCCATACGTGGTTGAGCGTCACTGTCAAGAATCGAAATATTTGCAAAGCCCTTCAGCCGTAGTTCAGATTGTGCCAAGTCTTGTTCCTCAATCCAGATTGACTGATTTGAAACATCAAAACTTCGCATACCTCGGTTTGGATGGTTTGGGTGTACTTCCACGTTAACAATGTTTGAATGTTCTCCTTTGATTTTCAAGTTAACCGGTTTTCGAACAAAGGATAGCCGTGGTGCATCGTCATCAATGCTTTTGGTATTATGAGAATACAATGTTGAAAGAGGAACTGAAATATCCTTTTGCGTAATTCCTAATTCAACCCAAAAGTCACGTAAAGCAGCAGCAGTAATTCCCGTTTTACGAAGTGCACTTAGGGTTGGGAGTCTTGGATCATCCCAACCTTTGAACAGTCCTGATTCGATATCTCGACGCATTTGAGAAGTTGAAAAACCACCCCATTCGTGGACTTTTACTCTTCCCCAATACATTGTTTCTGGGTAAGTCCAACCGAAGTGCTCATACAGCAAAGTTTGTTTTCGCGTTGAATCCATCAAATCCTTTCCTCTGATGATATGTGTTACACCCTGAACGTGGTCTTCAACTGCACTTTGGAAGTCAAGCAGTGGCCAAACACGGTATTTGGAGCCAATTGATGGACGAGGGTGTGGATGCTCTGCGGTATTCTGAATTCTTAATGCTGGCCAATCGCGTAGTGCAGGATTTTTCAAATCCATTGCGGTTTTTACTCGAACGACTGCATCACCTGGAACAAATGTACCGTCATTCATTTTCTCCCACAGTTCAAGATTGAGACTGACTTCATTCGAACGGCATGGGCATTCGGTTTTGCTGACACGGAATGCTTTGAATTCTTCTCCACTGCACTGGCAAACATATCCGAAGTTTCGTTCAAGCATCTTCACAGCATGCTCGTAATAATGTGGCATTTGCTCACTCGCGATTACAACCCGATGAGGTTTGAATCCAAGCAACCATTCTGCTTCTTCAGGAATTTGAGTGTATGCAGATGGCAGAGGCGGTTTAACCACCGTATCGGTGTCATCGAAACGGAGAATCAATTCTCCATCCCACTCTTTAGCGTAACTTCCATTGATGACAATTCCTCGAGCGTGGCCAAATGAGAGAGGCCCGTTTGGGTTCGGTGCAAATCGAAGAACAACCTTTCCTTTCACCGCATTTTTAAGTTCAGGAAGACCTTCTCTGCGTTCCTTCTTCTCTCGTTTTTCCAAAAGATGTGGTGCTTCAGCCTCTAAGATTTTTTGAAGTGCCGCCACGCCTTGTTCGGAAGCCATTTTATTGGCTTCTGCAACAGCTTTGGCTATCAATGGTGAAATGATTTTTCCATGTTGACGCAGGTCACTTCTCGACCCCATTAATCGTCCAATGACTGAGCCAGGTGCTGCCTTTCCTTCATATTCAATGGCATTTTGTAAAGCAAGATGCCTGAAGGATGCGAGCGTTTCTTCATCTGGGGTCCAGGTCATGGGGCTCATCCTTCCCTGCGGCCTTTGCTTCATCAACTGCTCGCTCAAAGTCTTCGATGATTGTCAAAAAAGCGTTTTTTGCTGTCCATCTTTGTATGTTCTTTTGGGCGGGTCCACTCCATATTTCTCGTTCCATGCTCTTGTGACTGTTTTCCACGACCATCGAAGTGCAGGATGCGGTTCTGAATCAACAAGTAGATTTGGTAAAGCCGCTTTGGTATTGGGGTCGCTCGGATAACCAGAACCCAACGGTATCCCTACATCCTGTGAAATCTGTTCGATTCTGTTATCCCGTTCAACCTTGGCAAGAATACTTGCCATACCAACAATCGGAAAAGTAGCATCTGCTTTGTGTTCAGAGTGAATTGTTGAATCCTTCCAAGGCCATTGAGGTAAGCGTGCAGCAATCCGGTCAGTGAAACGCTGCTCGTTGACATCGCATGCATCATTGATGACGTGAACAGGTTGGTCGACTTGTTGACGGATTTGTATCAGTGCTTCAGCAAAAAGTTCGACCTCCAGCAGATTAAGTCCGGTCGTCTGAACTCCGTTGTCAACGCGCGCAGGTCCACATTTAATGAGTGAATATTTCCAGCCGCGTTGATTGGATTGCTCGTGAAACCAGTCAACCAATTGCTTCCGCTTTTTATCCGTCAAATCCTTTGAATCCTTCACACCATGTCGTACTAAGATTTCAAGGTCAGCAGTTGGAAGAGCGACAGCACCGACCACTAATGGTCCAAGGACGGGACCTCTGCCAGCTTCATCTACACCAACTGTCCACATGTATTCACCTAAATGTCAAATTCATCTTCGGATGGCAGGGTCGCAGATTTTGATTCCTTTGAAATCTTAACTGATGTATCGTTTTGAAGAGCAGCGTTTTCCTTATGAGGTTTCGAGACATCCCCTGATTTTATATCATCGAGAAGCGAATCGGCAGATGAGCGTAACTCATTGGAACTGTGAAAATTAAGCACTGTTGAGGCCGCTTGCGTAAGTTCTGGATGAACTGGTTCACTGGCAGTTTTGTAGGAACCGGCTCGATTTTGGAATGCCTCTTGAAAGTCCTCGGAACGAACTTTCATCCTCAAATCCTCTTCAACTGGAATCTCTTTTTCATTGAACTTTTCCATCCAATTCTCCACCGCTTCCGGCTCTTTCTTTTGATACATCGCTTCCCTTTGTTTTTGCTCAAGGTTCCGCTGGTTTCGTGCAACTATCGATTTGAAAATAACGACAAATGAGAAGAAGACTGCACATATCATCAGGAACCACGCCTGGAAAATCGCCCATCCGGTAGAGAGCAGTTCGCTAAATTCAATGGAGTTATCAACAGATTCTTGTTGCCATTCCATACCCTTGTAATCAGCCTGACTGGTGTGGACAAACTGTGTACTCGGTTCAAATTGAGATCGTACTGTTGTGTTGACCCATACCGTCCCATTGCTCTGCTGGTCAGCTGGCAACTCTACCCACGCACGAACAGTGAAATTGTAGCCGATTGGGATGTCACTGACCTCAAAGGAACGGGGGAACTCAACATCTTCTTCAAACACTGCAATGGCTGGAGGCATAAACGACATTTGAGTGGAGTGTGATGATTGAAGTTGAACCAATAAACCGTCGGCAGTATTCCCTTCGTTGCGCAGTGTCATCGCAATTGAAAGGCGTCCTTGGCTGTCGATCTCTTCGATGACATCTGTGAACACCCACTGGATGACTGGAGCTATTTTTACAGGAACACGAACACTTTCAATTACCGTGTTTGTGTTGAGTAGCTTGATTTCAACAACCACATCTCCCAATTCAAATGCATAGGCCGAAGTGTTTGCAGTGACCGTGAGTAAGTCGAGTTCAATCATACTGTTCGGTCCCAGTTCACTGGATGAAGTCAACAGTTCGACATCGACAAATTGAGGGCTTTCAACAACTTCGAAACTGTAACTGTCAAATGCATTACCCGTATTTTCAACAGAAATTTGAGCTCCACATGATGTGCCTGGTAGAAGCGATTGACATGAGTCGGTCAAGAGTTGGACAGTACCGCTTCTTTGCCAATCAATCGATGCACCTACGTCAATAGTTTGCATTCGTACTTTGGCGCCGTTAGCAAAAACTCTCAATCGAATATCAACTTCTCCGTTGTATTCAACCGGTGCTTGGAATCCAATTTCAACAGTTCTCGATTCATTGGGTTGCAGTGTAATATCTTCTAACCCTCCGAAAAGTGCAATTGTCCAACCCTCGCAAACAAGTCGGTCGTCAATAGAAATCTCTTCAATCGGTGTTCCATCTGCAGAAATTGCTTCCAGAGTAATGTTGAGATTATTTGGCGTATTGCCATTGTTTCTTAGCAGCACGGGAAGTCTGTCATTTCCACCTGGCTCGAGTAAAAGGTCTGCTCCTGCCTCATCGATTGTGACGTTGTAAAAATCATTCATAAGCAAATCAAATGACCATTGTGAAATAGCTCCATCGATGCTTGAGACCGCCTTCAGTTGGAACCGAGGGCCTGTATTAGACAGCGGTAAACCATCGACAATTGGAGGGACATCAATCCACAAGAAGACATAGGTTAGACCGTCTGGCTGAACTGTTTCATACGCATTCACCCCCTCTGTTGAATTCATTGACCATCCCCAATTCCACCCGGTTTGAGAATAGAGATTGAACATGATGTCGTCGGGTAATGTTGCATTATTGGTAATATTCATCGCCACTGAAGTCCGAGTACCTGGTGTGACGATGAACGATGAAACACCACTAACACCGAAATTGAGATTTGAATAAGGTGCTACACGAACTTGCAAACTTTCTAATTGAAACCAAGATTGATTGCTCTCCGAAGTGAAGTTCAATTCCAAGTTGTAGTTTCCAAAATTTGCATTCGAATCTGCAGTTAAATTGAATTTTACTTGTCGTAAATATCCGCTTTCCACAAATTGGGTGCAGGGGAGGCCAGTTGTAGTCAATCCTTCAATTTCAGATTCAACTTGAAAGGAAAATGTTTCATCATTTTCGCCAATGTTATGGAGCGTCAAAAATACCTCAATAAGTTCTTCTCGATGTACTGTTACTTGCTCCAGTCCGATGACATCAAGTTCACTTTGCCTTGATTCAATTGAGGTTGAATCTGCACCAGCCCCTGCAAAAGAAAGAGTGGAATGCATCAGGATGAGCATTACAATCACCACTCTGCGCATAAACTGTCCACATCATTCAGCACTTCAACGTCACTCCACGTATGCATCACAATGTTTGGTAGTCTTCATCAAGCAGTGGAATCTCGGAGTGCCATGGCACCCTTTTGGCCCTTCAGTAAAAAGAAAGAACCCGAGATGCTTGATGAGCCCGAACCTCAAACGGTTGTTTACCGAAAAGGTGCGGTTGAAACCCAAGAAGTATTAGCGGATAATTCTCACCGTGAATCAGTTGACTACAAAGCAGCAGTTTCTCTTTTTGGTAATGGAGAAGCGACTGTTAAGCGTGCCGAAGAACAGTCGCAATATTATGAGGGTATTGTCGATTCAGCAGTGCCAGTCGCTACCGCCCCTGAATACACTTGGATTCACCATACAGATGGTTACCACTACAAGCAATTTACAAACGGTGCTTTTGATGCTCAGCCACACCGGAAAAATCAGGACGGAACCTATACGCCTCATCAATCTTAAACTGGATCAGTCAATACAGATTGCAGAGCAGAAATATCAAATTCTGCACCGTTCAAAGGGACACTCAGTTCATACTGGTGGCTCACTGAAGGGTCCATCTCTCCAAAGCAACCAACATGAACACCAGCAATAACGACCTTTGCACCTCGTCCTGAAAGCCACGGTCCCATCTTCCCGCTCAACGGTTCAATGGAATATTCTGTGGCGCCAAGATCATTCAAGAGGGATTGAATTCGGCCACGAACAGCAGCAAATCCTCCGCCTTGTTCAGCGACGAGGAATGCGAAGCGTTCGCTGTTCGAGTGGTTTCGGATGACCGTCCCCAATTCATACACTGCTTGAGGTAAGTCATGATGACGGTTTGAAGCCATCAATCGAAACAGTCCAGGCAAGAGGTATTGTCGAAGCAATGTGTGTTCAATTGTAATAGGATTTGTAATTCGCGTAACTTCGCCCATTGGAGGCCAACGCATTGCTTCAAATTGGTCAAAATCATTTGATAATGTGAGGGATTGAATCTGCATGAGGCCCAAGCCCTGAAGAGACTCTCTCAAACGTCGACGAATGTGGTTATCTTTCCGGGGTATTGCGGTTAAAGGTGCCTTAGGGACATCAGCCCCGAGATCCTCATAGCCATGCCCAATGGCGACATCTTCAACCAAATCTACAGGATGGAGGATGTCGAATCGCCACCGTGGCATTGCGAATGTGAGGACGACATCGCCTTCTATGATGTCCGACATTTTCGTCACCGAAGAGGCAGTCGTTTCAGTAGCCTCTTTGCGGCCAAGATACTGCCCACCCATTCGGTTTATCGCAGTTGAGATTTCCTCATCGGTTAGTCTACGGCCAAGTAATCCATCGAGCAATCGTTCAGTGACCTGGTGTTCGAGTGGGCTGGATTGAGGCATTTGTTCCACTTTGCCATCAAATCCTGTGACCTCAACTGATTCAATACGACCGCCTCGCTCGGCCAGTTGCAGTGCAATGAGCATCAGGCTTGATTCACAGGCTCGTCGATCCCAACCGGTTACATCAATGAAAAAATCATTGGTTGTATGACTCACAGTCGTTTGATTTCCGTTGATGATCGGAGGGAAAGAAAGCACTTCGTTGTTTGAATCAAAAATAATTGGATATGCGTTCATGTCTTTCAGTAAATGTGCATAATCAACGCCCTTTGGATGGCTGGTGAGTATTTCTTCAAGCGTCATCTTTTTCTCACTCGCCAGCGGGGTAAATGCTGTCGAATGCGGGACTGCCTTCACGTGGAATGGAGGAGCGATTTTCGAGAGGTCATGAACACCAATTGATGCTCTTCTTCGACCTCTTCCTAAAGCGAAGTGCAACTTTTCTTGATGGTCCATGAGTGCTTTGATGAATTCGTTTTTCTCTTCACTTGAGTTTCCAGTTTGCACATCACGAACAATTGCTCCTAAAATTACAGGTCTGATTTGTTCGAGTTCAGGGTCAACAGTCATCTTAACTGAGCCAGGTATAACCTCAAGTTCGGGTTCACTTTTTGATCCATGTAAGAATGGGCGAATAGCCTTAGCGAGTGTCTCGCCCGACAAAAGGTCTGGGCGATCTGGAAATATTTCAATATCCAATGTCTGCTCATCACATGTGTCAATATCCGTACCAAGCAAGGGTAATTGGTGTGCCATTTTTTCAACATCATGTTGTAATCCGTGACGAGACAAAAGTTGTCTCAATAATTTTTGTTGAATCGAAATTGTCGGCATAGTATCACCTTATCGAGCAAACCAATGCGGTAGGGGCCGGTCATAGCCAACAAGTCGAAGCCCACTGATAGATGCAGTTTCATAATCAAGGGCACGAAGATGTTGACGCTCAAGAAGTTCAATCGAATCAAGCCCGAGTCTTCTCAAAATGCCTATGAGTTCATTGGTTAAACTCGACAACCAGTGAGCTAAATCTTGAGGGTCTTGCATCGGCACTTCACAGCAGATGATATCGATTCCTGATGCTCTTAGAATTGCCAAGTCTTGGCCACTCGCAGAGAGTCCAAGCAGCATCCCTGTCTGCGTCCCACTGTCTGTTAAATGGGACTTTGTGGACCGACCAATCCTTGGGAGAGCAGCAGCTTCAGCAACACCCGAACCATCTTCGATTCGGCTTATTGCCAATTCAATATTGTGATGCGATGAGCGGACATGCAAGGATTCAACACGGGAGATACCGTTGACAAAAGCGACCGGCTTGTCGACTCCAAGTAGTGTGCGTATAGCGACAATGAAGCCATCAATTTCTTCTGAATTCATAGCCGGTAACTCTTCGAGATCAGCAACGACTCCGCCGCACTCGCTCAACAATTCTGGGGCATTTGCTAAATTCTCAGTGTCAAGTAGAACGAAATCAAGTGACCGAGGATTCTCACGAAGCATGAACGGCTGTTTTGATAAAATTTCAGAGGCAAGAGGATCAATCTCTTTCATGTTGAGCATTTCACCATTGGAAAGAATTGGCAAGAGGGGTAGAGGGAGCACGGCGGTTGCAATTTCGCTCTTATCATCTGCAATCAATACAGCAGTATCACAGGGCTGATAGTTTGCAGTGTGGTGCAAATCTCCCGCCACCAAGCCAATACCGGATAAGTCAGAAGAAGATACGGGAGGCTCTGGGGTTTCGACGCGCAACACTTCAGTTGGAACAAGGCAAGCCGCATCTTTTGGAATTTCCATTCCCTCGTTATCGAGTTCTTGGTTAATCGACTTGACTTCTGCTGCGGTAAGGAGACGTTGCGTGACACCAGATGGGAGGCGACTGGGGTATCTTCCGTTAATGACAATTTTTCCACCGGTCATTCCTGCACCAGGAGATTTATCGACATCCCCGTGAACGACAATCAGACCGCCCTTCATGCCGCCACCAATCCGTTCACCTGCTGAACCGCGAATCAGTAAAACTCCGCCTTCCATGAAGGCGCCTGCATCATCTCCAACACCATCCATGACGCTGATTTTTCCACTTTGCATGGCAAATCCTGCATAATTCCCAGCAATTTTTTCACAAACGATGGTATTGCCACGATTGGCTGCGCCGAGGAATGCACCTGCATCGCCTTGAATTGTAAAATTACCACCGCTGCCGAATGCCGCCACCCAAGAACCGAGCACTCCGAGTGCCCGCATCTTCGATCCCTTCGGTAAATTTGGACATAATCCGAGTTCTCCATTTTTTGGAACAGGGTCTCCAGCACTGGTCCAGCCAATGCGAAGAATTGCGTCTTGTTCAGCGGCTTGGATGAGACGAGGGCCAAGTTTCTCGTTAATCTTGAACGAGCGTTCAACAACCTCTCGTGGTTCGGCCATGATGGCTTGCTGTTGCTCCATATCCATATACCCTCTCTTGATAAAAGTACAATTTTTCTCATTTCCCACCACTCAGGTTTCAACCATTTTTTCCCATCTGTTCCAACGATTTGTTAATAGAGGGTCTTCAAAGGCAGGTATATTGAGAACCATGACAATCAAGGTAGCCATCAATGGATACGGAACAATCGGGAAGCGAGTTGCTGATGCAGTTGATGCCCAAGATGATATGGAAATTGTTGGCGTTACCAAAACTCGTCCCGCATTTGGATGTGATTTGGCCGTAAGAAAAGGGTATCCGCTTTATTGCACATTTGACGATGCAGACCGAATTGCTTCCTTTGCAGAAGCGGGCTATAAGTGCCATGGTGGTTTGTCAGATTTACTCGCCGTAGCAGATATTGTCATTGATTGCTCTCCGGGGAAAGTGGGAGCCTCGAACAAAGAGACCTATCAAAAGGCCGGCGTGAAATGGATATTCCAGGGTGGAGAAAAACATGCAATGACCGGCATGTCCTACACATCTTCAGCAAATCATAAGGAAAATTTGAATGTTGAGGGCACACGTGTTGTTTCATGCAACACAACCGGTCTTTCTCGAACTTTGGTCCCGTTGTATGAACACTGCGGCGACTTACAGGTCGAATGTACGATGATTCGAAGAGCGGCCGATCCAGGAGACTCCAGCAAAGGACCAATCAATGCCATTAAACCTGTATTGAAGGTTCCTTCTCACCACGGCCCCGACGTAATGACCGTCAAACCAGAAATTCGAATTAATTCGATGGCAGTAGCCGTTCCTACGACCATTATGCATGTTCATGTAATCACAGCAACATTGCCAGAAGGTCACGGGTTGACGACAGAATCCATTCTTGAGATGTGGTCTAAGAATCCACGTCTTGTCATTATGAACGGTGCTGAAACCGGCATCACCACTACAGCAGAAGTCATGGAATTCGCACGTGACATTGGCCGTAAGTGGGGCGATTTGCACGAAATTTTCATCTGGGAAGATGGTGTTAAGCTTGAAGGAAATACACTTTACTATTTCCAAGCGATTCACCAAGAATCCGATGTCATTCCAGAAAATGTTGACGCCATACGTGCTCTCACTGGAATTGAATCCGATTGGATGGTCTCGGTGAACAAAACCGACGCTGCCATTTCTAAATACAATCACCTTTGATTTGTGTGCCCCTAAGGGGCACAGACAAGGGGCGTGTTGAAAAGGGAACTTGATTTCGATGAGCCATGCAAGATGTGCGCCGCCCCGTTTTCATGCTTATCTTGCTGCTTATCACATCGATGTCACCCTTGTTACAGTCCGAGCATTCATCGGGTGAAGTTCACCTCACTGAGAATACACCTTCCGAAGCAGAAAGGCTTGAACTCGCCTCTTCACTTTGGAATCTTGCAGAACCGATTCCAATAGTGGATGTCGAATTGCGTCCATCGTCCGGAATATTACGACTCCAAGCGGGTGAGTTTGACCCCTTGCTCTCAGAAGGTCCAATGTTAGACGACCATTTCTATGATCTCAATGACCCCACACAAACTGCTCTGGCTCTTCTTCAACTCCACCACCATGATGGGGGAATTCTCGAAACACTGGTCAAAGAGCATTCAATCACTCCACTGGATTTCATCGCTGATGAGGGATGGTTGATTCGATTACCTTCTCCGGCCCTGCCTTCACTCGCTTTGCTCCAGGATGACGAACGAGTCCGATGGGCTGGTATCCAACATCCAGGTTGGCGCGTCCACACTTCACTTCTCGAACCTTCTTCATCCACACACCTTGCGATTATCCCTTCTTCAGATTTAGCTCTTGGAGGACTTGATACACTCAGTCTTGACTTGGTTAAAATGGGCGCAAATGAAGCATGGTGTGGAATTGGTCTATGTGAAGTGCATTTTGATTCATCGTCTCAGTCCCTCCTCCTCAACAACATCATGCGTGACGGTCGAATTATCTGGACCGAGCCAACCTTCGGTATGATTGTCCACAATGCGGTTGCAGGCGCTCTTATCGGAGTCACAGATGTCAATTCGAATGCACCCTTTACGCTCGACGGTTCCGGAGAAACAATCGCTATCTCTGATACCGGTCTGGACCTAGACCACCCCGACATATTGGGGCGAGTTGCTGGAGTGTACACGAATTTTGGACTTGACCCTTCGCCTTCAGACACAAACACAGGCCATGGGACACACGTAGCACTCTCAGTATTAGGTGACGGTTCCGGCGATTCATCGGCTCAAGGAATTGCGCCAAGTGCAAACCTCGTCATGTATGCTCTTGAGCATGACCCTACAGGCGTTTTTGGACGCTTAGGTTCGATTTATGACCTGCTAAACGATGCTCAACAAAGAACAGCGCGAATCGCAATTAATGCGTGGGGTTCGAACGGTAATTATGGACAATACACTGCCGATTCACGTTCAGTCGACCTTCTGGTTAACGAGAAGACAACGGTCTTGCCTTTGTTTTCTGTAGGTGACCGTGGAGCCCAAGGTGCTTCACAAGTTTCTGCCCCTGCAACTGCAAAGAATGTTCTCGCAGTAGGTACTTCCAATACGGGTTCATCTGCTGGAAGTGTTGCGAATATCTCCAGCCAAGGGCCAAGTCTTGATGGACGCATTAAACCCGATATTGTTGCTCCAGGGATGAATATCTGCTCGGGTCTTGCTGAAGAAGCCAAATCACCAGCAGGATTTGGATGCGCCTCTGGAACGCATGCAGACGGAAGCAGCCTTTACATCTCTCTCTCTGGTTCATCACATGCTACAGCAATCGCTGGCGGAGCGACAGCTCTTGTTCGTGAATTCCTGCGTGAAGAAATGAATCTCAACTCACCTTCTGCAGCCCTCATAAAGGCCGTTGTCATCAATGGTGCAACTGATTTAGGTGCCGCAGACATACCGAACTCACAAGAGGGTTGGGGACAAATCAACCTTGAAAGAACGGTTCTGCCAATGGATGGCACCACTCCTCTCAACACCTTCATTGACCAAAATAAAGAGATTGATGCTGGGTTTGGATTACTGTATGCTTTCAATCTTGACCCAAGCCATGGAATTGATATAACTCTCGCTTGGTCTGACGAGCAAGGAAGTGCTAATGCAGCTCAATCAACCCCTCGACTGGTAAATAATTTGGATTTGATTCTCGTAGATCCATCAGGCAATGAATGGCTCGGCAATGATTTCTCATCTGGATATTCGACAACCGGGGGGACTGCGGATTCAATCAACAACGTTGAGCGGATAAAAGTAGCACCTGGAGTTCTCTCTTCAACCGGTCAGTGGCAGGTGAAAGTTGCTCACAGAGGTGGGACCTCTCAATCGTTTGGGCTGGTAATGGTTGCTGATGCTACACCGAATGCCCAATCTGATTTGGCAACCTACAATGGAAGTATCGTTCCTTCTTCTCAAGAACCCCTCAAGAACGACCTTATCACCTTACAACTCGGCTGGATTAATCAAGGGACATTAGCATCGGATTCTTTCCATGTGACCTTAGAAGATTTGACCACCAATCAAACGCTCTTCGATGCCGACCGACCCGGACTTGGCGCTGGAATCGTTGACTCTTTCTTACTTCAGCACCAATTTACCACTACGGGCACGCACACGATGCGTTTGAGTATTGACACTCTTGATCAGGTTCCTGAAATGAACGATGCTGCTAACGGCGTTGATAACAATGTGTGGACTCAAGATATTGAAGTCACTGCTTTAGGAGTGCGGGTTGTCGCATTGGATGCGAATGGTGCAGCACCTACAACTCCTGAGGATAGGGCTTCATCGGCAATGAAAACATTCGATGTTCTCAACGATACAGGAATTGATATCCCCATACATATTCTGCATGAAGGAACTGGACAACAAAGTGTTACGCTTTCGGTAACGAATGTGCAAATGCCACAGCCAGGTCGTCCTGATTTCTTACTTGCTCCCGAGGATTACTGGACAAAAAGCGTCTCGGAAATAGGTCCGTATGTCGTTGAAGGCCAAGGTGAAACAGGTGATTTCAAAATGCTCACGGTTCACCTCGAAAATGAATATGCAGATTTGAGCGACCCCTCGTCTCCTAG
>DAMU01000007.1:13239-20149 GCA_002499705.1 Euryarchaeota archaeon UBA91
TCTCATACCCAACGGGTGACAATCGTAGTTCCTGAAGTCAACGCGGTGAACATTGGAGCTGCTGGAATAACAGGCCTTTCTGCGGCCCCTGGTGACTCTACTGGATTTGTCATATCTGTAATGAATATAGGGAACACTCCAGGTCAGTATACCGTATCATGTACTTCCGAAAATCGATGGCAGGTTATGCTGGGCAGTTCGAATTCATCAACCCTTGAATTTGAGCCATTGAACATCAAAGAGTCTTTGCCGATGTATATTCGAATTTTTGTCCCTCCAGTTTCAAACGGTGTCCCAGTATCCGGCTCCTCTGATACGGTTACGTGTTGGGTGAATTCACAAAATGATGCAACAATGAACTTCACTCAGTCGGTTGATGTACTTGTACTTCCACAGGAATCGTTTGATAGCGATTTGTACGATGACATTGGTGCGATTGGTCCTTCTGCTATCAATCGAAATGTATTGGTTGATACCGGTGAGCAGGTCTCACTCAATTTAACCATCAAAAATACTGGCAACACTGCTCTTGATTTAGATGTCAGCGTTCAACCTTCGAACCCTCTCTGGCCGATTGAAGTATCGTATCAAGACCAGACTGACAGTCGGAAAATATCTCTAAGTTTGCAAGGTGGTGAAGTTACGACTGTTAATTTCGTCTTTGGAGTTCCGCCTGTTGCTGAAGAAGGTGAAGTCAATAATTTCGTCATCAGGACTGAGATGGATGCACAAAATTTTGTTACGAATACGACCGTGCTGAAGGTTCGGGACGATCTTTCAATGGAACTCAATGGACCTGAAAGTGGAGTCATTCCTACAACGATTTCCTCTGACTTTTCGTTTGGTGAATTCCAAATTACCAACACTGGGAACGCACCTCTTTCGTTGAATTGGAGTAACGGTTTAGCACCCGACGGCTGGACTGTTGGCTTTGCTAATCCAAGTAATTACATTGAACCTCGTGAACAACGAACAGTTCGCCTTGGATTCATCCCTCCAGCAAATGCTCCTGCAACTGATAAAGCATTCGAAATAGTCGTTACTGCATCAGGATTCAACAGCGGGAGAATGATTCAAAATTCAGTTACTGTTGTAGTCTCAGTTTTGGCGTCTCCTTTTGCAAACATTACGGTTGAAGATGCATCGATTACGCCTTTCATTCTGGTCTCAAGAGGCGATACTGTGACGCAGAACATTGTCATTCGTAATGACGGTAACATTCCCCTAAGCGGTGAGGTCCTGAGTGAAGTTTTGGATGATGATGGAAATGTTTCAAGCGCATGGGCTGTCTCTTGTTTACCCGCTACAATATCAGATATTGCCGTTGGAGAACAGGTGATTCTGCGAATTGACCTTACCCCCTCGGATGATGCTCAAAAAGGAAAGGTGTTGACAACGATTACTCTTAATTCGGGAGATGACGTTTATGGGACACTTGCCATTGAATCGTCGGTTGATTCTGCAGTAGGTTCTGAAGGTCTTTTCAGTTTCTTGCCACTCTATCTCTCACTTCCTCTCATCTCGCTGTTGCTTATTGGCGCAGTTGTTCTTGCTTTGCGAATGAAGAAAAGTGGAGAGTTAACCGATTCTGGTGATGAACTGGTTGCTCCTGGCGCTTTTGTTGACCCCGACCATCAAGGAACTCGAAGAGAGAGTGCGTTGGATATAGGTTACGCAGTCGACGAACTCGCAAGTGGAGAAGTTTCATCAGATGAGATTGCTGCTGCACTTGCCCAATCGTTGCAAATGCCAACACCAGTAGCTGCAACAGTTCCACTCGGATTACCTCCTGCCGGATTACCTCCACAACCTCTGCCAATGGGTTTGCCGCCTGCGGGATTACCACCGAAACCAGTTCCAGCCCTTCCACTCCCGTTGCCAGCAGTAGCACCGCCACTGCCTGCACTTGGGCCACCTTTGCCAGCATCAGGATTGCCTGCTGGATGGACAATGGAACAGTGGCAACACTACGGCCAACAATGGCTCGATAGGCAGTAGCCTTCACGCACACCTCTAATATGATGCGCCGCAAGGGCTGTGTATGAGCAGTATCGTATTGTTTGGCCCTCCGGGCGCTGGAAAGGGTACACAAGCAGAGAGAATTATGGAAGCAACTGGATTGCCACAAGTATCAACAGGGGATATGTTGCGGGCAGCGGTCAAGGCAGGGACTGAAACAGGAATGGTTGCAAAAGGATTCATGGAATCGGGCCAACTTGTGCCTGATTCGGTCATTATTGACTTGATTAAAGACAGAATTCTCGAGTCAGATGCTAACAACGGCGTCATGTTCGATGGTTTTCCTCGAACAATTCCACAGGCTGAGGCATTGGCTGAAATAACTGCTGTGACGCATGTTATCGCTATTGAAGTCCCAGATGAGAGGATTGTGGAACGAATCTGCGGTCGGTATTCTTGCGCAAATTGTAGCAGCGTTTTCCATGACATCTTCAACCCCATCGGCAAAGCCGGTTGTCTGTGTGAGGATTGGGAGGAAAAGCGGAGATCAGATGACAACGAGGCGACGGTTAATTCACGTCTCAGCACATATCATGAACAGACTTCACCACTCGCAGATTGGTATCGTCAGAAAGGGATGTTTTATTCTGTAAACGGTGACAGAGCTATTGACGAAATTACAGTAGATATCCTTGCAGCACTTGAGCAATGAGGTGGATTTTTGAGCTCTCGAAATAAACGTCGTCGTAAAGACAAAATCGATCGACGTGAATTTGCTCGAACCAGCCAGGTTCGTTTGATTAAGATCCTAGAGAATCCCTCGCAGCACCACGAAAAGGTCGTTCAATCGAGTGCTCGCCATTTGGTTAAGATTTCACGACGTCACCGTATCCCGATACCACTTCGCGCACGGCATTTGTTTTGTCGAAAGTGCCTTGTTCCTTTCACTTATGGTGAAAATGCCCGCGTTCGTGTACGGGCTGGACAGAGGACAGTAACGTGTCTTGATTGTTCCTCTGTACGTCGTTATGGTGGTGGCCCAAAATCACATCGAAAGACGACCTCAACGAATTCATAGTTTTCAACGGTCACATACTTGAACAAGAGTGCTTTCGGAGGGGTGAACATCATGGGCAGTGACATTCCTGAATCGATTCGTAGAGAGGCAATGTCCCGTGACTTTCAAGTTACAATCCGTGTTGGAAAATCTGGAATTACTGACACCTTGGTTTCTGAAATTGATTCCCAATTGCAAAAACGTAACTTGGTCAAAATCAAATTAAACAGAGGATTGTTTGAGCGCAAAGACATTTCACAAGTGTGGGCGCACTTGGCTGAGCGAACAAATTCAGTTGTTGTTTTGGCTCGTGGAAATGTTGGCGTTCTTTGGCGTTAAGCAACCGCTAACGAGGAAATACTCAAATGATGATTTCCTTAGGCATGACCATGAAGGCAAGTATGATACTTGGCAGTCGTCGCCGACACATCTCGCAGTATATCGCTCTAGGACTCTTGGCTTTTACTGGCACAATGATGTTTACGACCAATTCCATGGCAGCAGGTTCTTCCTCCGGTGGCTCACCATTCAGTTCGATTGAAAATACTCAAGCGATCTGGGTTGGTTTAGGTATTCTTCTCGGTGTCTATGCATTGATTATTACTGAAGTTGTTCATCGCACTTTAGCAGCAGCAGTAGGCGGTCTCTTAGCGATTCTAGCTCTCTGTTATTACTCTGAACAAGCCTATACACTCGGTGAAGTGACCACGCTCATCGATTGGGAGACCATTGGTTTACTCCTCGGAATGATGGTCATGGTTGGTATTCTTTCCCATACTGGTTTGTTTGAATGGTTCGCTGTTCAAGCATACAAGCGGAGCGGAGGTTCAGTGTGGACGCTTGTCGTAATTCTTTGTTCTGTTACCGCAGTTCTTTCTGCATTCCTCGACAATGTCACGACAATGCTGCTGTTGACGCCTGTAACTATTCAATTAGCGAAAGTTCTCGATATCAAACCAATTCCACTGCTTATCTCGGAAGTTTTGTTTTCCAATATAGGTGGAGCAGCGACGATGATCGGAGATCCACCTAACATTATGATTGGTTCAGGACTTTCTTCAGCAGCTATTGAAGAAGCAGCCATGAAAGAGGAGGGACTTGTGCGAGAAGGTTATCTTGACTTAGTAAGTTCAGGTGTAACATTCAATGATTTCATCATCGAAATGGCTCCAGGTATTTTGATGACTGTAGTCCCGAGTTTCATGTTCTTGAAGTGGTTCTATGCTGAAGAATTCTCAGGAAGTCGAATCCGTGATATCGCTGAACTTGAGTCAAAATACGGCATCAAAGATGCTGGTATGCTGAAAGTGAGTGGCGCAATTCTCATTCTGGTTGTTCTCAATTTCTTCCTTCACCCTATAACGCATATTGCCGTTTCATGGATTGCTATTGTTGGTGCAGTGGTTATGCTTCTTGCTACAGACCGACATGATTTGGAACAACCTCTTGAACACGTCGAGTGGACTACGCTGCTGTTCTTTGCAGGACTTTTCGTTCTCGTTCATGCTTTGCAATATTTGGGGGTAATCTCCTTTATTGGAGAGTATGTTACGAAAGGAATTGAAATGTTTGGTTCTGATGCAGAAGGAGACGTCGTACGCCTTGCAGCAGCAGTTCTAATTATCCTATGGGTCTCGGCAATTGCTTCTGCATTCATCGACAATATCCCCTATACTGCAACGATGATTCCTGTCGTTCTTCAAATTTCATACGAGCTCAACATTGATCTTAACCCGCTCATTTGGGCCCTCGCATTTGGTGCATGTCTTGGTGGTAACGGAACACTCATCGGTGCTTCTGCAAATGTAGTGACTGCAGGTATGTCTGAGGAAGCAGGTTATCCTATATCGTTCAATGAATTTTTCAAAGCCGGATTCCCAATAATGATTCTCACAACCGCTATCGTCTCCTTTTACATGATTTTAGTCTATGTCGTTGGTGCAGACGGTGGAGCAACCACATGGAAACTCGTTCTGACTGCAATTACACTGTTTGGAATTATTTGGCAAGTTGCTAGAGGTCGTTCGAAGGGTAAGAGTTTTGCAGAATCCTTGGTTGATGATGATTCTGAAGAGATTATGGATGCTGTTGAAAACCTCGTTGACATCGTGGTTCGAAACGTTCCCGGCCGAAGTGATTCAGAAGAATGAATCGATGAAGCGTCGAGTTGAAGTGCTGCCCACTGCTCGTTGTGCTGAGGCAGTGTATGTTTGAATGCAAAATATGCGGACTACTTTCTCTAGGAGGTTCGGCATGCCCGGCATGCGGAAGTATGCTTCTTGTCGACCTCGCACAGGAAGATGGTGATGCTACTGCGCTTCCATCTGAAGTGCCAGGCCTTGACGAAGCTGTTGCTTCATGGTATGAACTTGAAGGCATTGACCCCCCCGAACAGGAGGAAGTAGAGATTGTCGAAGAGCAAATTTCCGGTTCACTTCCCTTCGGCTTTTCAGGAGAATCAAACACACACATTTCCCGTCTTCCTTTCGGAGTTGGAAGTTATTCAGGCGGAATGCCGTTTGACGAAAGTGAAGATGCGTTACCTCTCATAAGTGAAGTATCAGAATCTCCAGCAATCAATGAACATGAGGGTGTAATGGTAGAAGCACCTCCAAAGTCCAGCATCGAAACACCCCTTCAACCCAACATCATTCATGAAGCGCCTATTGCAATGCCCCCTGTTGTTGAATCACCCCCCTCACCGCTTGACCTACCTCCAGTGCCGGAGGCACCAACTCTCTCGAGCGTAGAGCCCGTGGAATCTAACCCACTCCCCCCACCTCCTCAGGCGTTCAGTCCTGAACCGCTTCGTGTGGCTCCAGTTCCAATCTCTACTGCACAAGTCTCCCTGCAAACTCCAACGGAATCATCGTTTGAAGACGTGCCGGACATGTGGCGAATCGATGCTTCACCGGTTGACATGGAACAAATCTATGCGATGGAAGATCAAGTTGTGGAAGTCATTCACACCACAGATGAGCCTCATGAATCATTTCTCCACACAACTGGAAGTGAAGATTTACATCCCGATTCTGCAGTCATTTCCTTGGACTTGCATCCTGCAAAAGCAATGGGTGTTCGGCTTGAAGGACTTCCGGAAATGGAGGATACTTTGGCAGAGGGTTTCTATGCAATTGGTGAAGAATCTTGGGCACAAGCTGCAATAGCATTTCAGAAAATGGCTGCGAAGATGCCAGGGGATTCAGCAGTATTCAATAATTATGGATTGGCGTTACTGCAACGTGCATTGGTGATGGCGAAGAGTGCTGACTTAGAGATTCAGCAACTGGCTTCAACACAGTTTGAATCTTCTATCCTGGCACTGCGAGAAGCTGCAAAAACCGCTCCAACGAACCCCACAATCCTGCTGAACTTAGCCCACGCACTTCTTGTAAGCGGACGTGCAGAAAAGGCCCTTGCTCTCATCAGTATGTACGAAAAAAGTCATTCCAAGACACCTGAAAGTGCGAATTTAGAGGCTGCCTCACTTGTAAGTCTCGGCGAAAGCAGACAAGCACTGAAGATTCTGAACATGGTCGAACAAGATGAAACTGTTCTTTCAAACCTGTCGAAATTGTCTTACTAGTTTTATCAAATGAAACTAAAAAGGTGAATTTTTCGTCAAGTTTTCCCCAACAAAATCACTAAAATGTTGCGAATAATTTAGGGTGAAGAATTGGAAAAATATTCCTTGAGCGATTGCAGAGCAATACCGCTTTTTCGAGACCTTTTTTTGAGACCATTCCCCAGTGTCCTTACCGATTCGTTGATATAGAGGTGGTAAGTCGGGAGGATGCTTAAGCACCCTAGCATGCCATGTGCCGGGGGAAGGGCAGAGGAGAACCGTCCCTGAGGAGGCGGTTTTCTGTGGAAGCCGAATTGGCATGAATTAGA
>DAMU01000085.1 GCA_002499705.1 Euryarchaeota archaeon UBA91
AGGTTTGGTTCTATGATATGCAAGCAGATGGTCTGAGTCTCGATGACAAGCGCGACCCTGTCGATGAATGCGATATCCCTGATATTCTTGAGAAGTGGGCTAACCTTGACCCAAGTGGTGAAAATGACCGTACAAGCAAGGCTTTCTTTGTCGATAAAGACGAGATTGTTGGAAATGACTTCGACCTTTCCTTGAACCGATACAAGGAAATTGTGTATGAGCCAATTGCCTACGACCCACCTCTTGTCATCATTGCACAGCTCAAAGAATTGGAAGCGAAGATTATGTCTGACCTTGAAGATCTTGAGCGCATGTTGAAGGAATAAATCGTGGGTGTGTGACTGAATGCTTGAGCAGTCGGTAGTGTGTGCGACCGTCGGAGTACCCCTTTAGGAACCCCCTTGAGTGCGTTGAGAAACCCTCTGCGATTCGTAATATATTTTCAGAGTCTAATGTAATCAAACCCCTCAAACCCTCTGCAAAATCAAACAGAAAATCAAGGCATGAGGCAAACAATACCAATGCGACTAGGTCTTTACAACCGCCTGCGATTGCATTAGCAAGTCAACACCGCGGGAGTTCAAGTAGTAGAAAATCTACATCTAAGATGGTTTTGCCAATGAATGAACAATCCGAGAGAAGAGCTGTTGCATATGTTCGGGTTTCATCGAAAAGACAAGCAGAGGAAGGAATCAGTATAGAGGCTCAAATTGCTGCAGTAAAACAATATGCAATCCTGAGGAATTTGGATTTGGTAGATGAAGATATTTTCATCGATGAGGGCGTGAGTGCATCAACTCATCTGTTTTCACGTCAACAAGGTCAGAAGATGCATCGAGCCATCTATGGACAAGGAGTCAAGCACATTATTTCAGCAAAAATGGACCGACTCTTCAGAGATGTGCAAGACATGCTCTCGACGATTGATGAGATGGATAGAATTGGAGTAAGTATGCATGTCATTGAATACAATGGAACGATGATTGACACATCCTCGCCAACAGGGAGATTTTTCATCACTGTAATTGGTGGAATGTCCGAGTTAGAGCGTGGACTCATCTCAGAGCGAACAAAGACTGCAATGACGCACATGAAAGCAAATTGCAAGGTATTTTGTCATGACATATTTGGTTGGGATAAAGTCGGAAAAGACCTGGTCCCTAATTGGAATGAACAAGACGCAATTGATTTCATGAAATGGGCATATCACAAGCAAGACAAATCTTCAACTTGGATTGCAAAGCATCTCAACGAGAAAGGAATTACGGGGAAGCGAGGCGGGACTTGGAAGGCAAGTATGGTTTTGAGAACGATGCGATATGAATTTCATACTCAAAGAGAATTATTCGAAAAACCGCTTAATTGGGGTAGTTCAGAGTGGCACGACTTTTCAATTTGAAAGACTACTCATTTTGTTCTTTTCTCAAACGGGCAAGTTCTTCTTTCATTCTAGCAGTTTCCTCAGCAGCCTGCCTCTCACGATCTAATAGTTTCTCCAATAGATCACTATCTATGCCTGATATATTGGTTTGACTTTCGATTTTTTGTCCACCAGATGTTATTGCATCGCCAGTAAATGCCGAATCTTGAATTCCAACTGTAGAATGGGATTCATTGGTTTGGCGGTCTATTTTCGTAGCCCCTGAAGCAACCATATCTCCACCTACAACAGAATCTTGCATGTTTATCGATTCATCTTTTTGAATCTTAACTTGCTCGATTTCATTCTGAAGTTGCAATTTGGCTTGCTCAGAATCTGCAACTCTTTGCTGCAATGCTTGCATCTCTCGTTGCATAGCAGCAATTTCTGAAGCACTTGATTGCTGGGCTTGCTGTTGCCTTAATTGATTCATTTCGCGCTCAGATTGCATACGTTGACGTTCCAATTCTGCAACAATGTTCTGTAATTCTAAATTAGGCTCAGGCTGAGGTGTTGAAATAGTCTGATTTGAAACTGAACTATAACTGTCATAATCCCAATCGTAACCATCATCGCTGGAAGAAGAGAGTGATTTAATTCCTGCGACAGCAGCAGCAATAATTCCAAAAACAACAAGCAAACCTATGACTCCATACAATGCGTCTGATGAGTCATCTGTACTTACTTCGTCTTCTACTTCTTGAACATCTCCATTGGTTTCACAGCCTGTAGAATCTACAATGACACCAGTTGCTGAATTAGGACAAGCGTCAACAGAATCTCTAACCCCGTCTCCATCTGAATCCAGGTCTACAACATCATCTGGAGCGCACCCTGTTGAATCTACTGTGGTGCCCGTAGGTGTACTAGGACAATTGTCTTGAGAGTCATATACTCCATCTCCATCAGTATCAACTTGAGAGCTTGCGCATCCAGTCAATCCAACACTATCTCCACTAGGAGTGTTTGGACATTGATCAGTTGCATCAGAGATTCCATCTCCGTCACTATCGAGTTGGTTCATCGCACATCCTGTATCGTCTACATTCGTTCCTTCTGTTGTTCCAGGGCATTGATCTTCTTTGTCATTAACTCCATCTTCGTCAGTATCAAAGAATTCTTCCAAACATCCTGAAAATTCACCATATATGGTTGGACAAACATCATCACTATCTGGGAAGCCGTCATAGTCCCGATCTCTCTCAAAAACGTTCCAACCATGTCCGGATTCTGTGATAATTCTAAGTCCGTTTGATGAAATTAATGCAAGATTTGCTGGGGCTATGGAATTTCCTTCATGTTTGACCTCAAAACTTTGTCCAGTTGACAAATTGAAAATCTGAGCCCCAATATCACTAGAAATTAGAAGAGAGTTACCATCTCCTGTTGCACTAATTTTGTTTACTTGGGCACCAACATCCACAGAAATTACCTCATTATTTCGTCTTATTTCAAACCCATCGAACCCAGTCTGATGGATGCTAAAAACCTCAGTTTTTTCTAAATCCAAATATGGAGGGTTTGTTGTACTGTAAGGCTGAAAATGGGTTCCATTTTTATCAGAACTCATAAACGATTCTACCTTAATCACTGAGGGCATTGAGTATACGAATTCAACAGCAGAATCTCCATCATATCCACAATTTAGTTTGAAAAATTCGGAGTTGTAAGTAAAGGATGCCCCTTTTGATGTGCCCCATGGCGGAGCACCATTTTCCCTACATTCTGTTTCTATACTAAATTCAGAAATCAAATTCATGGGTCTTGTAGTGTAGACCCAAACCTTGTTTCCACTAGTGTGAACAAGATGTTCTCCGTTGGGGGAGAAAACAATCGCTTGTAACTCTAAATCAAGATGTGACCCAAAAAAATGCTCATCTCCTGAATCTAAATCAATTACTACCAAGCTCTTGTATCTAGTATCGCTATACTGATCTGTATCCTGAACAATTGCCGCCAAGTATCTGCCGTCTGGTGATACTGCTAGTTGTGTATGGTACGCCTGAACCGGTTGATACCTTTGATTTCCTGAAGGCCCGTAGTACCGATCAAAAATGTATGAATCGGAAGCAAAACACGATTCTTCAGCTAGTAACAGACATTCATCGTCAATATTCATTATTCCATCAGAATCCCAGTCATACTGATTTGAGGAACATCCAATATCATCCACTAAATCTCCATTATTTGTATTGGAGCAACTATCTATGTTATCTGAAATTCCGTCAGAGTCGCTGTCTCCGTAGTAAGTAATCATGACCTTCCAAGTTGATTCAGCATTGCCCCATTGAGTATCATTGCCTATGCTTCCATCACCGCCGAAGGTATCTGTGGTAATGTTTGACCAATTGGCTTCGTAATACAATCTCCACTCATCATTATTCGGATTCATGTCACATGCATCTGGCCCATTATTCCATTCATCTGCAAACTCATCGTTGTCCCAACATTCGATGGTAATATTGAGAGTTGTATTATCTTCGATCAAATCAAAGTTGGTCTCCCAAGCATTTGAAAGCGTCAGCGTATCGTTCCAAACCTCAGTCCATGTGCACAGAGGAGAAATCCCATCTGAATCTCCATCCAAGTCAATGCATACTTGGAATTGCACATCCATATCAGTGCCATCATTATCCCATGTTGTTGAAGAATTACCTTGCCAGGAAATAAGTTCTAAGTTTAGCCATGCATCGCCGCGTTCATTACACACGGAGGAAAAGTCAGTATCGGGAATCCTTGATTTTAGGAACCATGGACTACTGACTTCAGTTCCAAAAGATGAGGTGACGCCGACAAGTGAAAAGGTGGAATCACATACCTCAATGATGTCTACTGGATGATCGTCGCCTGCCCCTCCCTTCGTAAGGTTCCATTCTTGAATTCCAGATTTATTTGTTTTTATGATTGTCAAATCGGTATTATCGTTTAGAGTCGTTCTACCTGTGAAAAAGAAGTCACCTTGAGTATCGATCGCTATCGAGTCGCCAAACGAATTATCTCCAAAATAATTGGACCAAACGAAGTCGCCGTTAGATTCCGTCTTAAACATCCACATGGAAATATCTGATCCCCATGAAGAGCCGATACCAACAAATCCTCCGTCGGCAGTCTCAACTAGAGATGAGATGTGGTGTTTTGGTTGTGAATGGGTTTTATTCCATACTTCATTTCCAGTTGAATCGATTTTGATTAACCATCCATGTGATTCACTCGATGAACCAAATGAGTGAGTAGAACCTGCAATTACAAAACCTCCATCAGAAGTCATTGCTATCGTACCTGGGTAATCTGCTGTGTTTGCGGAACCAAATGTCTTTTCCCAAACAAGTGCTCCTGCAGAATCTACTTTTACAACTAATACCTCGTCTCCACCGTCTTCATAATCAAGGAATGAGCCACCAATTGAGATGAATCCACCATCTCCAGACTCAATTATTGATTGGCCATGATCTGAATATTCGGCTCCAAAGGTTTTGTTCCAAATCTCATTACCTGTAGTATCAACATTGATAATCCACATGTCATTATATGACGAATAGGAATATCGTCCAGTAATTGTGTAACCACCTTCAGAGTTTTGAATAATATCATACCCCAAGTCATAGAAAGGTCCACCAAAGGTGTTATTCCATTCTTCAACGCCATCTGAATCGGTTTTTATGATCCATATATCGGAATCCGATGAACTATCATTAACAAATATTGAAGTCATTATTATTGCTCCACCATCAGAAGTGGCCTTGCTAGAAGCACAGAGAGTGTAACCACAGATATTTGAATTGACAGAAAACCCATCTTTTGAATAGGTGACATTTGCCAATTCGGGATAATTTACATCGCTTCCGGAAACTTCTTTTTCAGCAGAAAACTGTTCAAATGGATTGTTTATGGCGTTATGATTAAGCATAGGTAACAAGAAAACGAGCATCAAAGAAAATGCTACCATCTTAGAGAAGCCATTACCCATGTACGAACTACACTGGTGCTGATTAAAGTATTTTAGCATAGTAAGACTTATTTTGAGTTTTTTACACTCTGAATACATCCAAAATAAGGTTGATATGTGCTAGACGCAGGGGGTACCCTCTGCTTGTACGGGTAAGCAGTGGGGGACCCTTTGAATCATCAAGCGAAACTTTCGTATGTTTGAAGACTTTAGGGCGTTTATGAGTAACAACCAATTCAAATTTTCTGATGAAGAAATCATCCAACTAGCAGAACTCAACCCGGGATATGGTTTTAGAAGATTTATAAAATCACTATATCCAAACACACATAAATTCAGCCAGTACAAATATGAATTTACACTTTTATTCAATGATTTCAAAGAATTTTGTGGAATTGATCTGATTGAAATTCTGGATGACCCAAAATACTCAACGATTGTCTCCGGAGATGAGTATTTACGAATTACCGGTGAAAAACAACTACCTGTAGGTTATGGGCGTTCACCAGGAGGAAGAATTTCTAAACCGAATACTGTAAAAACACGTGGAGCGCAAGTTAAGATTCCATTACCACCACAGGATTTTAACTGGGGAAATATTCCAAACGAACAATCTAGAAGAAGAATTTAAGCAGATTTTCAAAGGGTCTATCCGAATACCCATTGCTCAGGTATTGGCAAATCAAAGGGCTTGCAGTGGTTCGGTGCTAACGCTACCCACTGGACACAGTCATGTGCCGTGTGAATCAGCGCCAAACAATCGGTAATGAATCACGTAATCGGCCGAGTTCTTCACCGGTATAGACCGGTTTTCCATCTTCCTTGAGCGTATTCATAATGAGCCACAGCACACCATTCCAAGCATTTGCACGAGCAAAGACCTCTACAAAGCCACACGCTGCTGCTTCCAGTAACTTTCCTTCATCAGTATCTTCACTGAACAAAGCTCGAACCAAGTTCTTGGTATCGAATTCATATCCTTTTGGACGCCATTCCATCATGAGAATCAAACCTTAAATGGAGCGAGATTGAGTCGGTCGACCAGATGTTCGATTTCAACATCAGCAATGGCTTTCATCCGTTCTCTTAACGTTTCAATTTCCCCATTCATGGTCTTCATTTTGTGCGCCCGAACCAAGTCGGTGAGCAGTTCATTGACACTTTTGTGTCCACTCATTGTTCGCATTGTATTGAGTTGTCTTCTCACTTCGTAACTTACACTGACCGAGGTCATCCCTTCGCCTGTCATGACTATCCCGAACATGCTCTGTTCTATAGCATACTTAACCTGCGCGAAGACTTGAATGGATGAAATGCCGATTTCAAGAGGAAATATTGTTCTTCAAAACCAAAATTCATTGATTTTTACGCTCAAGCAACAGTCGTGGATCTTCCTTGACACCAAATTCACGACGCATTTCAATGACCCGTTGATGGAATTCTTTTGAGAGCGTCCAATATTCGAGTGAACCTGCACCAGCACCGGAATTGGTTGGCTTGTTGAGTAAGACGGTAGGTGCACCGCTCCAGGGTGCTTCTGCAACTTTTACGAGGCGCCGAATGGTAGTTTTGAACAATTTATTTGGCATTTTACGATTGACTTCATCGCAAACGTGTCGGCTAAGTTTCGAACGGGCATCGACCATTGTCATGGCGATTCCAAAAATCTTGAGATTTCTGTTGATTCGGCGCTGAATCATCTTTATTGAATTCATCAACATACTGAATCCTTCAAGTGCATAATATTCTGCTTGGACGGGAACCATGACCCAATTTGCAGCACACATGGCATTGATTGAAAGCAGTCCCAATGAGGGTGGAGTGTCAATAATGATGTAGTCAAATTGGTCAATTATTGGCATCAAAGCCTCACGCAATCGTGTTTCTCGGCCAATTTTATGGCTCAATTCGATTTCAGCACCTGACAGATGAATGTCGCTTGGCAAGAGCCACAAATGACCGACTGATAGGTTATCAGGCGCTTTCTTGTTGTTGTTACGAAGGCTCCATGCATCGCGCATTGATTGTGTTAATTCGTCTGGACCAATGAGGTATTCTTCCATCAGCGGCAAATCTTCACCCGAATCGTTAGCGAGTAAGTCGTAAGCAGTTTTTTTGATGTTCTTTTTTTCGACTCCAAAGGAGGTCGCACAATTACCTTGAGGGTCAAGATCAATGAGGAGGACTTTGGCTTTCGGTAAACCTTGTCGCGAAGAGCCTTTGGCCAATGCTGCCGCCAGATTCACGGCGGTTGTTGTTTTTGCACAACCACCCTTCTGATTCGCAACGGCTATGACCATCTTGTAGGGATTCAACTTCGCACCTCCTCGGACAAATTGAATGAGAATGGTCTTCCCCTTTCAATACAGGCCCTCGCCTGCTGAATATCAAGCAGGTTGAATGACAGGTACGGGGACTTCCGAGAGAATTTTACGAACAATGTGCATGCCGGTAATTCCACGAATCTTTGCTTCTGGTTTCATGTTGATACGGTGAGAAATAACCTGCAAAGCGATGCCTTTGACGTCATCAGGAATAACGTAGTTTCTTCCTGCAATCGCTGCTGCTGCTCGACCGGTCTTAAACAGGGACTGAGATGCACGAGGTGATGCTCCATTGGTCACTCGGTGGTCTTCACGTGTGCGCTGAACAATCTCTACAATGTAGGAGAGGATTGCAGGGTCAACGTGAACGGTTTCCAATGCCTTTTGCATGGCTACAACCTTCTTTGGAGAGGTGATTTGTTCAACATCGTGACCGTCTTTTCCACGAAGTTTTCGTCGAGCGAGAATTGCCTTTTCTTGCGGTCGGTCAGGGTAACCCATACTCATCTTCATCAAGAAACGGTCCATTTGTGCTTCAGGAAGGGGATAAGTTCCTTCTTGTTCGATTGGGTTTTGAGTTGCTAAAACAACGAAAGGTGCAGGTAGTTTGTGCGTGATACCTTCAATGGTCACTTGTTTTTCTTCCATTGCTTCAAGCAGAGCCGCTTGTGTCTTTGGCGGTGCACGGTTAATTTCGTCAGCCAGTAAAATGTTTGAAAACAGGGGCCCAGCACGAAGTTTGAACTCCCCTGACTTTTGGTCATACATGTAGGTCCCCATAATGTCAGAAGGAAGCAAATCGGGTGTGAATTGAACTCTCTTAAATTTACAACCAAGGGCTCGAGCGAACGTATTTGCAAGCAAAGTTTTCGCTAAACCAGGGAAATCTTCCAAGAGCATGTTACCATTTGACAAGATTCCAACAGTGACGCGTCGAAGGTTTTGAGGCTTACCAATAATGACTTTACCAACTTCGCTCATCAAGCTGTTTGAGATGGCAGATACAGTGCCAATAAGATCTTGTGCAGCAGGATTTTGACCCATTGCAGGTGTTCCAGTTAAACCAGTTTCCATGATTGTAGCCTCCGAGGATAATTCAACATCCTAACCTATCCATATATGAATGTGAGGTGTGGATATGTCAAACAAAAAAGCCTGAGTGAAACATTTTCACAAGCCGGCTTACGGTTTCCATCCGAATCCATAACTGAATTCTTGTAAGATTTCTTGATGAATCTTGACAATTTCAATGAAAGCATCTGTTTCCGACTCACTCAAAGCTACACTTTTCATATTCTTTGAGTCTTCTTCCAAGACATTTCCATAGAATATTTCATCATCTGAAATGTTGCTTCTTGAGAATCGAATGTTAACTTGGATTGGGACTTGTTGACCCTCATGCGCTACCTTTTCGCCTTCAGTTCCAATCGACATAATCTTTCCAAGAACACGTCCCGTACCGTCATTGCGAAGCAGTTCTTGTCCAACCCGAATTTGGCCCTTGAGAACCTGGACTCCAAAAACAGCGGGCTTATCCTTGAACGACATGTTCAGGTATCGAATTTGAGCAGGTCGGAATACAGGCCCGTCGTCTGAATTTGCGGCCTTCTCACGAATCTGTTCAACCAGTTCATCGATTTGGTCCATGATTTGGTAGAGAATATCTCCCTGGACATAATTAAAATCAACTTCTTTCTTTGACTTTGCAGCTTCTTTCAACTCATTTTCAACCTGGACATTTCCTTTGACTGCTAAAGCGATAAGGAATTTGTGTTCGTCATTCCCTGTTGCTAAAATTTCTCGAACATCTCGCTTATTGACGGGGCCAACTTCTGCATGACTGATCGGGATTTTACGCTTTTTCAATTCATACAAAACCGCTTCAAGCCCACCGAATGTCCTTGCCTTCACAACAGCACCTTCTCGGACTTCTCGAGCAGTTTGACATCCCTGCGAGAATCCTTTGCCAGCTGCACTTGGATTGGTGTGAATGGTTGAGAACTCTTTACGGGAAAGAACCTCATTACAGATGCTGCACATTATCGGTGCTTCATCACGAATTCGTTTGTTCTCCTGTTTCATTTCGGTGAATATGGGTTCTAAATCATCATCCGGTAACGGGAAGAAGATTTTGCTACCGATGTGAATCTCCTTCATTCGAGGAATGACCAGTTTCAACCCAGCAGCAGCAGAGGCGGATTCAACATTCTCCCACCGTTTACCAGCATCACGCATTTCAGTCATACCGATTGGCTTTCGAATTGAGCGGATACGAACACTCGAAGAGTCATCACCATGAGATGAATCAGCTACTGGACCCTCATTTGTGTTGTATGCTACACTATCACCTACACGAATCGTTCCCTTGGTTAGGATGATGTCAATCGTTTTACCGACTCCGATTTCTTCTCGAGATTCCAACACATATCCTTCCGCCATGTCTTTCTCATGAATAATGAGTTCTTCTCGAGCAAACTTTTCAGCCATAGCGAGAATTACGAACAGAAGATCTTGCAACCCCTCTCCTTCTTTTGCACTCATTGGAACAAAGAGACGGTCGTTTTTGACATCGAATGTCTTGATTCCTTCCCAATATTTTGCGAGATTAAATTTCGAATGTGAAGCCACTTGTCCAAGTAATTTGTAGTAAAACTCATCTGCCATTTTTTGAACATCTTTTGATTGCTCAGTCCATGATTGCCAAGATGAGCGCCCTCGTTTTGAGTCCCATTGATGTATCCGGTCAACCTTGTTTCCTACAATGATAAACGGAATATCGTTTTCTTCTAAGATTTGTATGCTTTGAATGGTTTGAGGCTTGAATCCTTCAACAATATCCACAATGAGGATGGCTATATCGGCTACGCTTCCACTTCTGTTGCGTATTGAGCCAAATGATTCGTGCCCGGGCGTGTCGAGGAAAATAATCCCAGGGCTCTCGAACTTTGGTTTTTCTTTGAAGGGCATGGTTTGAATTGCTTGCACCAGTAATTGAGAAGGTACGTTCGTGACACCAAGTTCCTGAGTGATGCCACCTGCTTCTCTGTTCATCACGTTTGTTTTGCTTCCACCAATCGAACGTAACAGGTCAAGTAAACTGGTTTTTCCATGGTCGACATGCCCAGTAACAGCGACGATCGGTTGGCGAAGTGTTTCTTCGACATCCACCCTTTCATCGTTGGCTTCATCGGACATGTGAATCAACTACTGTATGACTCAATTATTCATAAACCCATGATGTGATGGTTTGTTCCCAATCCATCAATCCTTCAGGGAACCAGAGTCCAAGTTCAAATTCTGCAGTATCTGCAGCATCTGAACCGTGAATCATATTGTAACCCATGTCCATTCCGAAATCTCCACGGATTGTTCCAGGAGATGCTTCACGGCCATTGGTTGCTCCGATAAGTGTTCGAGCTACGCTGATTGCGTCTTTGCCACACCAAGCCATACAGACGACAGGTCCAGAGGTTACGAAATTGATAAGGCCGGGATAGAAAGGACGTTCAGCATGAACTGCATAATGCGTTTCAGCAGTTTCTCGACTTGGAACTACAGACTTGAGTCCGACTAATTTGAGGCCTTTGCGCTCAAATCTTCCAATTATTTCTCCAATCAATCCACGTTGTACGCCGTCAGGCTTGACCATTACATAGGTAGTTTCCATGTTGTTCACCGAATCAGTCCACTTGACTCCCCTTTATGAGCCATACGGAATAAACACGACAGCAATTACGCAGTGCTCAAATGAAATTCAAGATGAACTGTGCGAAAGAGTGGCTTAAATGCCGCCCTTTACGAAATGGCGAGTCCACTTGACTCGGCGGGAGTTTCGCTTGAGTTTAACCATGTTCTTGCGGGCTTTAGAATTCTTAAACCACAAAACACTTCCATCTCTTCGGACAAACATCATGCCGGTCCCAGGTTCGATCTCTTCTCCAGAGAAATTGCAGATTCTTCGTTCAGGCATGTTCATCACCGTGCATTCAACTTACGGGCTTCTCGGCCAGTATCCTTGAGCATCAAAATATCGCCCACTCGAATAGGTCCCAAGACGTTTCGAGAAATAATTCTCCCAACGTCACGTGGGTTTGGAGCATCGTTTACACGAACTTTGACTTGAGTTGCTTCACCGGTCATACCGGTTCGGCCGACAATTTCGACGACTTCAGCAGGCCATCCACCAAGTTCTTCACTCATTTTTGTCATCTCCTAATTCAATTCAAGCTTTGAGGCCGTTGATGGCTTCAACAACTTTGGTAAATGTTTCTTGAGCGCCTTTGGTAATTTCCATTACGGCAATGGACGCTGCTTTGACACCTGCTGGAAGTCCAGCAGCTTGTGCGAGATGTTCTTGAGAAGGAACGTATCCGAATGGAATATCTTTCTCAGCGCAGATAAGCGGAATGTGAGCAAGAAGTTCAGGTGGGTTTACATCTTCTGCGAGGATGATGAATTGAGCAGTTCCGCGTTCTGCGGTTTTGGTCACTTCATTGCTACCTTTTTTGATGCGGCCGTTGGAATTGGCTTGCAGCATGTCGTAGATTTGGTTCGATACTTCTTCAGGGGTTTCAAATTGCACGTGTACAGTCACTGGAATCACTCTGTCCTCATGTTAAGGGCGTTCCTCCGCACAACCTCGCGAATATAAACACGACGGAAAGAAATACCTGCCTGAGTTTTCATTATTTTGAGTCTTCGAGTCACTTGCAAATGTGTAAAAAGGGCCACTGCGAGGTTATAATTTCCATTCAAGCCGTTCAAACAACTCGTTTACCCCTCGTGCAAGTGCAGGGCCGCCGGATATCACATCTCGGGGATTTGATAATGAGCCAGTAGCATGGACTCCATCCACATATCGAATCAATCGCGCAATCGCTCCTCCTGTGAACAATCCGTGAGAACAGGCGGCATGAACCGCTACAGCACCTTGATTCCTCAATGCTTCAGCCGCCCGGCAAATTGTCCCGCCTGTAGCGATCATATCATCAACAATAGCGACGGTTTTCCCATCAACGTTGAGATTCTTTGCTTTGTGAACAATCGTGTGTGCATCAATTCGAGTTTTCTCAAGATAAGAAAATTCGCAATCGATTTCCTTTGCGACCATTGATGCACGTTCTATTGCGCCTTTATCAGGAGAGAGGATAAAGTCTGGTTTAACCGTCTCTTGAAGGTGATGAGCAAGTTCTGGCATTGCAGATGTGAACGCCACAGGCACGGGTAAGTCTTGGAGAACAGATGGGGCGTGCAAGTCGAATACAATGATGCCGTCACAACGTGATGCAAGAAGGTGACCGATTGCTCGTGCAGACACTGCTTCTCCTGGTTTGAATCGCTTGTCTTGACGAGAATAGCCAAAGTAAGGGACTGCGAGTAAGATTCCCGGCCCTACATCGGTCATTGATTGTGGGCCAATTTCACGCAGATTCTCCATATTCCCTTTTCGGACATCGTTAATCGCCTCGAGCATGAGGAGAGTTTCTACGATACCAGCGTCTGGGAAAGTATTCGAGACCAGTACTACAGGTTCGCTCCTTACTGCCTCGATGGTTTCTGAAGGGATTCGAATATAGCCTTCTGAATCTGGAAATCGTCGAGTTTCAAGTTGGTGATGCTCCCAATTGAGCGAGTGGGCAAGTTGTTCTGCCAACAAGCGAGAATTACTCCCAGATAGAACAACCATACCATTCCCTTGTGTTGAGCGAAGCACTGCCCCTTCATCTTCTTTGCGAGTGAAAAGGTCGAGTGAAACGATTGCAAAATCAACTGCAGCGTGACATTGAGTGCGCGAGGCAGGACTTGAACCTGCGACCTCCCGGTTATCAGCCGGGTGCTCCAACCGACTAAGCTACCCGCGCAACTGTAGTTCGGCGACTGACCTCCCCGTCATAAGAGTGACGGAGTGTCTTAGCTCATCACGTTATGCAGCAATCTTACTCTTCTTCATCACTCATCTCGTTGATTGAGATGTAGGATGGTAGCGAGAGTACTTTGTCGAAGGTTCGAGAAAGAACAACTTCATCCAAGCGTTCTCGGGTTCTTGAAAACGCGTTGATTGGTATTCTCAATTGTGCTTCAACACCGTATTGCTTTTGAATTCCGATCCGTACTTGTACGATAACACCTTTGTAAGTGCGCTTAACCTTGAATAAATCGGTAATTACACCAATTTCGTCACCTTGGTTATCAAGCACTGCTCGGTCGAGCATCTCATCTGGTGCATACAGTTTTTCATCAATACGGACGGTATTTCTCCATCTGCGTTGTAATTCTCTCATCGATTTCGAAAGTTTGACAGTTCCATCGTTTCTGATGCTGTGCACCAATTCCTTTGGTAGTGGTACGAGTTCTGCGGGTTTACGCATGAATTCATCCGCCACATCCGATTCCACTTGCAATCGCATTGATCGCACGCGTGCTTCATTCGGGTGGTGACGTTCACCAACTATTTTTCCTACTTTCTTATCATTCACATATACATCTCTTTGGAGTAACTCCTGGATGTCATATTTGTCGTTCGGCATTTTTCCCATCTCCTTTGCCAGTTTGTTCCGGCTTACCCCCTGCTTCACTTGAAAGGTCTTATACCCTTTGGCGTTTCAAATATGATTTCCAATTGCATTTGTCGTATAATTTATCGCCATTCCAATTGAAAAAGCGATTATATTTCAATTTTAACGGATGTCGTATAATTTATTCTTGTAATAGGACTTTCAGTTCGCCGAGCATGATTTTCGCATAATTCTATAGAATTCTTGGAGAGGTTTTTAATTTTCTAAAATTAGGTTATTTCCAATATAAAATCCAGTATTTTACGGGTTTCTTTGTATCTTGCAGCAAGGTGAGATCTGACATTTTGTTCAGGCGCAATTCGGATACAGCTGTAAATTCGCTTTGCCAGCACCGGATATTATTTCTTAATTTTCTAATTGAATATTGCATTTTTCAATTGAAAAATTTCATTTAGTATTGTCGTATAACTCGCTCAATGGGCACCTTGATGTAGACCTGTTCTTTGGAGTTGAATATGCGTCAAGCACCCGTTATTCATCTTCGGGGTCTTGACTCGAGTATTGGTCATGCATTCATCGAACGGATACTTCGAACCAACGCTCGCCTCGTGGTTGCTCGCAAACACCATCAAGAAATCACTCAGAAATATGCGACTGAACTTCAATTTAGTGAAGGTGAGATTCATTGTTCGGATGAAGTCGCTCTTTCTTCAGGGCATCGTTTGATGTTGATTGGTTTGGGCCCCTTTGATGAAGAATCCGATGGCGAACTCGGTTTCGAGGTCGATGGTCTTGAAGTGATTTTAATGACTCCAGCTCACTATGATTTCGAGGTAGATACAGAATGGCTCGATTGCCATGTTATTATTCATGATGTTCTTCCTCGCACTCCAGATTCTACATGGTGCTCAAAACTCTTGGAAGAATGGGTGAACCGACTCCGCTCTAACACTGTCCCATTGCCGAAGGGGGATGCTCGTCATTGGTGGGTTAGCGATATTGACGTTGCAGATGCTTTTGTTCGAGTTTTGTTGAGCGATGAACCGTTTCCTTCTGAATTGAAAGTTTCGGGTCGTAGGGCATGGGGTCAATCCCAAACCCTTGAGGAACTCTCTCTTCTCTATGCTCGGACGATGGCAGGTAGAACTGGAGATTTTGGCATTGAACACCTTACCGCAGCTCCCACTCCTACAATCGAAGTCAAAACACTGACTGCCCCATCAACTGAACCGATGAGTGTTGAGGAAAACGCACAATTACGTCCGGATCTTTCCCCATTGCACGATGTATTGGTTCGAGTCGATGGCGACGGTTGGCGGCCACTCATACCTATTCGAACCGCATTAATGCATTCGCTTGCAGGATACCTTCAGAGCGATCAAAGCGTTTGAGTTCCACCTTCAGGTAAGACTGACAACGCAGTTACATTACCCAGTAGCGTCGGTCCTTCAGTGAAAGTACCCATTATGCCGGTATCCCCACTCGGATTGTGGGAGAGTGAAAGCCACGGTCTTCCGAAAGCATCGATTTGCATATCAATGAAATCACCAAAGCCTCCACATCGCTCATACCCGCAGGTAGGACTAGCATTGTCAAGTGGATCGTCAAGAGCATTGAGTTGAACTGTAGTAATGAGCGGTGTTTCGTTAAACGCGTCAGTAATGACTGAGATGTACCCGTGCCATAAACCATCACCCTCAGTTCCAATATATCCGAATGCAACACGTCCAGGATCGCCTGCAATCACAACAGGGAATCCAGTTCCTTCCAAATGGCTCGGTCCAATCATAATGGCATCAGACCAAGTATTCGCATCGTCAATAGAGTATGAAAAGTAAGGCATATTATCGATGCCCATCCACATTGCATAGACGTTGCTTTCCGTATCAGTATCGACTTGTGCCTCTTCAGCATTCCAAGTATCAGCAGTTCCTGATTCTTCGGTTGGTAAAACGTGTTCAGTCCAAGTAATGGCTCCGTCTTCAGTCTTGTACATCGAATAACCTTGACCATCGCAGCCTTTTTGACCGCGATAAAAATTACCATTTTCGGCTCCGATGATGTGAGCAGAGAGTCCGCCGCTTTGACAGTCTACAGGTGCCCCAGGTAGTTCAGGCCCCCATGTTATGCCACCATCTTGGCTTGCAGAGCAAAGTGGTGCTGGGTAATTACCGTTGATACAGAACACCCACAATGTTTCATGAAGAATTCCTCCATAAGGTGACGATGCAATAGTTTGGTGATCTTGGACAGAATATCCAGTTGCAATCGAAGGGGGAGACCAAGACGCTCCCTCATCATCTGTCCACTCAACAGTCATTCCTCCTAAAGCATGCATGTCGAATTTCATTATGCGGTCAGTCCATGGGTCAACGTAGACATACGGGTCGTTGGAATTGATAACAGGTGGGAGGGCGCCGTAAATGTCTTGACAACTGAAATCGGATAAGCTTGTCATTTCGACCATGTTTGTACATTGAATAATTGCGGTTGAACCACCATTTCCATTTCCGTAACTTGTGAAGTAAATGTTATCTGTTGAGGTAATGCCCATAGTTGGTTCAAAGGTAGAATATCCAGTAGCATAGTATGTTCCTTGACTGTAAAACGGAATGTTTGCACCTCCGAGTGCTGAAGTGTTGTTCATTGCGTTTATACCGCCAGGGTAATGATACCATGTACCGCTGTTCGTACCTTGTTCAAAATCAAAGAAGCCATTTTCTTCCATCTCTTTACCCATCGCATCTTCAGCACCAAAGCAACCAGAAAGGGGCATTAAAGCCATTAAAGCCGTAAGCAACATTGCCATTTTTTTGTTATTCATTTTCTTCACTCCGTTGGAAAATATCCGCACCCAGTATCGGAAGTAACACACTTGCGTCACCTTCAACACAGATATTTGGTGCTTCAGGACGCATCTTGCCCCATGAAATTGCTTCGCGTAATCGGGCACCTGAAAGACTACCATCATGTTCAGGTGCAGTGGTGATGTAGACTGCTGCATCCAGTCCACCTCGGTATTGGTTCCACCAGATAACGTGGTGTTTTGAGATTCCTCCCCCGACCATTAAGGCGTTTGAAATGTCCACATCCCAAGTCAGGTCGCTCATCACTTGTTCATCTGCAAGCGTATCAATGTGGAAGTCACGGTGCTTTTGGCGCAGCATAAACAGCTGGGCTCCAATTGAACCGTCAGTAATGCCAGGAATCACAACGGGGATTTGATGCTTGTAGGCCCAGTAGATGAGTGAATCAGGCGTTCCAATACGCTTCCCTAGTTCCCATACAAGGTGTATGGAGCCAAAACCTAACCAAGCGTCAGCACCGGTTTTTCCAGTTTCTTTGAGGCGGTCTTGATACATTTCTTCTAAGACCGGAGTCAGCACATCTTCGATGATTTCACCGTATGATGAATTTGGAACAATTACGTTACCAAGTCGCATGAGAGAGTGTTCACCCAACTCAATATCATCGAGTTCAAAGGCACCGTGATAGTAGTGTTTGTGTGAACGTGCGATATCATGATCTAGCATTCCACAAGTCGTGGATACAACATTGAACATTTTTTGTTTGAGCGCCTCGACAAAGAAACCTCGAGTTCCAGTCGCACAGAGACAGGCTGGGAAAGAGAGCCAATTACAGACTTTAGTCGCATCTCCATCAACGGCATCAACTTGCTTCTTCATGTCGAGGAGAATGTCTCTTGCCGTTGCTAATTTTGTAGCAGTGAATCCACCTGCACCGGCCATTTGGTCGAGCATTGAGCGCGGTGAAGATATCTGCGAAAACCGATAGTCAACGACCGGTACGTCAAAGTCTTCAGGTTGAATCGCCATGGTCTATCCATTTGTCCTTCCTTCAAGAACCTGCCCACACCCGTAGGGTGTGTTTCATCCTAGAGACGTTGTTCCAATTCAAACACTCTATCCCGTAATCGTGCGGCCTCTTCAAAGTCGAGGTTTTTGGCTGCGACCTTCATCGCGGATCGCAACTCGACTAACAGGTCCTGAATTTGAGACGGTTCAAGGTCCGGAAGAACATCATCGGGTTCATCATAAGTCAATTGGGAATTTGATTTTTCAATTGAAGAATCAACACCCTCGCCACGCGTACCGTCTTGTCCCGAACCCGCAGCCCACGACCCTGCTCCAATGTTGAGATTCTTGGCCCAATCACCATCTTTTCTGCCACCTTTTTTCGCTACAAGGCGTCGTGTGCCGTCCATTGATGTTGAGGTTCCTGAAATGAGGTCCTCAATGTTTGAATTCATTTTAGGCAAAGCCTTCACGATGGTTTTGGGCGTGATGTTATGCTTCTCGTTGTAGGCTTGTTGTCGCTCACGGCGTTCAAGCGTTTGTTGAATTGCAGCACGCATGGCAGGTGACATGCTGTCACCATACAGCAAAACATGCCCGTTAATGTTTCGAGCTGCACGCCCAATTGTCTGTAACAAACTTCTTTCATTTCGAAGGAAACCTTGGCGATCAGCATCAAAAATAGCGACTAAACTCACTTCTGGTAAGTCAAGCCCTTCACGTAGCAAATTAATTCCGACAATGACATCAATGTGTCCAATACGTAACGCATTGATGATTTCAGTGCGTTCAATGGTATCTATTTCAGAGTGCAAATGATGTGCTTTAACACCCATCGTGTTGAGATATTGTGCGACCTCTTCGGCGAATTTTATCGTCAACACAGTTACTAATGTCCGTTCGCCTTTCTGTATCCGAATATTTATTTCAGACAATAAGTCAGCAACCTGGCCACTTGTCGGACGAACCTCAATCTCGGGATCGAGTAAGCCAGTTGGTCGTATTTCCATTTTAGCAATGCCATCGATTCGCTGGACCATGTGGTACAAAGTCTCGCTGTCGGGATGCTTTTTGTCGAGGTCTGCCTGACCAGCTCCACCACCAGATTTGGCGTGTAAGAGTCCATTGGGAAGAGTTTGGTTGGTTATTTCGCACAAATGGCGTAATTCACGTTCACCTGGGGTTGCAGATACATACACCATTTGCGGAATGAGTTTTTGAAATTCTGGGATCTTCAGCGGGCGGTTGTCTTTAGCAGTAGGGAGTCTGAAGCCGTGTTCGACAAGACTCTCCTTTCTTGAACGGTCGCCGTAGTACATTCCACCTACTTGCGGCAAGGTAACGTGTGACTCATCCATGATGACAAGGAATTTGTCAGGGCTTCCATGAAATTGTTTTGCGCATGCTGCAAAGAAATCAAGTAAACAATACGGGCGTTCACCGCGTTCACGTCCATCGAAGTGCAGAGAATAGTTCTCCATAGACCTGCAATGTCCAATCTCTCGAATCATCTCTAAGTCATAGCGAGTTCTTTGTTCAATTCTATGGCGTTCCAGTTCATGGCCGAGGCTCGAATAATGGGCAATCCGGTCATCCAGTTCATCTTCAATTGAAACCAGTGCAGCCTCATAGCGTTCAGGGCTGGTCATGAAGAATTCTTTGGGATGAATCCAGGCTTCGTCCAGTGTGTCGAGAACTTCCCAAGTTACTGGATCGCATACCTGAACTTTGGTCACGCCATCAAAGTCGAATTGTATTCGAAGGGGGTCATCCCGACTCGGCATCCAAACGTCGAGCACTTCTCCTCGCAAACGGCATTCGCCTCGAGACAAATCCGTTGTTGTACGTTTGTATTGCAGGACAATTAATTCTTTGAGCAAATCACTGGTTTCGATGTTTTGGCCGACATGAACTCGCACGTGATATTCAAGGAATGTTTCTGGTGGGTTCAATCCGTAAATACACGACACAGAAGACACGATAACGCAATCAGGCCGAGTGACTAAAGATGCAACAGTAGCGAATCGTTCCTGCTCAATTCGTTCATTGATTGAAAGCTCTTTATCGATGTAGAGGTCTCGATTGGCTAAATAGGCTTCAGGTTGATAATAGTCGTAATGAGACACAAAATAGTCAACTGCATTCTCGGGAAAATATCCTGCCATTTCTTGATGCAATTGGCGAGCAAGCGTTTTGTTATGGCTGATGACCAGAGTTGGAATGTTGAGGTGTTGAATGACTTGCGCCATGGCGTATGTTTTGCCACTTCCCGTGACGCCAAGCAGAACCGCTCTCTCTTGCCCATTTTCCAATTGAGAAATCAATTTTTCAATTGCTTTTGGTTGGTCTCCAGATGGTTCAAACTCAGAATGGAGACGAAGTCGCTTCACGTCTGGGTGAAGGTGTTCTAATGCTGCACCTCCGAGTGCTTTGGAAAGATCGAACGGGTCACGGTCAGCCAAGTCACCATGTCCAACATCAAGGTCAGCCATTTTTTCAAAGGCTCCTTCATCATCCCATTGTTTTACCATGCACTCACCTCCAATGTATTTCTAAGCAAGTCAACGGGCTTTCAACTCTTTCATCACGGCAGGTAGAGGCCGCCGTTGACATGGAGAATTGCACCTGTGATGTATTTTGAATCTTGGCCCACCAAAAAGGAGATTGTTCCTGCCATATCTTCGGGAGTACCCACGCGTTGAAGAGGAACTTGTTGCTCTCTCTGCTGCCTTTTTTCGCTCGAATCTCCGGCAAGAATTGCCGTATCAACAAATCCTGGCGCCAATACGTTCACTCGCTTACCTTCAGGTCCTACCGCTTGGGCAAGTGAACGAGCCCAGGTAGACAGCGCCGCTTTCGAAGCAGAATAATCAGCACCATGTGGAGAACCTTTGGTGCCCAGTTGTGAGCCGACAACAACCATCCGTGCATGCGCTGTTAAGTGAGGTTGAACAGCTTTCCAAACCGAGACTGCACCTTCGAAATTTGTCAACATCGTTTTTCGGAGTGTTTCAATGGTCATCTCATCTGCAGAAACGCGCTCGTACGAGCCGTGATTCAATATCAGGACATCTATACCTCGAGCCATCCAAGGGTGGATGCCAAGTAATCCAACCTCTCCAGAATCTGAGCAATCCACCTTTACCGCAAGGGCATCATCTCCCGAAGATCGAATTTCTTCAACAACCATCTCTGCAGGTTTAGAGGAGGTATTGTATGTTAACAAGACATCATAGCCATCTTTCGCTAATCGTTTTGATGCTGCTGCACCGATGCCTCTACCGCCTCCGGTAATCAGTGCAACGGGGCGGGACATGAAACTGCGTGGTGCCTCTCCATCATAACCTCTCCACTCCCAGACCATGCCTTCCAAGGTTGGGAGCAGAGAATGCTTATGGGCTTTGATAGGCAGCGAGAAATGTGAGAATTGATACCTTCTTGATGGTCTTTCTCGTATTGACTCCACTGGTTGCTGGTTGCCTCACAACAGATGAACAGGTGCAAGCAATTGAACAAGAAGAAGCGATTGTGACTGAAGAAATAATTACCCCAGATGAGCCAATGGAGCAAGAGGAAACGAGTGTTGACGAAGAAACAGTTGAGGCAGTAGAACTGATGAGTTTTGAAGTTGATTTCACATTTGATTTACAACGAACGGCGGAGAACCCACTTCGAGGATTCTACACCAATTATGACTGGGGTGAGCCGGTTTACGATTTCCCTGCAAGTCTTGAATTCGCATACATTCCATTGTCAGAACTCATGTCAGGGCCATCAAACTTCACCTTCGATACGGGACTTGAGCCAAGACTTGTTGCTGCAGAAGGGCGAGCGCACCAACTCATCTTAAGACCGTATATTGACTATCCAAACAAAGCATCTGGCCTCCCGTCATTTTTGGAAGGTCAAGTTGAGATGCGTTCGTATTCTGAACACGGCGGTGGCATGTCGCCAGACTACAACAATTCAGAATTACGTGAAGCACTCTCATCATTCATCCAAGCCTTTGGACAATCGTATGATGGCGACAACCGCATTGCTGTGATTCAACTTGGTCTGCTTGGATTTTGGGGTGAATGGCATACTTGGCCTCATTCTGAATGGTTCCCCGGTGATGAGTACCTCAATGAAATTCTCGACCTCTATGATCAGTCGTTTAACCATACACTCCTCCAAGTTCGATACCCAGTTGCAAACACGCCGAATCTTGAGATTGGATTCCATGACGACTCCTTCGCCCATTCTACAATCGGGGATGTTGAATGGTATTTTCATACACGCCTTGTCGCCTCAAGTGCTGATGAGCATTGGAAGCACTCGCCTGTTGGGGGCGAATTGCGTCCAGAAGTTCAACAGAGTATCTTTGAAGACGATTCCAATTCTCAACATCAAAATTTTACCCAATGCGTTGAGGCGACTCATGCATCCATGTTACTCAATTATGCGGCATTTTCAGGAGGGTTGAACTCTACAAACGAAACTCAAAATGCAGAAAATGCGGCATTATCACTCGGGTATGCACTGCATGTATCTCACGCCAACCTTTCCAATAATCAACTGAATTTAACAATTGAAAATAGGGGCATTGCTCCATTCTACTATCCACTTTCGATACAACTTACAGATGGAGAAAATACCACTTTAACGCTCGAACTTCCAGTCTACATAGCGGGACAAACCGAATCGCCAATTTCCTTTGATGTATCATCTTTACAACTACCGAGCAATGATTCTGTATGGACGCTTTCACTTTATTCTGAATCTATTCTTCCAAGCCAACACATACTCTTCGCAACCTCGCCTGGAAACGCTCTGATTCAAGTGGAATGAAGATTCTTAACATTGTTTTTCAATAAATGAACGCTATTCATTCTTGGTAAAAACAACCTCAACCCATTTATACACCTCTACACAGCGTGAGACAATGGTAACCTTGGGTGAGGTCATCGAAGTTATTGTCGTCAGCATGCGAGATGCTTTTCTTGCTGTGACAGTATTTGTCGCTGCAATGGTCCTTTTATTCAGTTGGTTGCAATACGTCACTGCCGGAAAATTTGTTGATGCAATCAGAGCGAATACTCGCTGGCAGCCCGTCATCGGAGCACTCATGGGAATAACCCCTGGGTGCGGTGGAGCTATTGTCATGATGCCAATGTATGCTCGTGGGTATGTTACCTATGGAACGGTTATAGCAACTCTGATTGCAACTTTGGGTGATGCAGCATTCGTCTTAATTGGCGCTGCAGTTACAGATTCCTCATTCATCGCTCCGGTCATTGCAGTTCACCTTATCTCGTTCATTGTTGGTGTTGCTTGGGGGTATCTCGTGGATGGCATGGAGATCACACCTCGAAATCCATTAGGTAAATACGGTCCTACTTTTGAAGAGAATAATTCTCCAGAAACTGCGTTCGAAAATGACGATGTAGAGGCTGGCGAAGTACTTGATGACCTTGGAAGAGAAGATGAAGGTGGTTGGGGATATTTCTTGCTTCACCAAGGTTACACCGTATGGTGGATGGTCACTGCTATCGGTCTCATATTTGCTGTGTTACTGTTGGTTTGGAGCGCTCAAGATGCCGAATTTGAACTCGGAATAGATTACAATCCATTTACTCTTCACGGTTTCATTACGTGGATTGGGTTACTGGGAACTTCCCTATCAGTCATTCTCTACATCTCACAGAAGAACTGGATTCGTGATGATACTGAAGCATCGATTGGAGACAAACTCTATTCCATGCGTGAAACAATGATCCATTCTGCAAGTGAGACAGCCTTTGTCACTTTTTGGGTCATGGCAGCCTACCTCGTGTTCGAGTTTTCCATGCTGTTTTCAGGAATGACCGATGCCGATTTAGCACGCTATGGTGACGGTTTCATCGCCGTTATTCTTGCAGCGTTCATCGGCCTTATTCCTGGATGCGGTCCACAAATCATTGCAATAACGGCATATACCAAAGATATCATATCCTTCCCAGCGCTTGCAGCAAATGCAATCAGTCAAGATGGAGATGCACTGTTTCCTCTGCTGGTCAGACATCGAGCTGCGAGCCTTTGGGCAACGGTTCACACGACGATTCCCGCATTGGTTGTTGGAATTGTTCTGATGGTTTTCGGAGTTACCTTCTAACTGATTTATCTTTTTCTACCACCTAGATATTTAGTAATTTCATTTTCTTTTCCTTCTGGCGATTCATTAATTCTCAAGGCTTGGTCTTTAGATTCTAATGCTGCGTCATGTTGGGCCCATTTGCGACGAATGTTAAAATAAAGAATCACAAAATATAACAGAATCAATGGTAAACAACAGAAAAAAAAGATTTCAACCATGAAATCCTCAGGACCAAAGCCCATTCCTCCATTTGAATCTGTAATAGGGGGGAAACCAACCATGTGCTCACGAGAATTTCAATCGAAATCAATTTATTGCCAGCATCTACACCAAACCGATCTAATATGACTCAGAGTTACCCATTGCAACAGAATTCACTCAAGGAATTGAGCGAGTTGAGGTGGTTGCCAACCTTCTGGTTTGAGCACCTTTCCATCTTCACGTCGTATGACCTTTCCGTCAACCACTTTTGCCATATTGGAGCGGTGAACTTCATTGAATGCATCATCATAGATATTCTGCATACCGTGATTAATGATGGTGCCTGCAAGGATGTATCCAATGTCAGCAAGTGCGTCCAGAACCTCAACCATATCTCCTGCGCGAGCAGCTTCTGCGTATTCTTCAACTTCTTCTTTCAGGAGTTTGATTCGCAGTTCAATCATTTCATCCGTTCCCAGTCCAGGGGTATCGAGTTTTGGGATTTCAAAGGCTTCATTAAACTCAAGCAGTGATTTAACAATGGGGTTCATGAATAACGGTGATTGCTTAAAGCACATCAACCTTCCATAAGTGAAATGTGGCGATGTGGCTCAAATTTTCTTTAGGTTAGAGGCTTTCAGTCCAACATAAATTCAGAATTTGGCTCCAGCATGAAACCGATGATGAGTGCAAACAGTAGCATCCATCCGGTCAGCATTGAGGCTCGGAATAAAGCCGTTTGAAAGTCTTCAAACTTGTCTTTTGCCAAGACAACCCAAATGTTCAGGCCCGCCATCAATCCAGCGGCTGAGAGAAACCAAATCCCGTCCATCGGGTTAGAGACAGCAAAACATGCAAACCAAACCAGTGTCAATTGAACCGTAGCACGGGTTGTCAGATCTTCGCCGAATCGAGATGGGAATGAGTGTATGCCGCTGTTACGGTCATTCTCCATATCCATGCGAGCATAATTGATATCAAAAGCAGCAATCCATAATGCGACACCTAACGAAATAGGGAGTATCGTATCCGACCACAAAAACTCGGTTTCAGATTCAAACATTCCCGTAATAGCAGCCCATCCGTGCACGTCTGCAGCCATCGCAGCCCAGGCACCTGCAGGGGCAAGACCCAGGCAGAGCCCAAGCCAGAAATGACACAGCCAGGTGTATCTTTTCATGTAGGGGTAAATGACGAACACAAGAACAGGTAGCCATGACATCATGAGTGCGACGGTATTGAGCATCCCAGCGCTCACAAGGAGCATGATCAAGAAGAAAGCCGAAAGCGTCCATGCGGTATTCAGGCTCATTGCACCTGATGCAAGATGACGGTCCTTTGTACGAGGATTTGCGGCATCAATATCGCGGTCAATGATACGATTGAGAGCCATTGCTAGGCCTCGTGCACCCACTGCGGCGAGAAGAATCCAGAGCAGGTCAATACCTGGAGAGATATTGAACTGTTCAATGGCAATCAAATACCCAATCAAAACAAATGGGAGAGAGAACAAAGTGTGTTCGATTTTAATGAAGGACAGGATTTGTTTCGCATCCATTACTGCGGTCCCCCAAAGGAGAGGTGGGGGGGCCACTCATATGATTCTAATTCAGGATGTTGCGCCACCTTTTCCAATGTCTCAGCAGAATGCAGGGTAATCGATGGCCATCTGCGTACTCCGTATTCTTCAGAGGGGATTGGCGTAGTGGCATCCCAGCAGAGGCGTTCTTTCTTTTCGTCAAACATGAGTCCACGCCCCACGTCAAATCGAGAGGTGAGTTGCCACAACAGTCGTCTTCGAGCTTTTTCACAGTGCAAATCTAAGTCATCATTGGTGATAAAGAGCCAACGAAGAGATGACGATTTATCCAATTGCCAAATTGATTTCCGCAATTGAGAAATACGCTCTCTTCTTGCTGCTTCAGCAGCATCGTTTGACTCATCTTGACCGTCTCGAGGAGTTGGCGAGTTTTCGATATGGGTGGTGACGACCATGATACTGTCCCGAAGCATCCTCGCTTCAGTGACATGTTCGAGTTTGAGAACCTCTTCAATTCCAGAGAACCCCGGAGCCGTACCGATTCCTTGACGCCACTCCGGTGTTGCTTGACTGTACGAGCCCTCCAACGGGTCATTTGAGGAGCGTGGATCTCGCTGAGCAAGCGTTGTAGCATCAATCAGTAACTTGCTGTGGACGTTTTCATAGGGGCTTGCAGCCTCCAACGAATCAGCAACCATTCCGTCAAGAACAAGCACATCAGTCGCAATATCTACTTTGGAGTTCAATGCATCGAGCAGTGCTTCCAAGTTTTTCGGATTTTGACCCTCATCAACTGCGATCATCGTTTTCAAAAACATCATCTGACCAGCGCCAAGTAATCCAAGTGCCGTTTTCCTTCCCTGTCGCGGATAGCGTTGTTTTGAGGATACAATGGCCAGGTTATGGAAACCGGTTTCCATTGGAAGGTGGACGCTACTGACGTCTCGATGTTGGAAATTGAGGACTGGTGAGAATTGACGGCCGATTGCTTCACCCAAATGACCGTCTTCCATCGGAGGTAAGCCAACAATGGTCGCAGCCAAGACCGCGTCCTTTCGACACGTGATTGCTGTAACATGCATGACCGGATATTGCCCGGTCAATGAGTAAAACCCGAAGTGGTCGCCAAAGGGCCCTTCAAGCCGAGTCTCGCCAGGAATACAGTAGCCTTCAATCACGATATCCGCTTCAGCAGGGACCATCAAATCTTGTGTCAGTGCTTTGGTGATGGGGAGGGACTTTCTGCCTAAGATTCCGGCGAATTGATACTCGCTCAAATTATCCGGTAGAGGAGAAATGGCTGAGAAAATAAGTTCTGGCGGTCCACCCATGCAAATCGCAACGGGCATTCGACCGTCACCGCCAGCCTCTTTGACGGCTGCGGCATGGTCAGCAGCATGTTTGTGTATTTGCCAGTGTAGTCCGATTTGTTTTGGTCCAAACACTTGAGCGCGATACATGCCAAGGTTGTGTTCACCATTTTTAGGATTCTTTGTGACAACTAAGGGGAGAGTTACAAACGGACCACCATCTTTTGGCCATGTTGTTGGAATTGGTAATTTTGTCAAATCAAGAGGCAATTTTACCCGTTGACAGTTTCCTTTTCGCTTTTTGCGAGGAGGCATTGCCAGTGCATCTCGAACAAGAGGCAGTCCTTTCCACGGTTTACGCATGTAAAGGCCAATATCGGGTTTCATCATGGCAACCATTCGGTCGCCTATTTCTGTTTCGTGACTTGCACCAAGTGCTCTCAATGTCCTGTCTTGACCACCAAACAAATTCATAGCCAGCGGAATCTCGCTGATTGAGCCATCAGGGAGCCGGGGTTGTTCGAATAAAACGGCGGGGCCGTCGTTTTTCACCAATAAGTCAGCAATTGCTCCCGCTTCAAATTGGACATCAACCGGTCGAGAGATTTTCAACAACTCACCGCGTTGATCAAGGTGGTCAAGCCACCGCTTGGAAGTACGCCACGCCACAACCTTCCGTGGTGGAACCACTCTTTGAACCGTCGTATTCGCTCATACGCTCGTATCAGGGGCTAGAGCAATACATGCATTGAAAACCTGAGCGGAGTGTGTGTGTTCATGAAGCGAGTTCTGTTTGTGCTTTTCTTGTTTCTTTGCAGCGCAGGCCAAGCAACGGCTCAAAGTTCCGCTGATGACGTCATTGTGACCGTTGACAGCTCAAGTTTGAGGTTCAGCCCATCAGAGGTAACGGTTGAGGAAGGTCAAGCCGTTCGATTCGTCTGGTCCGGACAAGCTCTTCCTCACAACGCTGTAGCAAAAGACGGTTTATTTGATTCAGGAGAACCTGCACGTGATGTCGATTATCGGTTTGTGTTTGAAATCGGTACAGCAGGAAGTTATCAATTTGTTTGCGAGCCTCACGAAAGCGTAGGCATGGTTGGAACGGTTATTGTCGAGCCAGCGCCGGATGCCGTCGTTGAGGAAGAAGAAGTTCCTGAAAAAACGCCTTCAGTCTCTATGTTATCTTCAATAACTCTGTTGACACTCGTCGCAGTTCTTCATCGGCCTAAAACAGATTGAGCCAGCATCTTTGACCGTTTCTTTCATGGACTTGATTCACCGGTTGGGCAACATGGGCGAGGGGCCAATGATGTATGATGTCCTGGTTATTGGAGCCGGGCCGGGTGGTGGGTCAGCCGCTCTTCACGCAGCAAGAGCAGGATTGTCTACGCTGATTGTTGAGGCAGACCCAGAAGTCGGGACTCCCGTTCACTGCGGTGAGTGCCTGAGTGAACTTGCCGTAGAAAACCTCGATTTGCAAATTCCAGACCACGTCAAAGCACTCGACGTCAAAGGCATCCGAGTCATTTTCCCCGATGGCACTGAAAAACTTCTCACAGAGAAGGGATATGTGCTTGAAAAGCACCTCTTTGAACGTTGGTTGTGCGATGAAGCAACGAAAAAAGGTGCAGAGTTAAGGCTGGGACATCGCGTTACGTCTATGGAGAGAATTTACAATAGCGAAAATCAATTTTCCTATTGGGATATTGATGGAAAAGGTGACGAATTTCCCCTTCAGTGTAAATCAGTGATTGACGCTTCAGGTGTATCCGGTGCAGCATCGAAACTGCTTGATATGGGAACGCAAATTGAAGTGATTGCAGGATTCCAGTATGAGATCCTCGACGTCAAGAACGATGGTTACCTTGACTTCTATATCTGGCCAAAATACTCGCCTCACGGATATGTTTGGATGATTCCAAAAGAAGGTGGAAGGGCGAACGTCGGATTGGTTACTACGGATAAAAAAGGTGCAATCAAGTATCTTGATTCTTTCATCCAAGATACCTATTTGGACGGTAAACCTGCAGTTAACCCTCCTTGGAGAAAAGAAGGTATGAAGGTTCGTCCATTTGGTGGCACAATTCCTATCTCAGGCCCACGTTCAGTTACCGTTGGAGATGGTTTGATTCTCGTTGGCGATGCTGCAGGATTTACCTCGCCGCTGTTTGAAGGCGGCTCTCATTTGGCACTTTGGTCAGGGCGAGAGGCGGCCAAAACAATCGCTTCAGTAATCGCTTCCAATCAACCCCTCTCTAAAGACCAGATGATGGCTTATGAAAAAGCGTGGAAGAAGACGTTCCCACCCTATTCAAAAATCCTCAAAGGAAAGACAGCATTGTATGAACTCACCGATGAAGAAATGTCCATCATGGCGCATTGTTTACCCGAAGAACTTGGTAACATGTCGCCCTTGCAAAAAGCCGGTATCGGTGTGAAAATACTTTTCCGAAAACCAATGCTTTTCACAAAACGTATCATCCATGTTCTACTTTCATTCGGATATTCTCGAGCCAAGTTTTTCGGCTGGTGAGTTTGAGATTTTGAGTGGCTGACACGCGCAACCTCCTTGAGGGAGCATCACGACCAATGTTCATGTGGGGGGTTACCATGTGGCTTGCCATTTTGGCCGCTGTAGCGTTATTGGTGCGCCCTTTGCTCCACCAACAATCGAAGTCTGCATCGCTAACCTGTCATATTTTGATGGCCCTGCCATTTTTTGCCCTTGCAAGTCGCTTTCTAACCAACGACACATCGTTTGCACATGTCGTGTCCTATGGAGGCGAAGACCTCCCACTCCGCTATCGCTTTGCAGCTACATGGGCTGCTCGTGAAGGTCCACTTCTTCTTTGGGTAATGTGGATGACTTTACTCGCTTACATTTGGAGGAATCCGATGGCTGGTGAGAATGGCAGTTCGACTCACTCCCTTCGACTTCGCTTAATTCACGGTTTTAGCCTCCTCATTCTCTTATTGGCGTGGAATTTAGACCCTTTCAAAGAAAGCACTGGCACTGGAATGGGCCAGGGGTTGAATGAATTATTACAAACCGATTTGATGGTTATTCATCCTCCTCTCATTTTTCTAACCTATTCACTTTGTTTGCACATCAGTTGCGTTGCGCTCTCATCCATGTTCACCGATACAAGTGAAATCCAAAAGCGGATGCTGACTATCGTACGCCCGAGTCTCTTTGTTTCAACACTTGGAATCGGGCTTGGAGGTCTGTGGGCTTACCTCATTCTTGACTGGGGCGGTTATTGGGCGTGGGATCCAGTTGAAACCGGTTCTATGCTTCCTTGGCTCGCATTAGTATTCATGGCACACTTACGAACTCGACCGGGCAAAACATCCGGAAAAACTTGGATTGGTGCAGGTTTGGCGGCTGGCGGCCTTGCTTTCTTTGCCACCTTAGTCACACGGGCTGGCGGTGTGTGGGCTTCTTCAGTTCACACCTTTGTCACCGATTCAGCAGGAACTTCTCCACCTGATGCATTTTCGAGAATGATGCTTCTCAAATCCGATGGCAGTGCGGGTGTTGAGGTCATTTCCTACCTTGTTGTTCTGTTGCTTTTCATTGGTTTCTGGCTACAATTACAACGTAGTTCTGAGAGTGAATGGAAGCCGAACCAATCTACACTTCGTCTTTTCAGTCTCCCAATAATTGGTGTATTGCTCGCTTTGTTACTGGGCATGTACAATGAAATCTCTTGCGGTGGAAGTAACGTTCAAGCCTGTTCTTCTATGATTGATACGGCGGTATATTCCTTTGTGCCTACGTTCGCCTTTGTCCTGTTTCTCTTCGCTCCACTCGGTATTGAATTTCGATATGGGAGGACTCAATACCAGGAAAAGAGTGAAGGCTGGAGATTCCTTGACCAACTTCGTAGAAATGAAAGCAGAACTCAGATGCTGTTTTTGGCCTTAATTCTGGTTTTCATTGTCATTTTGCTGATGACTGATAACTTTCTCTACACTGCGTTCTTTTTGATTTTCTTCACGCCTATATTTCTCGCAGAGGATGCAACAAAATTGTGGGCACATGGTGCTGCAGGCGTGATGTTAAGCTTGGCAGGTGCATGGTCTGGAATGATTGAAATCCTTCCTTCAGGGATTATCATGCTGCTGTTCATCCTCCCTTGGCTTCTGGTCGCCGAATCTGAACAGCGCTCAAGCTTTTCATTCTTTGAAAAGAAATCCCAGCAAAAAATGGCATTGTGGGCTTCAGTTCTTATTGTTGGAACATACCTCATCTTAACCTTGGTTCTTCTTCTATCAAGTATTGATTCTATCAACTTTGAAGGTCATGAATTGTATGGTACTCCCTTTGTTATGGCTCTTGCAGGCGCCCTGTTTTTGTATTCAAATCGCAAGCATGATGCAAAGAGGAATGCAACCCTCTTGTTGGCTACACTGCTCCTCTCTCTCTTCTTCGCAATATGGCAACCAACTGCTTTTGGAATGGACTCCAGCACCGCTATGTCTACGCTTTTAGTTCGAGGAGTATTGGCCTGGCTAACACTTCCAGTTCTGATTTTGGTCGTTATTCCTTTGGCGAAGGAGGTTGTCGTCACCCAAGGAATTGAGCGCTCAAAGGTTCCAATCTGGAAGAGAATTCCTTTCGGTGCTCATCTTGTTCATCTCGGTCTTATACTGCTGCTCATTGGCCATGCCTACACCACTGTTCTGGTTGACAGAGGCGATGCAAGCCATCGAGTGACAATGGTCAAAGACGAGATAGTCGTCAGCGGAAATTTTGGTTACGAATTTACTGGATTGCGCTTAACTTCGGAAAACCTTGAGGTCGGAGACGGTTATGTCGGTATTCAAATCAATGTGTATGAAGTAAGCCAAGGAAGTATTGGAGATATGATTGGAACTGTTGAACCGGGTATGTTACGTTTCGACACAACAACCGATTCTGGATGGGTTTTGCAATCCACTTCTCGCTCTGAAGTCGACACGCTGACCCGATGGAGTGGCGACATCGTGTTCATTTTTGACGGAAGCCAGGCCAACGGACTCATGCAGCAAACCGCTCAAAATGGCTCTGACTCGGTTCAGATTGTTCGAGTGACCGTTTACGACCTACCGGCGTCTCATTTGGTATGGCTCGGCTGGTCGACAATGCTGTTGGGTATGGGCGTGGTTGTCATTGGAGGCATCAGTCAAAACGACAGACGAAAAGCCATTCACGCCTCGCAAAAGGAAGAAGAGTGAACAACTTCTTCGCCAATGCAATTATGAAGGGGGCGATGGTCGCCGAACTACCCGAAAGGGAGGTTATACTATGGAAGACGGAACAATTGTCCACGTTGATTACGAACTTTACAACAATGAAACCGGGGATCTCATCGAGACAACCCGTGAAGCAGTCGCCAAGGAACACGAATCTCATCAAGAGGGTCGAAAGTACGAACCAATGGTCTGTATTGTCGGTGGTGGCCAACTTATTCCTGGTTTTGAAGCAGCTCTTAGCGAAGCAAAGAAAGGCAAGGAAACAGAAATTGTCATCGCTCCAGAAGATGCGTATGGAGAAAAAGATGCTGAACAAATTGAAACCATCAGTATCGATAAACTCATTCGAGCAGTCCAAGACCCAAATGCACTCTATATCGGTGCTCCAGTAACCATTAACGGACGTCAAGGACAACTTTCCTACCTTGCAGCAGGTCGAGCGCGAATTGACTACAACCACCCAATGGCTGGGAAGTCTCTCAAATATTCATTCAACATTGTTGATGTCGTCGAAGGAAAAGAAGACAAGGTTACCGCTTTGCTTCAAGCAAACACTGGACACTCTGGCTTTGAAGTCAGTTTCTCTGGCGACGATCTTTCAATCGTATTGCCTCAAACTATGCTCTTTGATACCAATGCAGCAATGCTCAAGTTCCGTTTGGTCACTACAATTCGTGACGCAATCGAATGTGGCAAAGTTTCCTTCATTGAAGTTCACGAACCTCGTGGATTCGGTGTTGAAGACGACGCTGATGAAGACAGTGTTGAAGACCTCTCTTCTCTTTCTGTCGCAGAACTCAAGGAACGCTGTAAAGCAGCCGGCCTTCCAGTCGGTGGCAAGAAAGCAGATTTGGTTGCTCGACTTTCTCAAGAAGAAGAGTGAACCGGCAGATTGACCGATTGAATCTGAAGATTCGACAGCATCTTGCCCCAAAGGATATTGACGGAAGGCCATAGGCGTTAACAGGGATTACCATGCAGAGTCTCGAGGAACTTGAGGAACAACTCGCATCAAAACACTCATCGCTGCCTTCAGACACCTATTCACCCCTTGAAAAAGGCACTTTATGGCTCGCTGCTTTGGGCCTTGTCGCCTTTCTTGTGAGTTTCATCTTCGCCAATGAGGTTGTTTGGGATGACGGCCTCAAGCCGATTATTTGGGACCCCATTATGGAAGATGCAGGTTCGGCAGGAGATGCAGATTACAATCGATTCAATACACTCATCTACACGATGAGTATGCTGGCCAGTGTCGTTGTCCTGCAAGCGTTGTTTCGAAAAGCCGATTTCCCTGCAGATGACCGCATGCTCCTCGCCCTTCTCACATGGGTTTGCCTTGCTCCAGTTCTACGAGTTTTGGAAGATGCTGATTTCTTTGGTTCTGACATGGATTGGTTGTTCATCTCTCCAATTATCCATCTGCATCTTGCGTTATGGCTGATTGTAGTAGCCGGTCTTTCTCATTTTCTTGCTTCACAGTGGGATGGAATGGCTTCAGATCGAATCGAAGGTAAAATCCGTAAAGCATTGATTCCCATTCTTTTACTCATGCTCTTTTTCCATTGGGCTTTCTTGTATCAACCGGCATATTTGGCGCATGAAGAGATGGGTATGATTTGGATTGGAATAGGTTTTCTCGCATCCTTTGCTGTTCTTCTCGCCGTTATTTTTCAAACCAGAGGCTGGCCAGCAATCACCAGAGGAATGTATGCATTTGGAGCATCAGCCAGCGTCCTTGGATTGTTTCATTGGTTTCAATTTCTTGACACGCCTTGGACTCAAGAGAGTTTACGGGTCTCAGAATCCATTGCATGGTGGCCACTCTTGGTTGTCTTTGGTATACCGGGTGTGATTTGTTATGTCATGTATAGACGTGGCTATGAAGATGCGCTTCAACTCAAATTAACCGGCTATGAGGCTGGAGTCTTACCTGAGGGAATTGGCATCAAAGCATGGGAAGAGGCAGGCGATGAGATAGAAAATCATCCCGTTGAGATGCTTTCACGAACTGCCTTGCTTGCTAGTCCGATGGTTCTTGCAATGGTCTTTGGACAACTGTGTGATGGATTTGCTACAATGGTTGGTATTGACTATTTCGGATACGGTGAAAAGCACGTCGTTAGTAACCAAGTCATCGTTTACGGTGGAGAATTGAATTCAATGCTTGGAATAGAATTTGGTGAAGGGGCTTGGCTCTTTGCCTTACTCAAAGCGGTTTTAGTAGGGGCAATCAGCTGGATGTTTGTCGAAATGAAAGTAGAAAAAAGGCAACGCCATATACGTATTTTGATTGTTTTAGCGGTTTTAATTGTAGGATTAGCACCCGGAATAAGAGATATCGGTCGACTTATGCTTGGTGTTTGAGAGCAAATGTTCGCATAACTGAACTGTAGTAGTGTTAAAGACGCCCTCCTCCTCCCTCGGTATGAGGGGTGCAGATGGACCGATTACCTACCCGTGTAAATCGCAGTGACCCCGAGTTCTTAGAACATAAACAGTTCAATCAATCTCTGATTGACACCTTGCAAGAGCGCTTAATTGTCGCTTCAAACGGGGGGGGTGGCAAGTATGTCGAACGTCATCGTGGTCGAGATAAACTTCTCGCTCGTGAGCGAATTGAGCGCATAATTGACCCCGGGACTGCTTTCTTAGAACTATCACCACTTGCCGCTTTCGAACTTTACGATGGCCGGGCGCATTCAGCAGGAATCGTTACGGGTGTGGGAATGGTTCACGGTAGGGAATGCCTTTTTGTCGCAAATGATGCTACAGTTAAGGGCGGATCATATTATCCAATGACGGTGAAGAAACACATTCGAGCCCAAACTGTCGCTCATGAAAACCATCTGCCCTGCATATATCTGGTTGATTCAGGAGGTGCATTCCTTCCGATGCAGGATGAAGTATTCCCGGATATCGGGCACTTTGGCCGCATCTTCCGTAATCAAGCACGTATGTCGGGTGACAAGATACCCCAAATTGCAGCAGTTCTTGGTTCGTGCACAGCCGGAGGAGCATACGTTCCCGCAATGAGTGATGAATCGATTATTGTCAAAGGCAACGGCACGATTTTCCTTGCTGGCCCCCCATTGGTGAAGGCTGCGACTGGAGAAGAGGTCACTGCAGAAGAACTCGGTGGTGCTGAAGTCCATACTGCTCAATCCGGTGTTGCTGACCATTTCGCAGAAGATGAAACCGAGGCATTACGCATGGTGCGAAACATCGTTGAAAACCTCGGCCCCCGCACGCTTGCCGCTTCCGCAAGTTCCCCTCCAGAATTGCCCGCACATGATGTTGAAGATTTACTTGGTTTGATACCCAGTGATAATCGAACACCGTTTGACATCAAGGAAATCATTGCTCGAATTGTTGATGGTTCTCGGTTCCATGAATTCAAATCTCGTTACGGAACGACGCTCATCTGTGGATTTGCACATATCCATGGCCACAAGGTAGGTATTGTTGCGAACAATGGAATTTTGTTCTCTGAATCATCCCTCAAAGGAGCTCACTTTGTTGAGTTGTGTGGTCAAAGAGGAATCCCACTAATCTTTTTGCAGAACATCACCGGTTTCATGGTTGGAAAGGCGTATGAGGCAGGCGGCATCGCCAAAGATGGAGCTAAACTGGTAACGGCTGTATCTTGTGTCAATGTCCCTAAGTTCACGGTAATTATTGGTGGCTCTCACGGTGCAGGTAATTACGGAATGTGCGGCAGGGCTTATGACCCCCGTTTCTTATTCATGTGGCCAAACAGTCGAATCTCAGTCATGGGCGGTCCACAAGCTGCAGACGTTTTGACCACTGTCAAGCAAGACCAGCGTGCCAGGGAAGGTCAACCTGCTATGGATGGCGAAGAACTTGAATCATTCCGCTCGCCAATTCTTGAAAAGTATGAAACAGAGGGCAGCCCGTATTATTCAACCGCTCGACTGTGGGATGATGGAATTATTGACCCGAGAGATACTCGGGATGTTCTCGGCTTATGTCTGGCAACGGCTCGAAACGCTCCACTCCCTGACGATCGATTCGGCGTATTTAGGATGTAATTATTCAATTTAAAAATTAAAAATGCAATTGGGGTTTTCAAGATGATAATTATCGATACACCACCGCAAACTGAATTGGTTTCCATCGAAATACAAGATTCAGGTTGTCACATTAAATTGAACCGTGAAGAGAAGTTCAATGCCCTCAACATCCAAATGATTACCGAACTGTGCACACTTTTTGATTGGACTGCTGAACGCAGCGTTGGTGTCCAAGGAGAACTGTTTGATTCCAACGGTTCACCATTTCTTCGTACCCTTGTTCTGTCAGGCGCAGGACGCCATTTTTGCGCAGGTGCAGACATCAACATGATGCGTGATGCAGGTGCGAACACTCCTGAGGAGAACCGAATTGATTCAGAACGTCTTGACCGTCTGTTCAATGGTTTGTGGTCGCATCCTTGTTTCACTGTAGGCGCCATTCAAGGCGTGGCATTAGGCGGCGGTGCTGGGCTTGTAGCCTGTTTGGACCATGTCATTGCCACATCCAACGTTAAGATCGCTTTATCAGAAGGGAAACTGGGTATCCTTCCAGCAGTAATTGGCCCCTATGTTTACCGTCGGCTTGGCTCCGCATGCTTTCGCAGACTTGCCATGCAAGCCAGTCGTATTGGTTCAGAGGAAGCCCTTCGAACAGGATTCATTGAAGCGGTTGTCGAATCAGTTGAACAGCTGTCTCCAGCCGTTGATGCCTTGGTTGAAGAAGTTCTCAGTACAGGGCCTCAAGCCGTTACACTGGCTAAAGAATTGACACTCGAATTTGACCGATGGACAGGTAGCGATGCTGAATTGCGAGAATTTACTCTTGACTTCACCAGTCGTATGCGTGGCTCAAAAGAAGGTCAAGAGGGACTCTCTTCATTTCTTGACAAGCGCCCTGCAAATTGGAAAAACGAATGAGGGGACGCAATGGTAAGCAAAGTCTTGGTTGCAAATCGAGGTGAAATTGCTTGCCGCATTTTACGTGCTTGTCGTGAGGCAGGTCTTGCCAGTGTTGCAATTTTTGCTGAAAACGACAGCAAATCTCTCTTTGTCGAACTTGCTGACCAAGCCGTTCAGTTACAAGGTGATTCAATCACTTCGACGTATTTGAATCAAGAACAGATTCTCAAAATTGCGGCAACGACGGGTTGCGATGCCGTTCATCCCGGCTTTGGGTTCCTTTCTGAACGAGCGGATTTTGCACGTGCCGTTACCCAAGCAGGAATACAGTGGATAGGTCCAAGTCCTTCTGCAATTGAGCGAATGGGCGATAAAATGACAGCACGCAAAACCATGAGAGATGCCGGCGTTCCAGTTATCCCTGGTGAAGAGATAGAGCAAGAAGACGAACATGAGGCACTTCTTGCAATCGAGCAAGCCAGCACCCGTGTCGGCTATCCGTTGTTACTCAAGGCATCATCAGGTGGCGGTGGTAAGGGGATGCGAGCAGTTGAACGCCCCGAAGATCTTCTCGCCGCTGCTCAAAGTGCTCGTCGTGAAGCTCTGGCTGCATTTGGTGACGGACGAGTTTACCTTGAACGCATGCTTACTGGTTCGAAGCATGTTGAAATTCAAATTCTCGCAGACCGTCATGGTCGCACGATTCATCTGGGTGAGCGCGAATGCAGTGTTCAACGTCGCCATCAGAAAGTGTTTGAAGAAGCGCCTTGTGCTACAATGACTGAAGAGATTCGTTCTGCAATGGGTAAAGCAGCAGTCGCTGCTGCCATGGCAGTTCACTACGAGGGTGCGGGGACGGTCGAATTTTTACTCGCTCCAACTGGTGAGTTTTTCTTCCTTGAGATGAATACACGAATTCAGGTGGAACATCCGGTGACGGAACTGGTTACTGGCGTTGATATCGTTCGTGAGCAATTACGAATTGCTGCGGGTGAGCCAATGTCGTGCGGCGATTTGAATCTCCGTGGCCACGCTATTGAAGTGCGATTATATGCCGAAGATGCATCGAACAATTTCCTTCCAGCAATAGGGCCACTCGCTGTCTTTCAGCCCCCAGAAGGGCCTGGTATTCGTTTAGATACGGGAGTGAGGCAAGGCGATGAAGTCACTCCAAATTATGATCCAATGCTTGCGAAATTGATTGTTTGGGCGCCTTCACGCATCGAAGCTTTACAGCGCATGCGGCGAGCACTGGATGAGTTTGTCGTTCTTGGGACAACAACCAATCTTCGCTTCTTACGGGAACTTTGTGATGTCCCCGATGTGATCGAAGGTAGTACCGATACGACCATGATTGACCGGTTGTGGCCCAATGGATGGTCGGCATCCATTCCTGTTGAACTTGAAGACGGTGCACTCATGGCTGCTGCCGTATCGGAAAGTTCTGGATTGCACCGCCAAGTTCATTCGAATGCTCAAGTTTCTGACCAATCCGGTCCAGTGAGCCCCTTTATGACACTGAGTAGGAGGTATCCATAATGCTTCACCAATTCAGAACCGCAGAAGGCGATGTTGAAGTAACGGTTGCCAAGCAAGGTGATGTTTGGCAATTGGGGCAACATCAAGCAACTGTTGAAGACGATGGAAGACTCTCAATACGCCTTGCAAACGGGACCAAGGGTTATGCTACAACTGCCAAAGTTGGTGATGTATGGTGGGTTCATTTCCAAGGTCATACTTTCTGTTTAGAACGAATTGAGCCGGGAGCTTCTCAATCAGGTGACGAAGGCGGATTAGTTGCTCCAATGCCGGGTAAGGTTCTCGAAGTTTTGGTCGATGTAGGGCAGTCTGTTGAAGGCGGTCAAACGCTCATGGTGCTTGAGGCGATGAAAATGGAACATCGCATTCTTGCCTCAAATGCGGGACAAATTACAGGCATTCACTTTTCTGCAGGTGAGCAAGTCCAACAAGGTTCGGTCTTACTTGAAATGGTTGAGGATGAAGCTTAACGTATCTTCCAATTGCCCGATTCAATAACGTGAACATTTTCTTCATCGTGATTGTTGTAAGCATAGGTCCATGCCCATTCTTGACCACGCTCAGTTTTGATTTGAACGATTGTTCTGGTAAACAAGGAATCCGTTGATTGATATCCATAAAATCCTTCAATTGTGTCCAGTGTTTTCAAGGTTGGAAACATTTGGTCAATTTGGTAAACTTCTCCATACACCGTCCCCTCTTCACCAGTCAACATTCCTGGGTAGTCATCAAGATCGATAAGCATCCCATCGGTTGATGCTAAACGACCTTCTCCAATGCTGTATTCTGAAAGGGTTGGGTGGCGAGACTCCCCTTTCATCAGCGTACCATAGACAAAGATGTTTTCAA
>DAMU01000069.1 GCA_002499705.1 Euryarchaeota archaeon UBA91
ACAAGAATCATCAAGGCGACTCCAATGTTCACAAAAATTTTGATGACGCTTGCAGGTGGAATAATGCTGCTTTACTTCGTTTCAATTGTGTTTTATTTCATGCCTGGTAATTTCACCGTCCCGTTCCTCCACTCATCAGGTCCATTTGGAATTTTAATCACTGTTGCAATCTTAGCAGTTGCCTCTTTCCTCCTCATCGTTAATTTTGACTTCATCGAAAAAGGAATCCAACAACGTTCACCTAAAGTGGGTGAATGGTGGGGTGCATTTGGTTTACTGGTCACCATCGTTTGGATTTATATCGAAATGCTTCGACTACTCGCTAAAGTTCGCAGTAACCTTGATTGAGGTGAGTTATGATGCGAAGCATCCCAGTAATTGATTATTCAGATTACACCAGTGGCGATGTTAAACGACAAGACAAGTTCATCCAGGAAGTTGGAGATTCTCTCAAGGATATCGGCTTTTTCGCCTTAGAAAATCACGGAATCCCTATGGAAGCAATTGACCAAGCATATGAACAAGGAGATGCGTTTTTCTCTTTGGATGAGAACGTCAAAAAATCATACCTTCAACCAAACATCGCACATCAACGTGGATACACTGCTTTTGGGGTAGAACATGCGAAAAATAACCCTGCTCCTGACTTGAAGGAGTTTTGGCAGAGTGGGCGTAGCCATCCAACCAGCGGTAAAGTCCCGACATACGTGGCTAATGTTTGGCCTGATGCCCACGCACCCGAATTTAAACCCGTGATTGATGGATTGTTTAACCAAATGGAGTCGTTATCTCAAAACCTCTTGAACTCATGCAGTCTCTATCTTGAAAAGGACAAAGAGTGGCTGAGTTCAATGTCAGAAGATGGCAATACAATCATGAGAATTATCCACTACCCACCACTTGGACAAGATGTTCCAGAGGGTGCTGTTCGTTCTGCAGCGCATGAAGATATCAATTTCATCACCTTACTCGTCACTGCTACAGCGGACGGGCTTGAAGTGATGGACCATGATGGAAGTTGGATCAAGGTTCAAGGTGATGCACGTCATATTATTGTGGATTCGGGCGATATGTTGCAGAATCTCACCAATGGGCTGTTCAAGTCCACAACTCACCGTGTTGTCAATCCGAGCAACTCAAACGTTCGACGTTTCTCAATGCCGATGTTTGTCCACCCTCGTAACGAAATTGACCTCACTCCCCGTCCGGAATTTGTAGAAATGACGGGCGGTAAACCTCTGTACCAATCAATAACTGCAGGTGCGTATTTGCATCAACGCTTGGTGGAAATTGGATTAGCTGAAGATGAAGGGTGAACAGATGAGTGATGACATCATTCAACGCCTATGTGCATCCATTGAAAATCATAAACCAATGGAAAGGTCAGAATTGGACCTTTTTATCGAAGGGGTTGCGCAACGAAAATTTCCAGTCGATGAAATTGAAAATTGGCTTCGCTGCGTACACACGCACGGCATATCCGTGACAGAGACAACCGCACTCACCCAAGGCATGATGAATTCAGGTGCTGTGCTTGAATGGGATGGATTAGCTAATGTTGCTGACAAACACAGCACTGGTGGAGTTGGAGACAAAATGTCATTGATTCTCGCTCCTGCCCTTGCTGCGTGTGGTCTGCGAGTCCCGATGCTTGCAGGAAGAGGTCTGGGTCATACTGGAGGAACAATCGATAAACTCGAGTCAATACCTGGATTCAATTGCAACCTTACGCCTCAGCAAATGCAGGATGCTGTCCAAAAAGTGGGATGCTGTATCGCAGCCCAGAACGATGCAATCGCACCGGCTGATGGTTTACTGTACGCTATTCGAGACGTCACCAATACCGTTGACAGCATCCCTCTTATCACTGCCTCTATCGTTTCGAAAAAAGCTGCAGAAGGCTTGAATGCTCTGGTATTGGACGTAAAATGTGGCCATGCGGCGTTCATGAAAAACCAACAAGATGCCATCGCTCTTGCACAATCAATGGTAGGAACTGCAAAGGGGTTGGGTATCAACACTGTTGCTCAAATAACGGACATGAATGAGCCAATTGGCAGTCATATTGGGAATGCATTGGAAGTTCTAGGCAGTGTTCTAGTTTTACAAGGTCAAGGATCTCAAGACACTCGGGAACTGGTTGCCCTTCAAGGTGGGCAATTACTCGCATTAACTGGAATCACATCGACACGTGAAGAGGGTGTGAAATTGATTCATGAAGTGCTCGACAACGGTAAAGCAATGGCCATTTTTATTGAAATGTGCGTTCAACAAGGGACCACCAGAACGGTTGCAGAAAAACTCGCCATTCACCCCGAACAGATATTGCCTCAATCAAAGAAGGTCACCACACTTTACTCACCGAATTCGGGATTTGTGGATTCCATTGATGCAATGGTTTTGGCTGAAGTTGCAAGAGAACTCGGAGCAGGTCGCTTTACCATGAGTGATTCAATTCATCATGGCGTAGGATATGTTCTTGAAACTGCAAAAACTCACTCTATCGAACAAGGGGACGCTTGGATATCGATACATCACGACCTTGAATTGAGCTCTGAACACCTTGCTCGCCTTCGCAATTGTCTAAAAATCAGCGACCAACAATCTGTTGATTTTCAACGACTCATCACCGTCATCACCTAGTTGGCTTGATAGAAGTCGTCATAAAGGTGAGGCTATTCGCCCACTCTGCCGATTTAGCTTAGCTGGTGGAGCGTGGGACTGTTAATCCCAAGGTCGAGGGTTCGAACCCCTCAATCGGCGTTTACAACTGAACCGTTGTGCCGTTGCCAATTCGAAATTCGAACGTGAAATCTCCGGGATGAGTGAGTTCATACATCTCTCGAATGCTCTGGAATAGGTTGCTTCGTACGGCATCTTGCAACGATTCAAAGGTGAATCCTATCAGAATAAAGTGGCGTGTAATTCGACCGCAACTTCGCAAATGTCTGCGCATGACTTGCCCTAAAGACTGCGAAATTAAATCGACATGTATGGCACAGGTTTCATGGCAAGTTCCACCGGGTCGTCCGGGATAACAATTGATTCCCCCGCCACCGATTCCCGCATCGTCAAAGAAGGGTTGAGCAAATTCACCATCGTCAAGATAATCCGGATGAATTCTCCAACCGTCTTGAACCGTATTGCAGTGAACGCAGAGAACTTCACCATGTTCGATAAACTGGTGAGATGGTTGGTGACCCCCCTCACAATACGGTCCGTTTGCAGTGGTTATGCTTGGCATGTTGATAATGCCTGCATTTGCTTCAGTTCTGTGCGGTAAAGGGATAAATTTTTTCATACCACATCAGAGAATTCGACACTATATCAAGTGCGAAACTCATTCCCATTCAATCGTGCCTGGGGGTTTGTGTGTGATGTCATAGACAACACGGTTTGCAGCACCTTTGACGGTATTCGTAATTCGAGTGCTAATTTTTTGCAAGATGGAGTGAGGTATTTCGGAATAGCGAGCAGACATACCATCCATTGACTGGACTGCACGAACAACAATCGTTTCTCCATAGGCTCGTACATCACCATGTACTCCGACGCTACGAACTGGAAGTAAAGCCGCAAAGTATTGCCAAGGAATTTCCATCTTTCCTTCTGCTGCCGCTGCTTCAAATTCCTCTTCAACAATTGCACAGGCTTCTCGAACGACAGCCACACGTTCAGGAGTTAATTCTCCAAGGGTGCGGACAGCAAGACCTGGGCCGGGGAATGGTTGTCGTTCAGCGACATTGATTTCGAGTGTGCGAGCGAGTTCTCGGACTTCATCTTTGTATAAATCTCGAAGTGGTTCCACAACCGAGAGGGTCATATCTTCAGGTAATCCACCAACATTGTGATGAGATTTGATGGTATCTCGAACTCCGCCTCCAGATTCAATCCAATCTGGGGCGATCGTCCCTTGAACGAGATATTTGGCCCCACATTTCTTTTGTTCGTCTTCAAAGATTCGAATGAAAAGTTCTCCAATGACCTTCCGCTTCTGTTCAGGTTCTGTGACGCCTTTAAGGGCCTCAAAATATCTGTCTGCAGCCTTGACTGTCACGAGATTCTTAATCCCTTGAGCGGCGAGGAGTTCTTCAATTTCTTCAGTTTCTCCTTTACGCATAAATCCTGTATCAACATAGACACAGTGGAGTAATTCACCAACCGCTTGGTTGGCAATAACGGCGGCAACAGTTGAATCTACTCCGCCAGAACAGGCAATAATTGCAATATCATCAATGGTTGATTTGAGTGTCTCGATGGATTCTTGAATGAATTCATTCGAGTCAAACATTTCACTGGCCCCCATTGACTTCTCGGTCTTGGGACTTTACACGTTCGATTTGGTCGAGTTTGTTTTGTATCAATGCAGCTTCATACTCAGGATTTTTGAGAGCAAGAATCTGTGTTGCAAGGTAACCAGCGTTATCGCCACGGTCAACACCGACCGTTGCTGCAGGAACACCCGGCGGGAGTTGGACAATGGAGAGGAGTGAATCAAACGGAACTCTTCCACCGCAAGGAACGCCGATGACTGGCTTGGTCGTCAAAGCAGCCACAGCACCTGGAAGCGCTGCAGCAAGTCCTGCCATAGCGATAAAGATTTGACATCCATCTTCTTCCGCCTTTTGAATAATATCTTCAACAAATTTTGGCGAGCGATGAGCACTTGCCACACGCAGTTGATAACTGACATTGAAGTGTTCGAGTATTTTCGTGCATTTTTCGGCTACGGGCATGTCTGATGAAGAGCCCAGTAATATGGTGACATCCATGCGTCTACGCCGGCGCGGGTGGTTCATCAAGATGTCTCTTCATTTAAACGGAATTTCAGCCTCAAAATCACTCTTCTTGGGAAGATATAGATGATTGAAAAAGGGGCCAATCAACGCCAAAATTAAGGCTCTTGAATTGCTCTCGAGTTTGGCAACCAAACACGTCAAATCGCAAATAAGGAAGACCGTCGTGTATCGAACCATAGATTTGCACAAATTGGTTGGCTTCAAACCTCTTGATGGCCATACAGGTTTGAGAAAAACGTGTTGTTTTCACATCCCAATCACTCAACAGTTCATGCGGTAATTTTTGCTTTGGATTCCAGCGCATCTCAAAGACATATCCGGCATCTTTGAAGATGAAATCCAATGCTTTGAAAAGAAGATAAATGGACACTGAAGAATAAATGAGTCCGAATAACACCCGATCTTGATTCTGAGAAACAAATCCCCAAACCATAACACCAAAGCAAACTGATGCAAGGCCAATACCTACTTTTGATGCATTGAGAGTACCGACGCGACTGGACACCCCTGCAATCCCTCCAGTAAGCATGAGCATCATGCTGAGGGCTCCAAACCATGGAATGAATTCTGCAGAGGCACCAGTAAACCACATAATCCAACAAAATGCCATTGGCAGAAAACCCCAAGCCATTGGAAAAAGTGCTTTAGATGCTTTGTTTTCAACCGGTACAGCACGCCAGCCAAACTTGCGCATCTTCCGGATATCCATGTCCATGCGACATATTGGCGCTATATACGCATTTCTTACTCATCATCATATTCGTGACGAAGACAGAGGTTACGCGCAGCATAGACTTCATCAACGCGACGTACGGGCGTGGTGATTGGAGCCGCATGAAGCGTTTCAGCATCTACTTGGAGAACCTCAGCAAAGTGAATTGCAAAGGTATCCAGCGTATCTTTACTTTCAGTTTCAGTCGGCTCAACCATCATACACTCGGGAACTACCAGTGGGAAATAAACTGTGGGAGCCATGTAGCCTTTGTCAAGCAATCCTTTTGCCACATCCATAGCGGAAATGCCATGCATTTCTTTGGCCGGTTGTAAGGAAAGCGTGAATTCGTGTTTTGCAACTTTCGCTTCAGCACCGTCTTTGACCAATGAGTCGACACCAGCTTCTTTAGCAGCCTTGTGAATCGCATGTCGAAGATAATTCGCATTGAGGACAGCGTGTTCTGACATCGTTCGCAAGCCTCGTCCATATCGTCGGTAGTATGCCCAGCAACGAATGACTGCGCCCGCATTACCATGCCATTGCTGAACTTTGCCGATACTGTGAGTCGGTTGATACCAACCATACCACATGTCATCAATAGCCATTTGAGATTCATCACCAACTGGAGGGCGATTCTTGACCAGAGGACCTGGGAGGAACTCGGCAAGATGAGATTTCACACCAATTGGACCGGAACCCGGGCCGCCACCTCCGTGAGGTTGGCTGAACGTCTTGTGCAAATTGAAGTGTACTGCATCGAATCCCATGAGACCGGGTGAAGTGATACCGAGAATGGCATTGAAATTCGCACCATCGTAGTACATCTGTCCCCCAACATCGTGGACAATAGCGGAAGCCTCGACGATATCTGCTTCGAATAAACCGAGCGTATTGGGATTGGTAATCATCATGACGGCAGTTGTTTCATCAGCAACAGCACGCAAGGCATCAAGGTCAATCCGTCCATCTTCTCGACTTGGAATCTCAACAATCTCAAAGCCACACATAGCAGCACTCGCTGGATTTGTTCCGTGGGCCGAATCCGGTACGATAACTTTCGTTCGCTGGGTTTCACCGCGTAATCTAAAGTATTCTTGAACGCATCGAACAGCAGTGAATTCACCTTGAGCACCTGCAACGGGTTGTAAGGTTACTTGGTCCATTCCAGAACAGACTTCAAGCATGTATTGCATCTCGTGGAAAATTGCGAGGAGCCCTTGGATATGATGTTCAGGCTGGTGAGGGTGAATGTCAGCAATACCGGGTATTTGGGCAATGACTTCATTGACACGTGGGTTGTGTTTCATGGTGCAAGAACCAAGAGGGTAAAATCCAGTATCGATTCCGAAATTTCGCTTCGACATCCATGTGTAGTGACGGACCATTTCGGGTTCAGACAATCGAGGCCAGCGCGGTAGATTTTTTCGAGCCAACGACTCTGGCAAAGCAATTGATGATGCTGGTAAGACTGGAGCAGGTTGTGAATAACCTTGACCTACAGCGCCGTTGTGTTCGAACAAATGACTCATGCATTCACCTCCTGTGAAGATGCCCAAACAGCAAGATGAGCGGCTAATAATTCAATTTGTTTTTCGCTGGTTTGATCGGTGAATGTTGCTAAAAGCCAATTCTTGCGTTCAGGATACCATGCGGACAAATCAAAGCCTCCGATGATTCCAACCGAATCTAAATGGGACAAACAATCTTCACTTGAGCCAGGTAATTCAATGACAAATTCGTTGAAATGATGGTTGCTTGAGTGAGGCAATACAATGTTTTTGATTTCTCCCAACTTCTGTTTTGCAAGAAGGCATGCAGTCATGTTTCGAACTGCAAGAGTGTGAAGACCTTCAGGGCCGAGTAAAGCCATGTGCATTGCACCCATCAATGCGATGAGTGTCTCGTTTGTACAGATGTTTGAAGTCGCACGGTGTCGACGAATGTGTTGCTCTCGAGTTGAGAGTGTGAGACAGTAAGCCACTTTTCCATCCACGTCGATACTGCGGCCAACAATTCGTCCCGGCATCAAACGCAGATAGGCTTTGGTGCATGCAAATATTCCATAAATTGGGCCTCCACCTGTGACTGGGCTACCAAGAGGTTGCCCTTCTCCAACCACGATATCTGCGCCATATTGACCGGGTGCTTCAACCAAGCCGAGGGAAACGGGTTGAACGGCGACAATCAAAGCAGTGTGCTCTCCAATAATGTCTTTGAGTTGTGAAAGTCCTCCGTCAAGAATTCCAAGAGGATTTGGCTGTTCAATGTAGATACCGCATGAGCCTGCAGCTTCGGACACACTTTCCAAATCAAGAGTGCCATCAGCATGATGCCGGAGGAATTTGATATTGATTTCAGCACCTTGACAATAATTGTGCATCACTGAAAGGCGGTCAGGTGGTGTAAGTTCAGAAACATAAACCGTGTCTTTTTCTGTCGCTTTACGGTTGTGAACACGCACTGCACAGGTCAATGCCTCAGCAGCAGCTGTCGAGCCATCATACAGAGAAAGATTCGCTACGGGTAAACCAACAAGTTCCGAGATTAAAGTTTGGAATTCCCACATTGCTTGTAGCATTCCCTGGCTCACTTCCGGTTGATATGGAGTGTATGCGGTAAGGAATTCCCCGCGTGTGACCAGTTGGAATACAGCGGCAGGAACATAATTCCGATACAAGCCCGCTCCGAGGAAAGAAACACGTTCACCCATAGCGACATTGGCACCGAGAAGTCTTCTTGCATCTGCTAAGATTTCTTCTTCGGATTGTGGAGGTGGCAATGGCAGGTCCCCAGTCATGCGAACTTCTGCAGGAATATCTTCGAACAAATCTTCAATTGAAGACATCCCCATTGCTGCTAGCATCTCAGCCTCTCGGCCCAAATTCGGTAGTTGGTCGACCATATCATCACTTACGCCACATGGGTGCAACTTAAACCAAACGCGAGACGCCCTTAATTATCGCTCTTCAGCGCTGTGCCTTTGAAAGGCCGAATACCTCTTGTTCTCCTTCTTCATGGAATGGCTATGGCGCATATAGCAATGGTCGTAACCAATGCCTGTTCGCCAGACCCTCGAGTCTTACGACAAGCGGGTTGGATTGTACAGCAAGGGCATGAAGTAACCGTTCATGCTTACGATCGAAATCAAGAGCATTCGTTGAGCGAATCCTATAACGGCGTTCGTATCATGAGATACCATCTCGGTAAAACCCCCTATGGTGGAATGGTAAAAACTGCACTCGGAATCCGTCATTTTAGCAAAACTGTATCTCGGGGACTCGTAACAAATAAACCCGATCTTGTGTATTGTCATGATGCCGACACACTATCAATAGGATGTTTGTTGAAGAAAAAGTATGGAACTTCGTTGGTCTTCGATATGCACGACTTGCAACACACATGGATTCGTATGCCTGCTCCTAAATCGTTTATTCGAAGAATAATTAGTAAAATGCAGGAAAGGAAAATGCTACGGCAATTAAAGAATGTAGACTTAATTTTGACTTCAAGTGGCAAAATTTCACCAACCAGTGAATACGGAGGATTTTGCGAATACCTCGAATCACATGGCCATTCATCGGTTGTAATCGAAAACAGACCCGAAGAGATGGAATCCTCGAGCGAAAAGAAAAGCAAAGAGGGCTGGTGCGTAGGTTATCTTGGTCGAGTTCGGGAAATTGAATCGTTCCAGTTTCTTTTAGATGCTGTTCTTTTCATAGATCCTGAGCAGAGGCCAAAAATACGGATTGCCGGTGATGGAGTTGCATCCGAATCTGTTTCAAAACTGTTCCATTCAGCCAAAAAAGAGCACGATTTAGATGTTGAAATCTCGGGAGCTTTTGATTCTGAAGAATTTAACAGATTAATTCAGGAGATTGATGTGATGTTCGCGATTTATCAACCGTTGAGAGGAAATATTTTGCAAGGAGCACTACCTGTGAAAATGTTTGACGCAGCAGCACATGGGGTTCCTTCAGTGGTAAACGATTCTTGTCTCATGGGGGAGTTGGCTGAAGTTGAAAATATTGGCCACTCTGTAGGCTGGTTACAGAAAGAAGATTTAGCCAAGAGTTTACTCAAATTACGCACGGTAAGTGTCGAACTCGATTCAACTTCTGAACGCGAAAGAAAGCGTTTTAGTGAGGCGATGAAACCTTACCTCTCTTGAT
>DAMU01000013.1 GCA_002499705.1 Euryarchaeota archaeon UBA91
GATTTTCTCAAACGATGCGATGAACAGGGAGTCAAGCGTTATTTTTTATCCAACAATTCAAGCCGTAGCGTCAAACAATACGTCAAGAAATTACACGGCTTTGGGATTCCAGCTACAGAAGAAGATGTGCTGCTCTCTACACATGACCTGCTCTCATGGCTCGCTTCTCATTCAATAACCAAAACATGGTTAATTGGGACCGAGGGAATGCGGGAAATGCTTGAAGAAAAAGGTATTGAAACACGAAGTGAAAATCCGCAATATGTCGTATTAGGATACGATACTGAAATTGATTACGAAAAAATCGCGCAGGGCAGCATCCACCTTCACAAAGGGGTTCCGCTTGTAGCAAGCCACCCAGATATGGTGTGTCCATCCCCAGACGGCGGTCTGCCAGATGTCGGTGCATATTTGGCCATGCTGAAAGTCACTACAGGCGTTGATCCTGTGCATATCACAGGCAAGCCGAATGCTGGTATGATTTTACATAAAATTGAGGCTTTAGGACTTGACCCTGCACGCTGTGCAATGGTTGGAGACCGTTTGTATACCGACTTAGCCATGGCGAGTCGGGCGAAGTGCGTTGGCGTTCTCGTACTCTCAGGTGAAGCGACCATGGAAGATGTTGGGCAATTGCCTGAAGGCGCTGAACAGCAACCCACTGTTATCGTGAAGAGCGTAGATGAGTTACTTCGGTGAGGTCCATGTCATTCAAAGTACGGTGGAACTGGTGGCGTTCCCGACGATTGAAACACCCGCCAGATGACATACACAGGGCTGGAGATTTAGCCGAAATGCGACTGTGTAAACTTTCGAGAGCTGCAGGGAAAGACAACGGGTGGCATATCTTTGAATCGGTCCGAATTCCCGACCCCGATGGAGGGAGGAGGGAAATTGACATGATTGTCATTGGCGGCAATACAATGCTTGTCGTGGAGCAGAAGCATTGGGCAGGTTCGTTTACAATTACCGATGAACATCATTTTGTTCAAAATCGAAACAATGGGACGCAACACAATCATGACGGTGTTGCTGATCGAATTGCCCGAAAGGCAAAAATTTTGAAGGCTCTGCATGAAAAACGGCTTTCTCTTACACCCGAAAAATCGATCGAAATGCGAGTCATTGTAGCGATGACCCACCAACGACTTGAGTGGCCTGAAATTCCAGATGATTTGGCGGCTGAAATGGTCGATGAAGCAGGGTTTATCAAAATTTTAGAAACAACCACTCCGGGAGAATTGAACACTGGATTAACAGAAACCTTAGAGGGTTTCAATACTTGGGATGAAGTCCATTTGCACGGCGGATTAATGCTCAAAGGTGACGTGCATGGTCTTGGTTTGGGCGACAAATTGCGCTCTTGGTTTTCTGAACGAAAGAGTCGAGTGACTGCTACAGTTGAACACCAACGCTCCTTCTTTTCGTTGTTCTCGAACAATCCAAGTGAAGTGACATTGAACACCGGCGGCAGTAATATTATCGCGAAAATCCCTTACGGCCTCTCTCTAGAAATGCACGTTGTAGGTGAAAAGACGCCAAGAAAAGTCGAGTGGGCAGAAATAACAAAAATCGATGTATCAAAGCCACCAGCAGATTGGGCAAAAAATGTTTGACCAAAACTGTTGAAGTTGTACAACAAAAAATCAACTCGGTATTGTAGAGCAGGCGCAAAAAAAGCCATTTTTAGGCCACCCTAAAAATAAAGTATAGCCCCTTGTTCCATTGCCCATAGCGCACAAGGAAATGGTGATTTGAAAATGAGTGAAGAAAATAAATTAATCGTGCTTTACGGAACCGAAACTGGTAATTCTGAATTATTATCTATGGATATTTGCAAAGCTGCAGAAGATGCAGGGATGGAAGCAGTAGCATTTGGAATGGATGAAATCGAATCTGAAGACATGCTCTCATACTCTCGGCTTCTGATTGTCTGCAGCACATGGGGGGACGGTGAACAACCGGATAACGCCATGGATTTATTCGAATACGCGGAAGAGCTTGGAGATGGAGATCTTGCCAACATGAGTTTCTCAGTGCTTGCTTTGGGCGATACGGCATTCGATTTGTTTTGTGAAGCTGGTAAAGAATGGGACCGGGTTCTTGAAGAAAAAGGCGGCACCCGTATAGCGGAAAGAATGGACTGCGATGTCGATTATGAAGACGATGCTGAAGAGTGGATTGAAGAAGTCGTCGGGGCTTTACAAGCTCTGTAAGTGAATCGCTTCTGTATCAGCGTGGGCGTTCGCGAAGTTTGATGTGGGTTGCTCCAACGCCTTAGGCTATGGCAGCAGCATGGATTGAGGCAATCGGCTTGCTCGCTGGCGTCATCGGCATCTTTGCGTGGATTCCTCAAATCATTCAAGTCTGGGTACACAAACGCCACGATGGTATTTCTCTGACAACGTTTGCAGTTGTTTCATTCGCCCTTACGCTTTGGCTCATCTATGGAGTCCTTGTCGATTCATTTGCAATGATTGCTGCAAACATCATGACACTGTCCGTCATTGGCGCCGTTATTGTCGGCGTTCTTCGCGTTCGAAGAGACGAAGTCGAAACGGAAAAGCCTCAATTGTAAGATGCCTTAGTTGTCGTAATAATTACGGCACCTATTTTGTAAGGGTCACCATTGGATGCTGGTCGGCGATCTTCAAGACGTCCAACCCACCCATCTTCTGGGACAGTTACAGGGATTCGAATTGATGCCCCACGGTCTGAAACACCGTATGAGAATTGGTCGATTGATTGTGTCTCGTGAAGTCCTGTAAGGCGTTCATCGTTGAATTCTCCATAGACGTCCATGTGCTTCTTGATGTTCTTACCGAATTCTTCGCAAATCTTGGTGAACATTTCTTCTCCACCCTCGTCTCGCATTCGTCCGTCTGAGAAATTAGCGTGCATTCCAGAACCGTTCCAATCGCCCTTAATCGGCTTAGGGTGGTATTCGATGTAGCAACCGTAACTCTCAGTTAAGCGGTCAAGAAGGTATCGTGCAACCCAAAGTTCGTCGCCGGCTTTCTTAGCGCCCTTGGCAAATATTTGGAATTCCCATTGGCCGCATGCGACTTCTTGGTTAATTCCCTCAAAGTTTATTCCAGCGTCGAGGCAAAGGTCGGCGTGTTCTTCAACAAGTGAGCGTCCATGGGTATTCTTGCCGCCGACTGAACAGTAATACATTCCTTGTGGACCTGGATATCCGCCCATTGGGAAACCAAGAGGAAGTTGTGTTTCTGTATCCATAATGAAGTACTCTTGCTCAAAACCGAACCAGAAATCTTCGTCGTCGTCTTCGATGGTTGCTCTTCCATTACTGGCGTGAGGTGTTCCATCTGCGTTCATAACTTCGCACATGACGAGGAAGCCGTTGAATCGTTGAGGGTCTGGGTAAATTGCGACTGGTTTGAGGAGGCAGTCAGAAGAGTTGCCTTCAGCTTGCAGTGTTGAGGAGCCATCGAAGTTCCACATTGGGCATTCTTCAAGCGTTCCAGTGAAATCTTTCTTCACGAGGGTTTTGCTTCGCATGTTTTGTGTCGGGTGGTATCCATCAAGCCATATGTACTCTAATTTTGCTTTGTCCATCATAGGTATCGGTTCACTGCTTACAAAGACGGTATATCAAACATACGCTCATATTTATTCACAATATATTTGTCAAACGATTTCTAAAATATCAAAAAAGTATTTGTTTGAATAATTAATGATGGATTTCTCGCGTCATTTACTATTCATTTGTTCGCGAAAAATGTGTGTTCATGTGCGTTTGAATAAGGTGTAAAGAGAGGCGAAAAGATGGCGAAATCGAACTGCGGACCGGTGAACTCATTGGTGACCATGCTCACGGGCATTTGATGGAAATTCCAACCGGCGGGTTTTTGCGGCAATGGCGTAAGTCACTGGGCCTTACACAAGCCGCATTAGCTGAACGTTCTGGGCTTACGCAATCGGTCATAGCAAAAGTCGAGACGGAGGTTGTTGACCCTCGCGTCTCAACTGTTCGGAAGATTGTGAGTGCACTGAATCGTATCCAGCGCCCTGATCAAGCCCACACAGTTGAAGACATCATGGTCTCAGAAGTCACTGCCTTACAGCAAACAGATAGTGTTCAATCCGCTGTTGATAAAATGGTACTTGGAGGCATTAGCCACCTTCCGGTTCTCAGTGAAAGTGGTTCAGTGGTCGGTCTAGTATCCGAAGCAAGTCTTCTCAAAAGCGACGGTGGTAGAGTGACGAGTGTTGAGGAGGTCATGCGTGTTGATTTTTCGATGGTTGATGCAAATGTATCGATTGGTGAGGCTCGCAGATTACTGGGGGAAGAGGAAGTACTGTTGGTGAGCAGTCGCGGCGTTCTGGTTGGGCTGGTTGCCCGAATTGATATGGTCAAAGCGCTTCGAAATGAGTCGAAATCTCATTGATTATTTGCAGCACTCTCGCCTTGAGGCGTAATCAAAACATTGCTTCCATCTCGATCGATATGAGGGATTGTGAGCGTGCCTCCATTAACAGTGATTGGACACAAGACGCCGCAGGCTGGAGCGAGGTAATCTTCTCCGTTTTCAGTCATCACCAATCGTATGCCGTGCCCAGCCGGCAACAAAGCGTCAATCGCTTGGAATTCCATCAGCATGGTTAGAGACTGCCCTGGGAACACCGTAGTAGGGTCGCTTCCACCCTGATGGTATCGAATATCCATGGTTGCATGGCCAAGGCGGAGGTTTGTTTCAGCGTCCTGTAATTCAACGAAAATTTGACCGCCGTCCATAGCAGCTTGCACTTCAAGATGGAGGGTTGCAAGTCCTGAAATGGATATGTCTGAATCGCTGCTCAGAGCATCACATTCGATAACAACGCCACTCACACTTCCGCCGGAAACAGATACGCCCTGTACGCGCGTTCCAGTTTGAGTACACGAGTCCAGTGGTATCTCTTCGAAATCTCGATCAAGTGGAGGCCATGTATCTTCGATGCGCCATTGGCCATCGTTTCTCTGAATTTGTGCATGCAGTTCGGGCTCCTCGCCAACCCCTTTGAGGTAGTACTCGAACCATTCAAACAAATCTTGACCCCAATCCCAGCGAGTCATATTGTGAATGGCTTCTCCTCCATATCCGCTGTCCTGAGCGTTGTGTTTTGTCCACTGGTCAGGATAATTGTGCTCCCACTGGCCAAGCATGCCACGGACATCAAAACCGGCATCGATGAACATCTGATACCACGGGAATACTTGGTGGGGGTCAACGTTCCAATCCTGCATCCCTTGAACCCAATACACACTACCGTTGTAATTGGTGAGTGCTTTTGAGATATGTTCTCTTTCTTCGTAGTAATTCGCCATGTAGGGGTCTAATTCACCCATGCCATATGTTACGGGCCCAGCAAAAAGGCCCTCGATAATATCGGGGCAAACATTGTCGAGATCGTCTCCGTTGTAATCTACCGTGCTACCAAAATAATTCATGTGCATGACTTGACTTCGAGCTTCCGCACTCCCATTCTTGTAAAGAAGCGGATGAAGACCGGTCGTACCTGAAATTGGAACAATAGTAGCAAGGTGTTCACTGCCATGGACTGCCGCCTCCCATTGAGTTGCACCTTCATACGATTTACCGTAAAGCCCAACTTTCCCGTTCGACCAGTTCTGCTGGCCAAGCCATTCAACCGCTTGGTGAATGCCCCAGCCTTCCCCCTCACCGCGATAATCGAAACATCCAGAGGACTCTTCCGTGCCAAATACGGAGACTTGTGCAAAAGCATAGCCGTGAGGGATATAATTGTCATAAATGAATTCGCCGCGTCCGGCCCCCACTACGTTGGTTGCTCCAGACTCATCGCCTGGCTGGCCATATGAAAAATACGGGCTTATCACAGCAATTACGGGGACTTGTTCTCCCATTTCCGTATTCGAAGGAAGCCAGTAAGAAAGGTGGACGTTCGCTGTAGCCGGCCCCGTTTCCCAAACTCCAGACGTGTCAACTTCAAACGTTGCTTCTTGGACTTCAAGAGCCGTGTAAGGGCCGGGCTGAAGCACGTAGGAGTAACTGTCAGTCCAATTCCAATCGAGTGTATGCCGTTCGAATTCAGAAGGATATTCTGCTGAATCGGTCTGCTCACTCTGTAGCGATTCGCCCCCAAAACAGCCCGAAAGAGGGCAAAGGAGAATCAGTAGAGTCAGCAGAACAGCAATTCGCATTGGTTGGGCGAAGGGGGAGTTTGCCATGAATGTGATGTTTGGTGAAGATACCTCAAGAAGGGGTGACGCTACGGGCCATCATGACCGTTTTGGTGACTGGGGCTGCTGGTTTCATCGGAGCTCATGTTGTTCAACAGTTGCTATCAGAAGGACGGAGTGTACGAGCAACCGTGCGAAATCCTGAAAATGCTCGATTCCTCAATGCCTTTTCGAAAAGCAAGGGGGCTTCTTTAGAGATCGTCAAGATGGATTTACTGGAACTTGAATCTGTGGTGAAGGCTGTTCATGGATGCAAGGTTGTCATTCACTGCGCTGCTGCGCTTATGGTTGGAGTCAAAAATCCACTTGTTGAAGTCGTCAATCCATCGGTCATCGGCACTGAAAATCTCTGTACTGCAATAGAAAAAGCCGAGTCTGTTCAAACCATTATTCACACCTCATCTGTTGCCGCTATTCGGAGTACGAGGTATCA
>DAMU01000103.1 GCA_002499705.1 Euryarchaeota archaeon UBA91
ATGCTGTCGAAGATGATGATGATGACAATGACGGTGTGTTCGACTTCAATGCAACGGGCTACACTCTTGATGAATGTCCCAAGACTCCGTTGAACGCTTCTCAAGTCGATGAAGTTGGATGCTCGGCTACGCAAAGGGATTCCGATGAAGATGGTGTCAACGACGCTATCGATCAATGTCCTGGAACACCTGAATCTCTTGCAGTCAACGTATTTGGATGCGCAGACTTAGATGACGATGGCGTTTATGCAAACGTCGACATATGCCCGAATTCTCCTGAGAGATGGACCATTGATGCTCAAGGCTGTGCCGTTGTTCAAAATCCTGTCACTTGGAAAAGCGGTGGTTCTGTTACCGGTCCAATGCAAATTGTGCCTCACTTTTCAGTACCAACACTCGATGGCACATTTTACTTCCAACAAGAATGGACTGGGCATGATGTTTACTACTTTTTATTCAAATACACCGACTCAAGTGGCAATTCAAACTCAGGAACATGGGGGCAAAGCCCTGGACCGTTCATACGAGGATTGCCGGATAATGTGCACCTGTTTTTCGGTTCATTTGATTCAAGCTATCATACAGACATAGTAAACAGAAAAGCAGCAGTTGAAAACGCTCTCAATCCAAGTGAAGAGGAAGAATGGGATGGAAGAATCCACTACATTGACCAACGGGCAAACAGTATTTCCGGTGGACTTGGCCAAATGATTTCCAGTTTCAATTCGCCATTTTACATGGGAATCGATCGATTCCAAATGGCCCGTGAAACCGGCTCTCTTTACGCTTGGACTACTTCCAGCAACGACCCGAAGCATCTCATTCATGAGCCACATCAATGGAATGCCGAGTTCCCGGTCGAAATACGTAGGCAAGATTCTGCAATACAAGAAATCACAGCACTTGATTTCTACCGCCACACAGGCGGCTGGGGAGGCGGCTTTACGAGTACCACTACCGCAGTATTTCCAAGTAATCTGACGGATTATGATACCCTCGAAGTGTATCATGAGCATGCCTGCGATGAACGCTCTAACCGACATCAAAAGAGTGATGGTTCAACGGGAGGTTGCCATGAATGGGACTATGAGGCAAACCTTCGAATCTGTGAAAGGGATAATGCATCAGCATGTGGGACTGAATTCATGCGATGGATCACAACATATGGGCGAGAAGGAAAGTGGCTAACCGACATTTCTCCTTACCTCTTCATGCTTGATAATGACGATAATCGGACATTCAAATATCGAGGAGCCAACAAGGGCGATCTTACGGTCACATTTTTGTTGAGCAACTGGGGCAGTGGCTTGCGAGGTCAAGCAGCTGATTTTGCTTTCACAGGTGGGCAATTTGATGGCACATATAACAATCTTTCAAAGTATACCCGTGACCTCAATTTTACCGTACCTTCATGGGCAGATAAGGTCGAAATTGTTGCAACGATAACGGGACACGGTTTTGGTCAGGATAACGCGAACTGCGCAGAATTCTGTGACCATCAACACCACTACTATCTCAACGGATTTACCACCTATGAGTGGCACCCTATCGTCTCCTCAAGCGAAGGATGCGAAAATGAAGTTCAAAATGGCGTTGTTGCGAATCAATTTGGCTCATGGCCATTTGGTAGAGCTGGCTGGTGTGCGGGACAAGATGTCAAACAGTGGACCTATGATATCACAAGTTGGAGCGATATGAATGGTGGAGTGAACCACCTCACCTATCGTGGCCTCATGAATGGGCAAGAATACGTCCCATCTGATGGAATTGGTAATGGACAGAGAAACATTCACGCAGAAATCTGGGTCGTTTACTACAACGCAACAACGTGAATTTCCTAGTGTTCAATACTGTAGAGGCGGAGGAGACGCAAGAACTTCGGGTGCAGTTCCTTTCATCGGAGTCTCGAGTAAAACATAGTCGCTGTCACGCCGTTGAGGTGTAAAACCAGCACGAAGAATAACATCTTGCAATTCACGTTCTGATGCTTGGAATTTGGTCGTACCTGATGCTGAAACAACATTTTCCTCCATCATTGTTGAACCAACATCGTTCGCCCCGCCAAATAATGCTAGTTGGGCTGTTTTGATTCCCATCGTTGGCCACGAAGACTGAATGTTTGGAATACTGTCAAGGAAAAGTCGGGATACAGCAACATGTCGGAGGTATTCCGATGAACCCGAACCCAATTCAACCTTGTTTTGTCCACGATTACGGCGTCCAAAACTGTTGACTTCAAGTTGAACCGGCCAGGCAATAAAAGATGTAAACCCAGAAGAATGGTTCTTCAGAGAACGGTCCTGCAACTCACGAATTCGCCGCATGTGCTCGACCCGCTGGGCAAAAGTTTCACCGAAGCCAATTACATTTGTAGCACTGGTTGTGAGGCCGAGAGATTGTGCCTCTTCCATCACACGAAGCCAATTAAGCGGCGAACCTTTTTTCGGAGATACATCCTTCCGAACATCTTCTACAAGCATCTCAGCCCCACCGCCTGGCAAACCATGCATTCCAGCGTCTTTGAGACGTCTTAGCACTTCAAGTGTGGTAAGTTGACTCACTTCTGCTATTCCCTCAATTTCAATTGGGCTAAAGCAGTCGATGTCGATACTTGGGTGACGTGTGCAAAGTTCTCTGATCAAATCTTCATACCATTCAAAATCCAATTCCGGATTGACTCCCCCTTGCATAAGTATTCGAACACCATCAATCTCCTCGAGTTCACGAATACGTTCAGAAATTTCATCGGTTGTTTGAGTATACGTCTCTTCGTGACCCGGTGGACGATAAAAAGAACAAAACTGACAATTGATGGTGCAAATATTCGTGTAATTGATATTTCGATCAATCAAATAAGTCACCCTTTGCGAGCCATGCATGGCATTGCGCCTTTGATGAGCTGCACTCATTAATTGGTGCAACGGTGCGTTTGTGTACAATTCAATTGCTTCAAGTTCAGAAAGACGAAATTCAAGTGATCTATCGGCCTGCCAAAATGACTGGCGTTCGAGAATCGATGACCAATCCATTGTGAGACCTCAGAATGCTTTTCCAGTTATTGCTTCAATTTCCTCGATCGTCTTTGGACAGGCTGATGTGAGAACATCGGGCTCACCAGAGGTGACCAAAACATCATCTTCAATTCGAATCCCAATATTTGCATACCTTTCAGGGCATTCTACATCAGGTCGCCATGCTCCAAAATACAGACCAGGTTCTACAGTCAAACACATCCCCTCTTCAAGAATGCGGGGCTCCCCATTCGGCTTGTATATTCCAACGTCATGGACATCAAGACCAATCCAATGGCTCGTATTGTGCATATACCATTTACGGAGTTCGCCGTTTTCAGGGTCAAGCGCTTGTTCTAGAGTCTGCTCAATGATGCCGAGTCGAATCAAGCCCTCTGCGAGAACCTTCCGAGCAGCCTCATGAGGTGCAGTGTATGGTTGACCTACACGACAGCAATCAATTGCAGCCAGTTGAGCGTCTAAGACAACTTGGTAAATTTCTTTTTGGGGTTCTGTAAATTTGCCGTTAATTGGCCAAGAACGTGTGATGTCTGCTGCATACCCTCTGTATTCGGCACCAGCATCAATCAAGATAACTTCCCCATCTTCACAAACATCGTCATTCACTTTGTAATGAAGAACTGTAGCATTGTCACCACATCCGACAATTGACGGATAAGCCCAACCAGATGTTCCTGCATAGACAAAGAAACCTTCAATCGTTGATTGGAACTGATATTCCATTCGGCCAGGTTTCGAGTGGCGCATGGCAGCGATATGAGCATAACTGCTGACGTCAGAGGCGAAACGCATCTGCTCGATTTCAGCATTTGATTTCCGCAAACGAAGCTCAGCAATTCGAGCACTTGGGTCTTCGAGTGAAACAGGGCCGGTTCCAAAGTGTTGTCTTGCTCTGTCTCGTCGGTCAATAGCAAGGCGAATCAAATCATCAACATCACTGCGAACACCTGTTCGCATGAGGATGCGATGCGATTCATCAACATATGAAGCTAATATTTGATGCATGTCGTCAACAGAGTGGGCCTCGTCAATCGCCCAATCTGCTACAGCACCTTCAACACCCGGACGACGACCTTCCCAAATTTCTTTTAGGGTGTCTTTCGGTTGGACAAAGAGGGTGGAAATCCATGAACCTTCAACGCAGCGCAGCGTGAAAACTGCTTCTGGTTCTAACCAGCCAGTAAAATAGAGCATGTCGCTCATTGTCCGGTATGGATAATGAACATCATTGGAATGTGTTGCCTCTTCAGCAGAACATAAAATCAAAAGGTCATTCGGCCTTAACTGAGAAGTGATTCTGTCTTGACGTGCCTTGAACTCATCGAGTGAAATAGCGACAGGCTCGGGGCCAATGTGACGCATCGCTGCTTCGTTCATGTTTAAGCCAAGGGTTCTACAGTATTCAATAATTGCATTGTAATCAATACAATTTACGGCCGTTACTATGGCTTGTCATCCGATGAATCGTTTCCAGATACCCACTTTGGAACAACTGTTTTCCGGGGCTTCTTACGAGAAGAAAAGGCTATCAAACCAAATATAGCAAGAAAAAGAAGAATCCCAGACTGTAAAAGGAAGCGTGTTTCAGAACTGATTGCAGATGAGTCATCAATCGAATTAATCATGACTTGGAACGCGAGTTCACTGGTAGCACCGTTGTCATCTTCAACTACGAGAAGGATATCATATTCTCCTGGCTTTGTAAAGTCACTTGAATCGAGCATCTTTTTTCCAGTAACAAGTGTGTTGCCGTTCACATACCAAGTATGCAGCAAATCATCTACATCGTTATGTGTGTCTGAAGTTTTACTGCTGTTGAGTGTCCAGTTTTCTCCAACCGAAAGCGAGATTGTCGCATCGTTGGTGACGACAAAGGAATCAAGTTCAACCTTGATAATTGGTTGAACATTTAGCACGGAAAAATCAACCGAGGAATGTGATAACCATCCGGCAGTATCACGGACTAAGAGTTCAACAGACCAAATACCCGGCATATCAGGATTCAAAGTAATCAAAGATTCAGATAACTGCTCATCAACAGTAAGTGCCCGACGTGATTCATCCGGAAGAACGAGCGTCCATGTGAGGATATTCTGGGCACCAACATATCCATCATCAACAGATGCAGAAAAGGAAACTGGATTACTCTCAAAGACAATAATTTGCGCCTGCGAATTCGAAGTGCCAGCGTCACTCTGCGCACCATTCACATCGCATGACAATGTAACTGAAGGAAGATTTTGGTCAACCAATATCATAAAATGTTCAGTGTTTGAAGTTCTCAGCAGAGCGTCCGACACTGTGATGTTCAACAACCAAAACCCATCACTTAAGTCTGCGCTGTTTCGATCGATTTCAACAGTAATCTGCTCTTGATTTGAACTGGCGTTAAAATTGAAAAAATCAATCATTTCAGTGAGGCAAAAACCGTTAGGTGCTGGACAAATGCCCAGTTTCACAAATGATTCTTGGTTGGAATTTTGCGGCATGACAACAGGAACATCAATACTCAAGTTCGATTGAGAAAGATGGAAAAGAGGTTTTTCATGTAAGAGACCGTTCATTGATGAGAAAAAAGGAAGAATATGAGGTTGATGATTGATTTGACCCAAGTAAACGATTCGAGATACAAGAGGTGGATGGTTCAAATCTGAACTGAAAATATGAAGGATGCATGTGCAATCATGTGCTGTTACGTTGACTTCGATTTCCCATTCCCATAGGCTGTCTGCGACAGCAACAACACTGGTAAATTTACCAGATTCAAGAGCTGGTGCACCCTTTTCAATCGATGAAATAACCCAATTGTAATCAGAAAGTGGGGCAGTTGAACTGCCGTTAAAGTACAGCACATCATCGAATGTCAAACCATTATCTTGGGAGATGATGAATCCATGCGACTGGGAATTTGGGTGTTGAGCAGAGGAGAGTGGAGTTACTAAAATGGGAGAGATTATGCAAAAAATCAACAGTGTGATGCAACACTTGCTACCTCCCATAGAATCAACTCCGCAACCACCAAACATGAATGTTCGGCCAATATGTGCCGTCGGGCGTCACTTACTGGGCGAAAGGATCGCACAGTTCACCTTGTCCAGGGAAACTGGTTGGGTTTCTTGGATTGGTATCCCACTTGAATTCACAATAGTTCACGTGGCCATCACCATCAG
>DAMU01000022.1 GCA_002499705.1 Euryarchaeota archaeon UBA91
ATTGACGGCACACCGAAGCGACCGCTTTGGTTGACAAAAATGCTGTTCACTCGCCAAAGAAAGCGAGACTGGGCTTTTGTTGAACAACTACTCCAACGTCCAAATGCTTCCATTTCCGGAAACTCAATGTGGATTCAAAAACGATTGAATGCAGTCTATGGAATCGCGAGCGATGAATCCAAAGAAAACGGTCAACCTCCAAAACGCGATTCAAAGGCAAGACCGCTTGAAGCAACCCATGTTATGCATGTTATCGACTGGCAACTTTGGCCCGAAAAGGCACCGAAAAGTGAAGCAAAATCGCTCAAAGAACTCGATACAATTCCTGAGCACTATGTGGTAACCGTCGGTCGTATTTCACATGTCAAAGGCACGTGGGAAACGTTGCAATCACTGAAAGATACGGGGTTGGCTTTGGTTCAGGTTGGTGGTGGTGAACAGAGCGATAAAGCAGCCCTTTTAGCTGAAGGAAACCGTATTGGCGTTGAAGTTGTATGCATGCCTCGCCTCTCTCAGATTCAGTTATGCGGCTTGATCCGTGGGGCACGTGCAATGGTGAGTCATGCTCACCATGAACCGTTTGGGCTCACTCCCATTGAAGCGATGACGATTGGCGTTCCAGCATTGATGGTCGATGAAGGTGGATTCGAATGCACAATGTCTCCGGTTGATTCCGGACGCTTGTTGCCTCGAGATGACTTGGCGGCGTGGAAAGCAGCCTACCTAGATGCCAAAGACCCTGTTCTGCGCAAGACATGGGCAGAGGCAGGACGACCCTATGTCGAGAAGCATTTCACCTTAGAAGTTCAAATTGCTGCTCTTGAGCGAATGATGAACTTCTGAGATTTATTAAGTGTTGAATTCTTTCTCTCTTATGGAAGAAGAATCATTGACAAAGAAGGTGCTCATAGTTGGCGCCGGCGGTATCGGAACGACGTTTGTTGACCTGCTTGTACCGGCATTAGAACGAACAGCATTGAATGCTGAAATTACATTGATGGACGGTGATGTTGTTGAGGCATCAAATCTTGGACATCAGCGCTTTACTCAAGAACAGATAGGGATGTACAAAGTTTCCGCTTTGTCAAGTCGTCATACTGGAAGAGGAGAACACGTTGAACTCATCCCAATTACCGATAATTTGAGGACTGCTGAACAACTGCTTGGATATGATTTGGTCGTGGTTTGCGTTGATAGGCCAGAACCTCGAAGATTGGTCCATGCGCTTGATGTGCCTTGGATTGATTTACGATGTTCAGGTGATGGTTGGATGATTCTTTCTTCTGATTCCGATGCTGCATTAGTGGAACAAATGACGCCAGACCATCAGCCCATGAGTTGCCAAGTCGAGGGAGCATTGGATGCAGGTAATCTTGAGTTTGGTTTTTCAGTTGCCGGAACTTTTGGGGCGCAATGGCTCGTTCAGAATCTTCGTGGTAGAAGTGGCCCTGTTCAATCCATGGGCAGTTTGACCTACGGGGGCTTTGAATTTCCAAAACTACAGAACGAAATCGTGGAGGTGAAGGCATGATTTTCATTCCAGCACTCGAGCAACTGGATGTGACCCAAGAGGTCTGGGACCACGTCACTGAAATGGCGAAACAACGTCAAATCGATGATGAAGTTCTCCTCGATGTCCAACACCGCGCATCCCAACTTGGAAGATGGGACGTCGTGTACGCAATCTCGTATCTTGCTGGACTTGAGACTTCAGTACTCATCGATGCCGAAGATGTCATTTCGATAGATTGGGGTACTTCAGGGCAGGTTCAACTCTCACCACCTGTTGGTTGTATCGCTCCATTCAAACTCTGGGTTCATACCCATCCTGGATTTTCTGCTTATTGGTCTGGCACCGATACACACAGTTTGTCAATTGGCTTAGGAATTGTCCAAAAGGCAATGGTACTCGGTTCACCTGGCGTCAAATGCACGCACAATGCAACCATGCTTCCCGTCTCTTCAAGTTCCCTTCGAATATCAGAAACAGGGCCACTAAGCGAATGGTCGGAAGAGGAAGTCATACGGTGGGAGGATTGGTATGCCAACCATTTCAATTCTGAAGAGGTGATTCAATGAGTGGAGTTCGTAAACCAAAAGATGAGACCGAGAAGTATCGAGCACGTATTGCAATTGCACAAGGAAAAGGTCGAACTTTAGCCGATTTCATTGAAGACATTCTCAAAGAAAAACCTGAAGAAGAATTCGTTGATGCTGTCCGTAATAGAATTGAACTGGCACATGAGCAAGAAGAGACAATTGATATTGTAGCTCTGATCAAAGAAATGTCAGAAATTCAAAATCAATGGGCGTAATCACGAATTGGTATAGGTCGGTCTGCGACCTTCAATCAGTGCAGATAACCCCTCAAGTGAATCCGCAGTAGAAAATATCTCAGTGAGACCGTCGAGTTCCAATTGCAGTCCTTGTGCAAGGTCTGTGTGTGCACATTCATCAATCAAAGAACTGGCCATCATCAATGCATGCGGAGCCGTTCGTGAAAGGGATTTGAGTTGACGACTGACATTTTTGTCTTCAGCGTCAAATCCAGATGGACAAACACCGGACATCAAATCTGCCATGTTCTCATCAGCGAAGAATGAACGCGCAAAAGAAGCGACTGCACTGTCTGGATGTGCAGGACGACCAGGGTATTTGTTGTCTGGTTTACCACTCTTAGCGAGTTGAGAGACGCAAGCATTGACACCTGAGACATCGACCAGATGAGTGAGCAATCCGAGATCTGCAGCAGTGGCAGCATCCATGAAATTCCCCGCCAAAACAGCCCAGCGCGCTGCGGGAATACCACTTATTCGGGCTGGACGTTGAGATCCACCGAGTCCTGGGTAAATACCAATAGAAGTTTCAGGGAATCGGAATTGTGTTCGACGAGTCCCAATTCGATAATCACACGCCAGTGCCAACTCAAGACCGCCTCCAAGCGCAAGTCCAGTCGTCAAAGCAACAGTGGTCTTGCTTGAGGATTCGAGTTTATCGAGAACAATATGCCCATTGGTAGTGAATTCAACAATATCTGGTATTGCATCTGCACGTATTTTATCGACAAAGAATTTGACATCAGCACCTGCGACAAAAGCCTTACCAGCACCGTCCAGAACAATCGTATGAACGGAATCATTGGCATTGACTTTATCCAATGCCACACCAAGTTGAGAGATAACTGTTTCATTGAGCGCATTCATGGCTTCAGGACGGTTGATGGTAACCGTAGCGATTCCATTGTCAATGGAGGTATCAACTGTCGAAAAAGACCAATCTTCATCGCCTTGTTCAATGAAGAAGTTCGGCACATTCCATGCACGAGATGGGTCGGATTCAGCAGCCAAATCAGCATACGACTGAGCCATACGACAAGAGGCAGCGACACCAACTTTATTCATCAATTCGAAAGGACCGCGAGCCCAGCGAAGGCCAACTTTGGCCCCTCGGTCAACATCTTCCATCGAACAAACACCTTCATCGACAATTTGAGCAGCGACACCAAAGACAACACCATACAAGCGTTCTGAAATTGTAGCGAATTGCGCATCAGAATAGGATTCTTCGCCTTCTATACTCCAATGTTCATTGGCATCAATCAAATCACGGAGGTTTTGTGCTCCGTTGTAGCGGGGAGTGTGCAACTGTTCAGACAGATAATCGGTCGAATGAAGAGCAATCGGTGGTCCGGTGAGATTCATCAAACCAAACGGTCCAAGTCCGATGCGGAATGCTTTGCAAGCTGCTGCATCAATTTGAGCAGCCGTTGCGACGCCTTCTTCCAGAAGAAGGCACGCCTCATTCAACCAAGGTACGAAGAAACGATTGACCACAAAACCAGGTCGGTCCGCACAAACAATGACGACTTTCCCGAGCATTTTGCAGTATTGAACGACTTTTTCCACCGTTTCTGGACTCGAGGATTCAGCAGGAATCACTTCGACAAGTCGGTTCTTAGCAGGGTGGTAAAAGAAATGCAGACCAACAAATCGGTCTGCTCGACCAGTCGCTTCTGCCAGTGCATTAACCGAAAGGGAAGAAGTGTTTGATGCAAGAATTGTGTCGGGTCCACATGCTTTGTCAAGTGTGTTAAAAACTGCAGTTTTAATATCAAAATCCTCGAACACCGCTTCGATAACCAGATCAGTATTACTTGCCGTATTTTCAACACCAACTACTCCGGTAATTCGCCCTTGGATAGCCTCGACTTGGGCAGGTGAAAAGATGCGTCGCTCAACAGCCTCAGAAAGGAAGTCACGAATGATTCCTTGACCACGATCGACCCATTGCTGCTCTCGGTCGACCATTTGAACATCAAATTCTTCTTGAGCAGTTTTTTGAGCAATACCAGAGCCCATGTTCCCTGCACCGACAATGGCTACGCGTTGAATAGGTTGCATAAACCGTCCAACTAAACTCGATTCAAGAACACTGCGGAGAGAAGTTCTCACTCACCGGTAAGCGTGAAATGACATTCGACCTTGATTGATCGTCTGTCGAAACGGTCCACGGCCGGTGAACATCCCTTTGATTGAAGAGAACAATCGAACGGGCAATGAATAACGAATCCACGGATTCTTTGGGTAGACGACTTCAACTTTTGAGAAGCCCAAATCCTTGAGCATGCCTTTCATAGCACCCACATTTGGAGCCCAGTAATTTGTATCGTCGCTGTTGAAAGAATCGCCCGGATAATAGACCATTGAAGGTTTCCAGCGATGTAAATCATCGACTGCGGTCTCAATGATGAGTAATTCTTTGCAAACACTTGCAGCCACACGAAGGCCAGCCATTGGGTCTTGTAAGTGATACAAAACGCCGAGGAACATGACAACATCAAATTCTCCAACATTGTCTGGAGAGACATCCATCGCATCTATGTCCAACGATTCGACTTTAGAATCCAAGGCCTTGTGAGCGTAGTTAAAGCCATCTTTGGAACCCCAACCTGGCCCACTCCAGCAGAAATGGTCGGTTGCCAAAACTCGCTTTGCTCCAGCCTTCTCTGCTTGGAATGAGAAAAAACCATCCCAAGCGCCAATGTCAAGAACTGTTTTTCCAGTCAAGTCCTTCGGGAGACAAATCTGTTCAAGTTTGGCCATCGAGGAATCTAATCCAGGAGTGACTGTGCCGTCATTAAGAGGGATTGAATGAAACCATTTGATTGAATCCATTCCATCAGTAGAGGTCTCCTCGGCCATACTCAACGACGCTCTGCTTCTACATATGAGTATATTGATTACAAGGAATCGTAAACTTCTGCCATTCGCAGACAAAAGCGACTTTGATCAAAACGAGAAGCAAATTCCATCAATCCAGAACGAGGTGTTGGCCATACGTGATGTTCATCGTTCTTACTTCGACTGAGCCAGTTTGCATAAACCGAAAGAATCGCTTCATTCCATGCCTCTTTGTCGTCAGCCTGTAGGCATGTTTCATCGGGCATCAATTCGTTATGGGATGGGAGGTCCGAGCACAAAACTGGAGTTCCACTTGCCATTGCCTCAAGGGGAGGATAACCAAAACCTTCGCTTGCACTTGGGAACAAGAGTGCCTCACTTGCATGGCGCATTTGCATGAGAGAGTCGCCAGAAAGATTACCGCCGTGCGAAACCCAATTTGTGACACCATATTGTTCAGCTAATTGCGATGCTGAAGGACCTCCATAAGGACAAGTGTCGCCTCCAACATGGTGAACCGTGATGTTTTTTTTGACTTCAGCATCCAAATCACCGATTAATTGACAGATAAATTTGAGGCGCTTTCGAGGAGCATGACTGCCAACAATAAGTAAATGACATGCTTTGGAAAATTCAGAGGCAGGTGCTAACATGTCCACCTTTACTCGATGTTCTGGAAGAAAGGTTTGAACGTTCAATCCGAGAGGAACACAAACTGATTTTACATGAGGGAAATGTTTCTGACATGCTGATAAAGTCGCTTGCGAATCACACACCAAGAGGTCTGCCCGAGCAAGCCCTGTTCGAAGTTTAGCTAGGTCTCTGCGTCGATACCATCGAGGGTTTTGGTCTCCTACTTCGATGGATTCATCTCCGACTTTGAGCACTGTCGGGAAAAAATGGAATAAGTCATGGACAGTGACAACAACCGGAATTGAGCACTGTTCAGGAATGAGGTGCGCCTGTTCTTGGTCGGTAACGTGTAAAATATTGAAATCGTGTTGTTTTTTGAGAAGTTTTGCTACACGCTTTGGGTGTGCATACCAACGTTTGAAGATTCGAGAAAACGGATTCATCCTTTTTCTGAGAGGGTATTCGCATGATTTAGAACTCGTCCAGCCTTGAATATCTCCTTGTGCAAGAGATGTAGACAGATTATGATGGGCTCCACCGATTCCTGTATTGACACCAAGCGCGCCGCCTCGTACGAGCAACACCTGTTTGGCCATACTCACCCGTAACGCTGAGACTTCTTGAAAGGTGAGATGAACTTGAGTAGGTTTGATGCCCTTTCTTCAAAATTGAATCAGTGTTAAAATGGAATTAAGTAGTTGAATATACGACGGTAAAATAAGGAGGATTACAATGTCGATTCCACCACTTAAAGTTCCGCGTGAAGATTACAACATGGTTCGTTCATCAATTGAGTCTGCAATTAAAATCGGCGGTGATATTCGTGGAGTTTTAGGCTCTCAACAAGAGTTGAACCCGATGAACAATTTGCACAATGAAGTCTGTCGAGCTGGTGAAGCATTGAGTGTTTTTGGCTCAAGGTGGACGATCGAAATTCTTTCTGCACTCTATATCTCAGGACCTCGTCGATTTAATCAAATGAAAAATCTGCTTGAAGGAATCTCATCTCGAACCCTTTCAGACAAGTTGCGCTATTTGGCCGACGAAGGACTTGTTTCACGCCAAGTATCTGACGGACCTCCAATTCGGGTCACCTACCTTCTCACCGAACATGGACGTACCTGTGGCCGCCTCCTCTCACCTCTTGTAGCTCATTTGAAAATTCATTTAGGGACTGTTGAAGCTCACGATTGATCCTACTTTTCTGCGACGCAGGCAAGGGATGGATTAAGAAAGGAGAAAGCCAAGCGAATCCTATGCCTCTTCTTGCACAATGGGTCCGTCAACGACCTTGGTTATCAGCGGGAATCGCTGGTGCAGCAGGCGGATTCGTAGGAATTGCAAGTGGAGTTGCTGCCGCTGCTTCCGCAGTCGGTGCAATTGCAATAGGTGGTGTATCTACGAAAGCGAGGTCCTATGAGCACCCATTACGCCGAAGAATTCTTTCAACCCTTGAACATCATCCAGGATTATGCTACAGAGAGTTACAATCAACGCTCAACGCGGCTAATGGAACGCTTCGCCACCACCTCGATGTTTTGCAGAGCCGCAGAAGTGTTACCGTCTTACCAGTCAATGGCCGGACATGCTATTTTGCCGGCGCTCCAACCCAAGTCGAAATCCTTCGAGGAATTTCAGTTAACGAGCAACGTGCGGCTGCTGCACTACCAATTGGCTTATCTTTAGTTCAAAAATTGATTATTGAAGACATCAAAAAAGAAGGAGTTCCCCGTTCACAAGCTGCCCTTGCTCGGCGTATTGGCCGTTCAAGAGCTACGGTTCATTCCGCTGTAAAGGTGCTTCGAAGAAGAGGAATACTTCGTGAGGACAGAATAGAGATGATGCCTCACATCGACATGGATATCGAATGGCACGGAACCAAAGGTATCGATTACGATTGGCAAGATGACCGAAGATAGACACTCTATTTTTCGGCTCTTGAGAGGCAAATAAAACACAGTCTTCAAAGACCTTCGTCAGAAACGAAGGCTGAGTAACATGTTTAGTGTTCGATTAACGGAGATACCCTTGCCAACCAGCGAGCGTGAAATCGACAACCTCGTCGGTTGGTTTATCGATACATTAAGTTTAGTTCGTAAGAGAGGTGAAGCAACTGCAGATCAAGGTACTGCAGGCCCAGTTCATCGATTATTGAGGGACTATCTGTTTGCTCAGCCCGAGGTGAGCTGGGATGCACAAATGTTGGCAGATGAATTAGCACTGACACCAGCTTCACTGAATCACCACCTCACTCGGCTGGTGGAAGCCGGAATCATTGGTTTTTCCAATGAAGGGAAAGGATGGAGAAGATACTTCCTGCGTGGCGGTTCACTCGGGAATGCCATCGAATTTTTCAGTCTACAATGCGAGACGATTATCAAACAGCGCATGGCATTGCTCGACTCACTATGGAATCGAGAAAATCCAAATCTGGGAACTGAGCCAGTTGTGGGTGAAAAGCCCCCACTTTATATTGGAATTGTTGACCACAGGCCTTTACTCCCTGAAAGTAAAGAGAGCGTCCTCTCACAATGGATGGGGGATTTTGGATTACTTGGAGAAAGGCCTGGCAAAGAAGCACATGCTGAATCTATTTCAGTACAGTTATTCCAGTTACTCTTGAACAGAAACCTTCCGCTTTCATTGGATGAAGCCAGCGAACTTCTCGATGAACAAAAACCACGTATTGGTCGAATTCTCGAGCGATTTCGTAGCACAGGCATGGTCCAAAGAGTTCCACGAATCGACCGTCTCAATGTCGCTCTCTGGAGTGCTATGACGGCACAATACCAACGACGAGGTGAAGATTGGATGCTAAAGAAAGGCGGTTTTCAAAGAATACTCAATTCCAAACAACAATCCTCTCTACTTTCAACTTTGAAAAAAGGCAAACTGAAAGTCGACGATGTTGAAAAATCAGTGAAAACCATCTCCATTGATGACCAGATGCTCTTACTCAATCTGCTCGGAGGGCGGTTACCATTGGGTCACAGAATGGCAGGCTACACCGCAGAAGAAGTTCACAGAGAAATCGCAGTTCGAATTGACAGAACTCTTCGAAGAATGCGTAGAGTGGCCCAACTGCTCGAGCAAGCAATGAGTTCCTAAGAGGCAATCAATTTCAAGAAACAGCCAACCCTTGAAAAACAAGGATTCTGAGGCTTTGTCAATGAGCGAACATATCGGTGCAAAACCTGGGGCGTGGGAAGGTGAATCTCGGCCCCTGTTTCTCGCTCCAATGGCTGGTGTTTCCGACTTGCCTTTCCGGTTACTGGCTAAAGATTGTGGTGCAGATGTAACCATTACCGAATTTACCAACAGCACTGCTCTCACTCGCGAAGCAGCCATGTCTTGGAGAAAAATGGAATCACATGCTACTGAAATTCCATTCATACCTCAGATCTTTGGCGGTGATGCCGGTGATATGGCTACAGCAGCAGAAATGCTGGCTCCGACAGCTGATATCATCGATTTGAATTTTGGTTGTCCAGCACCTAAAGTCACGAAAATCTGTGCAGGAGCAGCTTTGATGGGTGAACCAGACAATCTGGTATCGATGGTTGATGGAATTATTGAACGTGTTGATATCCCAGTGACTGCAAAAATGCGATTGGGGACGGGGCAAGGCGCCAACAATGCACTTGACATATGCAAGGAACTTGAAAAAATTGGCACTTCTCGACTGTGTGTCCACGGCCGCACTCTTCGCCAACGCTATTCGGGTGAAGCAGATTGGAATTCCATCCGACGCATCGTTGACGGTGTCGAAGTACCGGTAATAGCGAATGGAGATGTCGTGGATTCTAAAAGTGCTCAATTGTGTTTGGAAACGACGGGGGCTGCAGGCCTAATGATTGGACGCGGCGCTATAGGTCGTCCTGCCATATTTGGAGAAATCAAAGTGGGTTTAGGGTGGATGAAGGAAGAGGATTTGCCGTGGATAAAAGATATCGGAGAAGATTGGTATCAACGTTCAGATATCGGTCGTGCTTTCGCAACCCGAAAATGGTGTTGGGACAAATATATCGAATATTCTCACCTTACAATGGGTCTCCAACCACGTTGGATGCAGCGTCATGCAGTTGCCTTTACCAAAGGCCTGCCAGGTGCAAAGAAAATACGACACATGATGCATGGAGCACCGACTCCGGAAGACTTTGCGAACGGAATTTCCGATTATCTTTCGACAAATTCGACCGAATGATGATTTTCAAATCAGTTCAAAGGGCGAAGTGCCCAGTTTCTTAGAAGCCTTGGCAGCATTGATACAGGCAAGATAATCGCCATTACGAATGAGTTGAGTTGAGGCTTGTTCCATAATTTGTCCGTTTAGATCAATAATCTGATATCCCGAGTCAAATAAAATTTGGAAAACTTCACGAGAAGTTCGTTGAATAGACTGAAGAAGAGTTTCTTGTAATTCGAACAGAATGTAATCAATTTTCTTCTCAGCAAGTAGCGAAGACGCCCCTGAGAGTACGTCTGATTCGAAACCTTCAACGTCAATTTTGAGAAAATGAATACGATCGAGACTGAGTTCTTCAAAGACCGTGTCCATCGTTCGAACATCAACAAGAATATTGTCGACGGTTGGACTGTTATCGACATCACCCAGTGAATGATGTCCGTGAAACCCTTTCACGTGCAATTGCATTTGAGTCTCGTTTTTTCCGAGCGCATAATGATGAAGTGTAATGTTTGTACTGTTTCTCAATTTCATTTGAGATTGAAGCGTAGATACATTTCCAGGATGGGGCTCGAAAGCGTAAACATGATCGCATCGCTCAGCAAACCAATGGCAAACTACACCCATATTGGCTCCAACATCAAAGACCACGCTCTTCTTGTCAATCAAGGGCTCAATACGGTCAAGCCAAGGTACAGCGTCGCATGCCTTACCTGAGTTCAAGCTCCAATCAAGACGTTCACCGTAATTCAAAACTCGAACGAGGCCGCGCTCTTGGTCATGAACCAAAAGTTCCAAATCGCTGTTTGCTATTTTTCTATCAAGCATGGGAAAGAAGACAAATCTGTTGAACAATCGACTTGGGGTTCTTAGAGCATAGAAAAAGGCACGAACAGGGAAACTTCGCTTCTTTTCAATTGTCGACAAATCAAATCCCCCTTAACGAATGGCAAAGCCTACTTGTTTATCAGTTGCATCAACAAAAGCGTTGAGGTATGTGTGAGAGTATCACAATTTTTGAAACGACTTCAGAATGTAGATTGCCATTCTTCCAAGTCTTGAGAGGCAGCCCAATCTTCATCGGTCATTTTTCCGCGAACCTTCAGAACTTCACGAGCGAGAAGCCAATAAACCAGAGCAAGAGAACGACGACCTTTGTTGTTCGCAGGTAAAGCGATGTCAACGTTACGAAGATTGTTATTTGCATCCACTATTCCGACGATTGGCAAACCTGAATTTACGGCTTCCTTAAGCGCTTGTTGGTCGGCTGCAGGGTCGGTTACAAACAGAACGTCAGGCTCAACATAGGAACGGAGAACAGGATTGGTAAGGGAACCAGGAATAAATCGACCGACAGCTGCGTTTGCACCAATGGCCTCTGAGAAAAGACGTGCAGGTCGCTGTCCATATTGACGAGCGGAAACGACCATGATTCGAGCAGGGTCATACTTGTTGAGGAACTCAGCAATCGAACGAATTCGTGAGTCAGTCATGTTAACATCGAGCAGATAAAGTCCGTCTTCGCGAACACGTTCAATGAAGCGAGCCATATCAGCACTTTTTTGTTGAGTACCAATATTGACAGCATTCTCCTCATAGGATTCAAAGGGCAAGAGTAAGTTCATTTCCTCGGACATGGTGATTCCTCAGCAGTCGTCCGACTTGAACGCTATATTAAACCGCTTCGTAGAGAGGCGGAATGAATTTTTCATGGTGCCCATGGTGATTTGAGCGGGCTAACCATGAAAGAACTCAAAGCCTGAAGCATACCTGTAAGGTGTGCGGGGGTGGGAAACATGGGACTGGATTCAAGCAAAAATGCCCCACTGAACGCTGCTCTGTCCGATGATGGAACGTGGCGTGATGAGAACGGAATCGCCCTTCCTGTGAGTGCAAGTGATTTAGAGCGACACGAATATTGTCCTCTATCTTGGGCATTATCGCGACAAGGCAATTCTGGACAAGGAGAAGCCATCTTCGCCGGAATCAAAAGACACTCGCTGATTCATGACAAAATGAAAGATTTTCAATTCATTCAAACACAGATGCGACGTTCAGTTACAATTTGGACATGGTGGTTTTCAGTGATCATTGCACTAACCGTTGACGCCATAGCCTTCAGTTTCATAGACGAAGTCACAACTCCATTGAGGATGGCCCGGTACCTCGCTGTGTGGGGGGTAGCAATGCTCATTGTGGGCTCAATCGCCATCTCTGTTCCTTGGCGCTCTTGGATAGGTTTGCGCGAAACAATTCCTCGCCAAAAATCTAAATTTTTAGCAAGTAACAATGATTTCACTCACTTTTGGGAGCCGAAAGGTTTCATTGGAGGGTGGTTTGAAGCGGGTCGCCTTGAAGCGAGTCTACTCTTTGGTTCGATAGTATTAGGGCTGCATGCCATCGCATTAGCAGGGGCAGACGATCGAAGTCAAGCGACGTTTATTCTTTTCATGACCGCTATGGGATGGACATTGGCTGCTTCATGGCAGCTTCAACGAATGTTGTTGTCTGAAAATGCACTTGAGTCGATGAAAACCGACATTGATTTCGATGCTGAAGACGAAGTGGCGTATTCGGATGGAGATGCGGCCTCTGACCTCTTGGTTGACGAAGAACTTGGCCTACGTGGCAAGCCTGACCAAATTGTCATTGTTGATGGTGAGTTTATCCCAGTCGAACAAAAAACTGGAAAGGTTCCTGTAAACCCCCACTCATCTCACAGGATGCAGTTGCTTGCTTATTTGCACTTAGTTGAAAAAAACACGAACAAAAGTTCACCTTATGGAGTTCTACGTTATGGAGAAAAAAACCTTCACCAAATCCCCTGGAATGATGTTGCTAAAAAAGAACTGAAGAATGCTGTTCAAGAAGTCCAACGCCTCATGGTTCAAGGAGGAGCAACTCGGAACCATCAACGACCTGGAAAGTGCAGAAACTGCTCGCGTCTGTATGCCTGCAGTGACTCACTTACTTGACTCATATGCAAGCATCTTCCAATGGATATTGGACGCATGTTCGCTTGAGCGTGATGTCTATCCTAAGAAAATCTTGCAGTGCCCCAGTTGCTGTTCCAGCACCGCGAGCGGAAATTATTAGATTCCAATTTCCAGTTTCGAATCCTGATGATTCGGGCAATATTTCGTCTGTGATCGGGTCTTGAGATACGCACTCGTCAATGGCCCAAACTACTTGTCCACTCGGAGTCTGCAACTCAGCACGAACGTAGCGAGTAAAGTTTTCAAAACAACCAACGGTCTCAGAACCAGTTATCTTTGTTTGCCTCCACATAATTAATTCTGAAACAGCCTCGTTAACATAAAAGGTAGTCGAATTTTCGTACACTTCCCAATCAGTCGGATTGGTAAACACTTTTTCATGTTTAAGAACGATGGTCTCGGATTGAATTTTTGGTTCGCCGCGAAAATGCTCCATGGTCTCTCGGGCTTGAAGAAGTCCTAAACATCCAGCAGAACTACTGAGAAGAAAAACCATAACCATGAGGATTGGCATGAACCAACTCTTCTTCATGGCAGGGCTAAGTCACACCCCCATATCAATTCAATGTTGGATGATACAAGGGTTTGATATCTTCGAGCCTTAGCGTTGGCTGTCCGAATGACGCGAAGTGGTTGCCGAGCAAGAGCGATGACGAACCCTATGAAAGCCGACGGACATCATTCAAACTTCGCACCGCAGGTTCCACATTCTGTAGCGTCAACTGCGATCTCTGCGCCACAAGCACCACATTCGGCAACCTCTGGTTTCGTTTCAGGTTCAGCTGATTTACGACGCGCACTTCGTCGACGGGTTGGCTTGGACTTGCCAGGGGTCAATTCGTCAATTACTGCAATTGGTTTATCATCGTCTTTCACCGAAAAGTCAGAAGTCGTCTCTGATACTTCGTTTCCAGC
>DAMU01000056.1 GCA_002499705.1 Euryarchaeota archaeon UBA91
ATAAGGTCGAAGGAAACAACTTCGATTAGAGGGATAGGGATGTATCTTCAAGCACTCGAAATATCAAACTTCAAATCGTTCAAAGGCGAGATTACCGTTCCACTTGACCGAGGATTCACAGCCATTACTGGGCCGAATGGTTCAGGGAAATCGAACTGTGGAGACGCGATTCAATTTGTTCTTGGCCCTCGAAGTAACAAAGTAATACGAGCTCAAAATGCGAAGGACCTCATTTTCAATGGAGGCAAGAACTCCAAACCTGCACGTTCATGCGAAGTTACACTTGTTTTTGCAAATCCATTACTTGCCAGCGGCCGTCGTCGCCTTCCATTAGACCAAGACGAAGTCCGTATGACTCGTGCAGTTCGATTATCAAAATCAAACAACACCATCACGACGTATTTACTCGATGGTGAAGAAAGTACTCAAAAGACATTCCACCGCCTCCTTGGTGCTGCTAATGCTCGACCAGATGGCTACAACATCGTCCTTCAAGGTGACGTTACGAAGTTAGCTAAAATGACTGCGAAAGAACGCAGAAAGGTTCTCGATGGTGTTGCAGGCGTCACTTCTTATGATGATGAAATTCGAAAGGCAGACCGTCAAAAAGAAATGGTTGAAGGATATATCGAACGTATTGGACTGCTTGAAGATGAACAAAAAGCACGTCTAAAAGATCTTACCAAAGAGAAGAACCTTGCACTCAAAGTTCAAGATTTAGTGGCTGACCTTCAACAAGCTCGAATTGTGTCCGCTCAATCGAAATTAGCGAGTCAACAATCCGAACGGACCTACATGGTTGAGGAGCGAGTAAGAATAGACGCTGAGGCGTCCCAATTGGAAGGAGAAGTCAAAGAAGGCGCGAAAGTGCTTTTGGAACTTGAAGATAAAATCGGCATCCTCCAAAAGCAAATCGAAGACCTCATGGGTGGTGATTCGAATGGCTTGCTTGCCGCGATTAACCAACTCCAAATCTCAATTGCAACCAGTAACGACCGCATAAGTGAAGCGGAGGATAAAGATCTCGAAGACAAAGAAGAATTAGTCGAACTTGCCGAATCACTTTTGCAAGCACAGAATTCACTCGGAGAATTCAAACAGGAATTGAGCAACGCTGGAACCGATTTGAAAAATGCTGAGACTGCACTTGAAGAAGCCAAGAAAGAAGAGTCTGAAGTTCAAACCCTCCTCGAGTCTTCAGGCACTGCAAATGCAGAACTTTCACGTGCTCTTTCCAAAGCGATTTCTGAAGTTGAAACTGCAACTGAGGCGTTGCAATTAGCACAGAATGAAGTCAATCGGGTTGCTACGCAAGCAGAAATGCTGGATGAGCAATTGAGTACAGCACAAGAAGCCGCAGAAAGTGCTCGACTTGCACTGGGAGAATCACAGTTGGTCGGTGAAGAACTGGGTGCAGATTCTCCTGACCAAGACCGCCGTAAACTCGGTGACCAATTACTCACTGCACAGCGTTCAGAAGCCAAATTGGCCGAAGAGTCACAAGCTGTGGAAACTCGATTACGAGAGACAGAGCGAAAACTGAATACTGCAAAGAATGAACTCGAGAACCGAAGCGGTGCTAAAGGCATGGCAGGCGGTGCTGCTGCTATTATTGCCGCACGAGACCGTGGAGAGCTATCTGGTGTGATTGGAACCGTTGCAGAACTTTGTCAACCACGAGACCCCGCTCATACTGATGCACTTGCAACCGCCATTGGCGGAGGTATGACTTCCGTTGTAGTCGACAACGATGAAGTCGCAGCAAAAGCCATTCAATGGCTGGCTCAAAACAAAGCAGGAAGGGCTACTTTCCTTCCTCTCAATAAACTCACTCAATCCCGTGCTGCTGGAAAGGCAATGATGGTTGCAAAGAAACCTGGTGTCATCGGTTTTGCTAATGAATTACTGGATTACGATCCTCGTATCGACGTTGCAGTTCGTTTCGTTTTACGAAACACGCTGATTGTCGATAACATGTCCACTGCACGAATGAACATGGGTGGCGTCCGATTAGTCACTCTCCGGGGCGATGTTACTGAAGCAGGAGGTGCAATGGTCGGTGGTTCAAAGCGAAGAATGACCGTTACATTCGGAGGAAATATTCAGGGAGCAAGCGAAGTTGAAGCCCTTGCCGCAGATGTCGAACGATTCCGTTTAATGGCAGACACTGTCAATGGAGCCTTAACTGAAGCTCGCAGCCTTCAAACACAACTGCGAGTCAAAATCAACGCTCTTTCTGAAGGCGACCATGCTGTACGATTCCAAGAATGGCGTGCTGAACACAAGCAAGCGCAAACAAATCACAACAATGCGCTTGGTGAAGTGGCTACTCTTGAGAAGCGTTTGGTTGAACTCAAACTCGAAGGGACCAATAAAATCCGTGACCATGACCAGGCTCACCAGGGACTGACAACTGCGAATGAACAACGCTCAGTTGCTCAAACGGCCTTAGAAGATGCAAGTCCTGAACACCTCAAGGACCGTTTACATGCTGCTGAAGTAAAGCGTATTGAAGCAGAAGGTCTCAAAGCACAAGCAGAGATTTCACTCAATGGTGATTCAAGCCATCAAAACCTTTTGAGCAGCCGAGTTGATGAAATCGCACAACGAATTACCTTGCTTGAAGGGAACGCAATTACTCGAAGTGAAAAAATAGATTCATTACAAGCAGGCATAGCCACTGATTCTATAGACCTCAAGAAAAAAGAAGACGAACGATTCCAATTCCTTGAAGAGAACCAAGGACTTGAGGAAGAGCGTGTAGAATTAATTGAAGAGCGAAGCGGTTTACATGTCACACTTCAACAAAAAGCAACCGATGCTCGTTCACGACGCGTCATGGTTGAAGAAATGGGCCGTGCTCTGACATTGAAAGATGCATCCATTCAAGAAACGCTGCAAGAAATGTCAGAAAACAACATCGAGGCGGCTCACGAAGATACCGTGTTGCCGAGTGTAGGCGACGCTGAACGTAATGAACGCACATTGCAACGTCGACTGGATTCTTACGGTCCGGTCAACATGTTGGCGATTGAGCAATATGATGCATGCGAGGCCCGTCTCTCTGAAATGAAAGGTGATTTCAAAACGCTTCAAGACCGTCGCAAGCATCTTATCGATGTCACTGAGAAACTTGAAAGCCAACGAAAATCTCGTCTTCTTAATGTTCTTGAGAAGGTCAATGAGAATTTCAAAGTCGCCTACAAGTCTCTTAGCGACGGTGGCAGAGGAGAATTATTCCTTGAAAACAAGGATGAACCGTTCAAAGGCGGACTGGAATTATGGGCACAACCTCGAGGTAAGTCAGCGAAAGTCACGCGCCACCAACTTTCCGGAGGCGAGCAATCTATGGCGGCTTTGGCGCTTATTTTCGCAATTCAAGATTACGACCCAAGTCCATTCTACTACTTTGACGAAGTTGACCAGAATTTGGACGGTTACAATGCCGAGCGAATTGCACTGATGTGCAGAGAGCGAAGTAAGCGTGCTCAATTCATCATGGTAACGCTTCGAAAGGTTTCCCTGCGTCTTGCTGACCATCACATTGGAATTACTCACGGTGGCGATGGATGCAGCCGCCGAATCGTTGACTTCGACCGTGATCAAGCGATTGCTCTTGGCGAACAAGCTCTTGCTGAGGCTGAAAAGGCAGAAAAGATGGTTCGTTCACGAATTGAAGAAGCCTCTGCAGCAGCACACGATATGCCAGAGGTCCCAGAACCATTGGCAACGCCGAATAGCCTCGGAGGATTGCTGAACCACATGGCTACTGTCGAAACCGAGGACACTCCAGAACCAGAGGCAGGCCTTGGATTGACTGCGCTTTCAGAGCGAACAGCCGACATGACAGAAGATATCGAAGAATATGCTGAAGTGGCTCAGGCCATTCAAGCGGTAGAAGCCGAAGAGCAAGCGGCTGAAGAGACCACAGAAGCCGAGGAAGAAACAGTTTGAGGTGATTTCATGACTGAGCAACAATCGGGTCTGGATAAATGGTTCCTTCGCCAGGACGTCATCGACCAATTGTTAGCATCAGGTGAAGAATCACAGGAAGCGGCTTTGTTTGGTGACAAAATCATGGCTATTGCTGAAACGGAAGAAGCGGAACATCAGACACTCATTGACCCCTTTGACCGTTCTGTAGCACTCGTACTCTCTCTGGTGAGAGAAGAAGGTCTTGATGCCTGGAATATCGATCTCTCGAGTTTCTTGAAAGTATTTACTGCAAGGGTAAAATCCGAAGCAGCCAATCTTGATTTACCTGCATGTGGGCGATTGATTCGACTCTCATGGGAAGTACTTCACCAACAAGCAGAGGACCTTTTTGATCGTGTTCAATACGTTGATGAAGATGATTGGGATGACGGTCTTGGTTTTGGTTGGGAAGCAGATTACAATGATGAAGACTTCTTCTTTACCAATTCGATTCTTCAAGGGAGTGCAGACGAGATTCTCCCCGACCTTTTAGAAAACCGAGTTCGTAGAGATGAAGGCCGTCCAGTGACTTTGGTAGAACTTCTTTCAGCGTTCAAAGACGCTTCTGATGATGCTGAAACACTTCGCCTGCGTGAGGAAAACAGATTGGCTCATGAAGAAGAGTTGAAAGAATATCTTGCAGACGTTGGTGGCAGAATGCACAATGAAGATCTTGAAGGCGACATCAAGCGTTGCTGGCAAGCACTTCGCACCTCGTGCCTTGATGCTGGACAGACCAAAGTTCCCGTTTTGCAAGTGATGAATGAACTCAAACCGATTCTTGAACAAGCATTCGGTTCAATTCCTGAAGGATATGATGATGAAGCGAAGGTCGCATCTTTCATCGCTGGACTTTTCCTCACGCATCGAGGCTTTGCCTCAATTACCCAAGACAGCGTGCCTGATGGCGAGATTTTCCTTGAAGATTCATGGCCTCAGATAGAGACTTTTGAAGAAATTAAAGAATTGATAGAAAGCCAACAAGCGGCAGAAAACGAGCGAATTCAAGAGCAGGATTCCGGTTCGGTTCGTCATGCCAAACTTCGTGCTGAAAAGGCCCGTCTAGCAGAAGAATCTGCTTTACGCAAAGAGGAACGTGCTCTTGCTAAACTGGAAAAGGAACAAGCAGTTGTCGAAGTTCCTCAATCCAAAGACATTGAAGAACAGTCGTATGACAACCATGAATGGTTGGTTGAATGAGAGGGAAAGAAATGTCAGAAGTTCCTGTGGATACGCTGTTAGAAGCCACATTGTTTGGTGCGGGTCGCTCGATGAGTGTTGCAGAACTTTCTACAGCCCTTGGATATGATGAAGATGAGATGCTTGACTCCTTGTATTCACTCCGTTCAACGCTCAAACGTCGCCGAGGTGGTGCTTTACAAGTGGCAGAAGTCGGAGATAGGTGGGCCATTGAAGTCAAACCTGAGGTTGCCAGCCATCTGCCAAAGGGAACTAAAACAGAAATTCCGCAGAAACTTCTCAAAGCTGCTGCACTCATCGCTTATCACCAACCCATGCCTCAATCTCGATTGGTCGAATTGTTGGGACAGAAAGCTTACGATTATGTCCGAGAATTGGCTCAATTAGGGATGGTAGACCGTAGAAAGGATGGAAATACCCGCCGTCTTTCAACAACTCGCAGGTTTTCTGAAATATTTGGATGCCCTTACACTGACCGTAAGAAAGTCAAGAAATGGTTTCGCGAACAGGTCAAAACCACCGGCCTATTCGATGGTATGGAAGACGCTGCAGTTCTTCAAGAAGAATCTGAAATCGATGGTTTGATCCAATCGACCTTACCCATTGGCGAAGAAGAGTGACATTCACTCTTTTCGCAATTGTTCTAACAGTTCACCGACAAGAGTTTGAGTTTTAGGACCAGTTGCTTGCTGTAAGCGTGCGGCTACAATTTCAATTTCTTCCCCGACTGCACCTGCAGAAACCGCCATATTGCGTGCGTGCAGTTTCATGTGTCCTGCCTGAATTCCTTTGGTCGAAAGCGCTCGAAGCGCCCCTAAGTTTTGAGATAATCCTGCTGCAGCTATGATTCCAGCCAATTCCTGGGCCGATTCTACTCCAAGTATGGAAAGATTCGCTTGAGCAACAGGATGGACCTTAGAGGCCCCTCCAACGGTCCCTACGGCCATTGGTGTCTCGATAGAGCCAACGAGATTCCCATCAGCATCCTTTTCCCACATGGTCATTGAACCATACTGTTCGTTACTGTGAGCAGCCCATGCGTGACATCCTGCCTCGATAGCACGCCAATCTTGCCCGCAAGCCACTGCTACACTGCTAATCGCATTCATGACGCCCTTGTTGTGCGTAGCCGCTCGAAACGGGTCAGCCATGGCAAAGTGTTGCGCTTCAAGTATGCCTTCAATGACCGTAAGACCATTCTCATGTGTTCCATCTTCTGAAATTTCTTCCGGGGTAAAGACGGCACGAACACGGGCTAAACGGTATGCTGCGAGGTTAGAAAGAATTCGCAGATGAACTCTTCCACCGGTGATATCTTCCAGGCGTGGAGCAATCAATTCCGCCATCGTGTTGACGGCATTTGCCCCCATTGCATCTCGGCAATCAACCACAATGTGGGCAATGAGCATTGGGCCGCTAAGAGAATCAAGAAGACGAGTTTCGATACGCTTACATCCACCACCAAGTCGAATCATGGTTGAAGGAAGGCTGTTGCACAAAGCCATCAGCTCTTCAGCATTCGAAAGAACAGCCTGCTCTGCCTTTTCCCAGTCACTGCATTCCAAAATTTGCAATTGTGCAATCATCATTGGAGCATCTGAATTGGTGTGAAATCCGCCGTTTTTCAGGCAACGTTTCGCCATATTCGAGGCTGCAGCGACCACACTTGACTCTTCTAAACAGAAAGGAATGAGGTAATGCTTGCCATCGATGACGAAGTTAGTTGCAACACCTACAGGAAGGGACATCGTTCCTATTACGTTCTCTATCATGCGGTCTGCGGCCTCTTCGCTTAATGCTCCACAGGCTTCCAATGCTGCGATTTGCTGGTCCGTAAGATCGGCCATATCTGCAACGATTTGACGACGTTCAGCAACACTATGTCGAAAAAACCCACTCAAGCGACTGTTTTCGACCGGCATACGTCCACGTCCAGTTGTCCCACATGCCTGTAGACCATCAAGCAATCGGCATCAGGGCCTTGAAAAGGTGGATTTCCATTTTCCATCAATTGTCGCTCATCCAGATTTTCTTAACGGGTTTAACGCTTTGGTTAACGCGTTAATATTGCGTTAAATTACTGTTAACGGAGGCATTTAGACAAAGGCGGTAATGAGATTAACATGTCCTAACGCATCTCTCGAACCCCTCTTTATGCTCAAAGATGAAATACCCAAAGAGGATTGCTCGAATCATGCGAGTTGTTGGAAAAGATATGGACCTACCTCCCCTTGAGACGAATCCATTCTCGACTTTAGCCCTTGAAGCGAGTGATTCTAACCTCTTAGTCGGGCGCCAGCACACACTTCGAGTGCTTTCTCAATACATACAGTTCCGTTCACCTCGCAGGATTTTATTGGTTGGCGAACATGGTTCAGGAAGGACCTCACTGCTTCGCTGTGTCTCGAAAATGTCACCAATTGCAGTCCATATCGACCATATTCCACCCAGAGATGCAGGACTTAGTTTGTTGAAAGACATCTATTCCCGATTTGTAAATTCTACAGTTCCTGAAAATCGAAATGAATTAACGAAGAAAATACTGGAAGCATCACAGAGTTATACCAATGCTTTGCCCCTCATTGTTATCGATGCATCAACGGTTGAAATTTCTGCCCTCAATGTGGCTCTGCGAGACACTTTACCCACCCTCGAACGAATTCAAGCAGTGATTGTTATCGTTCTTGAGACCAAGGACAAAACCATGCTCCACGAATCAATTTTGCAAAAATTAGACCAGATGAAACCTCTAGCTAACCTCAATTTAGAAGAGGTTCAACTTTTGGTAGAGCGACGCATTGAACAGTCAACTGGTCAACAGTTTCAGTTCGATCACGAAGATGCTCAACACCTTCTGGAGCAGACTTCGGGTCTGCCTTCTGATGTAATACGGGTCATGCGTGACGCAATTGACCATGCGAAAATGTCTCAATATACCTATGTTGAACCGCAATACACCTCCAACAAACCCGTTTCAGAGCCACTTTTCGATGCTTCATTGTTTGAATCTCCTCCGCATTCATCGTTTGAATCAGTGCTTTCAGAGCCTGCTGAGTCACTGGATACGGTTGATGAAGAATTAGAAGTTGATGAAGCAGCACTGCAGATGGAGCAGGATACGAAAATTATGGAAAGTCTTGAAGACATGAATTTTGATCTTAATCTTGACCAGTTGAATGAAGACCAAGATAATCAAGAAGAACTGAAAATACTCGAGTCTATTGAAGACATGCAGGAAGGCTACGGAGCGGCACCGGCGATTGCCAAACCCGATGTCCATGAGCGCCCTCCTCTGGATGAACTTACGCCAGCAGGGATGACGGGACTTTTCTCCCGCAGTCGCTCTTTCCTTGACATGGAACAGGATGATGCACCTGAAGCAAACCTCGTCGAACAGGCAGGGGGCGTTGAACTGTGGGAAGACCCTTCTCTACAACCTGCTGAAGAAGTCGTGGAGGAGATCAGTGAAGAGGAATCTGCTTACATGCTCCATAATGAGGTTGGGTTCATCGAGGATGAACCTATCGAGGTTGAATTCGATGAAATGCAGACAGATATTGAGGCAGTCGAAGACGATTTCGAACTTGATTTTGATACTGCCCCAATTGGCAATGGATTGTTGAGTGAATTAGCAGGTATGGTGCCGGTAATGAAAGCGCTGCAATTGGCCATCATGACTCCAGACGAGAATGGAACTGCGATTCAGAGAAGAAAATTGGTTGAAGCACTCGAAGCATTTCAACGCAAACCCAGCGGCCAAAAGCAAGACTATGCCCTGAATGCAGCGGTTCTTTCTGCCTTGACCGGGCATGAAATCGCCATAATATCAATTGCTCATTACCGAAGATATTCACCATCGGATGAAGAATTGCTCCAACAATTGAATATCAAGCGAGCAAGGCTTTCTCAAATCAGTAACCGATTGCTGAAAGCAGGTGTTTTGAGTGTTCGAACACTTGGACGTAACAGATATTACGAATTAACCCAAGCCGCTCGAGCCCAATTGATTGCTTGGAATGTGATAGGAGGTGAGAACTGATGTCATGGTCGATTACTTGGTCTTGGCAGGCCCCTCGGCGTATTGCTGCCCTTGCTCCTGTCGAAGGAGGTATGGTCGTAAGCAGTGGGCTGGATTTACTGATGATTGAAGCTGATGGAAGTATACGCTGGAAGGTTGAATTACCGTTCAAAGCACACTGCGCTCAAGCCAATAACGGCGTATTAGGCATTCTCGCGGCTCACGGCTTCTACGTTCTATCGACCTTAGACGGGACAATGTTACACGAAGGTCGTTCGACAACAGGCGGCTTTACTGAGATTCTAGCACGCCCTGGAGGCGGTTGGATACTCTCTGGGCGCCAAGGACACCTTCACTTGTTTACACACGAAGGAACAGGCCTTCGTAGGCTCGACAGCGGAAAAGTGCGACGTTTGCTTGGTTGGCTTGACCGTGAGCACATGATGTGGCAAGATTCAGACGGCAAACTTTGGTGTGCTCGACTTGCACAAAGCGATCAAAAGCGAATCTTAGAAGACCGCGTTTGGAGTTGGGTCACACCTTTGATGAATGGACGGATCCTCATGCAGTCAAGTGATGGCGGAATTTGGGAGGGGGTTCCTCATCCATTTGGGTGGGATTCTCTGGAGCGAATCGAATACGAATCACTTGAACCAATGGAAGGTGTTCGAAGTGCCGATGGCTGGTGGGTTTTGGGTATTGAAGGCCACTTACACCACCTTTCTGCTCACGCAGAAAACGAAACGCCAACTCTGTTAGGTGAATCGATGAATCTCGGCGACTTGCTGATTGGTTTGACACCGGACACGATGGTTACGGCAACTCGAGAAGGATTGATTCGCCGCTGGTCTGCTCCTCATCTGGCTCAAGCCGAACGTCAAGGACGCTACCAGGCGGCTGCAGAAGCAGCATTAGCGAAGAATTGGGAAGAGCGAAAGGCCTTGTTTATGCGTGCACAAACCGCTGAAGATGAGGGACGATTGTCCAGAGCAGTGGAACTGTATGGCGCACTTGGACGCTCTGAAGATGTCCGTCGTCTGTTGAAGCGCCAAAAGGAGGGAGGCGAGTGAGTGACGAGTTGGAGCACGTTACCCGTGAAAGGGTTGAGAAATACTTGGACATCACTCGAAGGGCCCGTGAAAAGGCTACTCCATTAGCCAAAGATGGTTCTGAACAAGCACAACACTTGGCAACAATGATGCGAATGGCAGATGATTACGCTTCTGACGCTGCCCATTTTCTCTCAATCGGTGACCATGTTCGAGCTTTTGGCGCCATCAACTATGCACATGCATGGATTGATGCAGGTGTAAAAATTGGTCTTTTAGATGGGCACGGTGATGATGTTCTGTTCACACTCCCATGAAAAGAGCATCTATGGCAATCATTCTATAGAGGTTCAACAAGTTCGAGTCGTTGATTTTTACTCACTTCAAGTATTGGCAAACCCTGCTCGTAGAATCGGCGTTTAAGTTCAACATCGACTGTAAGTACAGGCAGTGAATGCTCGACTGCTAACTCAAATATTTGGTCGTCCGGATGATCCGAACCAAGAGAAAGTGCTTGAACAGGTTGTGATTTTTGCTCCAGCAGTGATAGCAAGAGGTTCTTGCTTCTCGGTCGCTGTTGATTGAGTCTTTCTAATTCATCCCGAACACTGTCGAGTAGGAGCATTTGAGCAGGTCCATACACACGTGAAAGTTCAGAATCAATGTTCATGCCAGAATCAATGATTGCAACCCATCCACAGGCGTCAATCAGTATCTGTTGCACTTCACATCACCTCAATGGCTCGATGTTCACTGAATAGTTCCGTAGCCAATGAGTCGCCATCGTGAGCCAACTCGTCGAGAAAGAGAAACCCGCTGGCCAGTGTCAGCACAGATAGGAAGTCGCAAATCGAGAGTCGCCTTGCCCTTTTCTGAGTTCTTTGTAACGCCAACTGAGGTCGCAGTGGCTACGTTAATCATCAACATCTCGTTATTTCGCAAAGGATAAATTTTCTCAGGTTCCTCACCTTCTCCAGCAACCATGTTATCCATCAGTTTGACTTCAACAGCAACCGAATGTCTGATTTCGGGCAAATCGCCTTTTCGAGCGACGACTTGACCTGAGAGATTATCCGCAGTTGTGATTGATGGGTCCAGCATTGTGGCCATTCCACACAATCCGCCGGAATGCATCGAATCAAGGTCTAAGCCACCACCTTTCATACTGCTAACAGTTGCTTCAATAGGCTCCCATATTGCCTTTGAACCCTTTTCGATTTTTCTTCCGGGGCCAATAATGATTTCATCACCAACATCGAAGTTCCCTTCAATGATGCTTCCACCAATAACGCCTCCACGTAATTTGGTAGGGCGTGTCCCTGGGCGGTTGATGTCAAAGGAACGAGCGACGTGCATGATTGAGCGCTTGTCCTTTGAACGGTCAGGAGTTGGTATTGTCTTCTCAATAGCATCGATAAGGATGTCCAAATTAACATCGTGATGTGCTGAGACTGGAATGATAGGCGCATTATCGGCAATTGTTCCCTTGAGGAATGCTTTGATTTCGGCATGGGATTCGAGCGCACGCTCTTTGGTGACCAGATCTATTTTGTTTTGAACGATAACAATGTTTTTGATACCAGCAATCTCCAGTGCCATAAGGTGTTCACGGGTTTGGGGCTGCGGGCAAGTTTCGTTTGCTGCTACCATGAGCATAGCGCCGTCCATAATCGAAGCGCCCGTAATCATGATTGCCATCAGTGTTTCGTGACCTGGAGCATCAACAAAGGAAATGACTCTTTCCAGTTCCTTTGGTTCGTCGTCTTTGCCGTCAGGATGGCGTCCAGTGGCGTAGTATTGGCCTTTCTTGGTCTTGTAGAAAGCAGTATCAGCGTATCCAAGTTTGATGGATATACCACGTTTTCTTTCTTCCGAATGCGTATCGGTCCAAACTCCAGAGAGAGCTTGTGTTAGCGTTGTTTTACCGTGGTCGACGTGACCTACCAGTCCGATGTTGATTTCAGGTTGTGCTGGAAGCTTTCGTGCCATGCTTCCTCACTCCCTTGCTACGAAAACCCTCTCGGGATTCACTCCGATGCTTCCTCGCTTCCTGCTGAAAGGAGGTCGCCGAGAGACTTCTTGCCTGCTTCGATAACCTTGAGATTGATTTGACGTGTGTCTTGACTGATGGTGTTACCACGGAAGTAACGTCGCTTTCGTAGACCATCAGGCTTGTAACGGAAGCGCTTCTTTTCTCCACCCTTGTTCTTGAACACAAGGCTGTGACCTTTGAATCCGGTCGAACGAGTTACGAGAATAGCTTGTCGACGGCCGCCTTCAAGGTCTCGACGAAGAGGTGTTCCTGTTTTGTCAGAGCCACCGGTGATTTGGAGTTTGAATCCGGAGAGTGTTTGTTCACCTTCTCCGACAAAGATTCCATCGACGGTATCGCCGATTTTCTTACCCAACAATTGAGCATGATTGTTTCCACTAATTTTGAGTGAATATGACTTACCGCCGTTTTTTGGGTCGGTATCATTCACTACAGCGACGAATTCTCCTTGTTGTCCAACAGCCATTATATCACTTCTAGAACGACCTTCCGACCATCGTCGTCTATTTAGCCCCACCGTTTGTTCCGAGACGAGAAATCAGTCAGCGAAACTTCTTTTTTAGCAGCATTTCAAGTCGACTTGCGAGGTCTTTTGGAAGATAATGTGGCATACTCAGATGCGTCGTTCTTCCTCTTCCGCCGGTAATTGTAGCGACTCTTGAGGCAATAATTTGGCGTTCTTCAAACTCTTTGAGATATTTCCAAACCGTTGTATGGCTCTTCATTTTCTGTTCGTATTCTTCACAGACAACGGCATAAAGTTGTTCGACATCTCCGGTGGTCATCGTTTCCTGTTTTGACAACCTCCGGCATAAGCAGAGCAACACCAACATCGCGTTTGGGTTGAGGTCATCAATGTGTTCGAGGTTACTTCCTGCTGTTGTTGGAGAGTTTTCCAGCGGAACGTGAATATCTTCAACCGTGAGGCGGCGTTCACTGTGGTCATCTTGCCGATATTCGCAACGTTCTACAGCAGCATTGAGTAATTCAATCACTCTTCGTGCATCTCCCGTTGGGGCGGCTTTTTCAGCGAGTAGGCGGATAATTTCGGGCGTCCAAGTTCCTGGGACCAAACCATCGATTGCTCGTTGCGTGGCTATGGCTTCAAGTCCTTCAGTTGTGTAGGGTGGTATCCGAAGATGATTGGTGCTTCCCATTCGAGAGATAACGGCTGTTTCGAGGACATCAAGAACCTGTTCTTGGCTGACGAGGATAAGCGACAGTGTTCCTTTGCCGCTTTGGTCTTCATCAATACGGAGCAGTTGGTAAAGCAAGTCATCACCCGAACGGCGAAGCATATGATCCACTTCGTCAAGAACGACGATGAGGTGAGAGGTTTCCTTTCGTAGAATCCGTCGCAGGCTCATCAACAATTCACCCATCGAGAGTCCTCGGTCTGGATGTCCCGGAGCCAATTCATGCAAAATACGCTGAACAACTCGCATACTTGTTGAGGCATTTCGACAGTTGACGTGGACTGAACGAATGTTACGCTTCTTTGCCAAGTGGCGTTCAATGTCGCGGCAGAAGGTTCGTGCAAGCACCGTTTTACCAGAACCCACAGGCCCAGTAATGACGACTCGTCCAGATCCTTCAGGCAAGTGTAAGGTCGTGAATTTAGCCGCTAATTCGTTTTGTACCTCCTCGCGTCCAACAATTTCCTTTGGGATGTAGTCAAAATTGAACACATCTGGATTTGCAAGAACCCAGCCAGCGCCAATTCGGTCGAGGTAGTTACTCATAACATCGGAAGGCTTACGCCAACCGTTATTGAACATACGGTTTCATCGAGGTCAAAAAAACCCCAATTTTGAGGAAACGAAAGTTAACTCAAGGGATTTCATCAAATTGATATCCAGTTTCCCATTTCTTTTCACCAAGAGCGACTTCAAGCTCAAACGGCGTGATGAGTGGTTTTTGATAGCGAACCGCGTCATCAATAGCAATTCGAGGGCACGCCGTATTGACAAACGCGTCAACGGGGTAGAAGTCAATCAATTCAGGACCGACGTGTTCCAATGCGAGCAAGTAGCCTTTTTTGCCATGCTTTTCGAGAATTCTCTTCATTCGTAGTGCGAGACTGCGTCGCATTTGTCCGGGCTTTTCTCCAATCAGTATGCCAAAGCGTTCTGCTTCGCCGCATGCCATGATCAGGCCAAATCGCTGCCGTAGAATGCGCTCAATACGCTCAAGTGACATCTCTTCAGCATCTCCTGTATAGGGGTCAAGCATGGCCAGTGGCTTCCCTGTGTGAAGTACTAAGCCAATCGGATGGAAATCACCAGAACCGAGGAATAAGTAGTGGCCAATAGAGTCATCATCACCAGAATAGTTGCAGCCGAGGACTTGTCCAGGGAACGATAGCCGAGCACCACCAATTGGGATTTCGACTTCATATCCGGCTTCTTCCAAGCGGTCATGGAATTCAGGGAGAAGGTGGAGGTGCTGAATTGAACCAACTAACCCGAGTTTTGTACCTGTCAAAGGAGCAAGACGACCAACTGCATCCATGAATCGGTCCTGCGCTTCTTCTTCTGAAAGGTCTTCAGCAGCCGGTTGATTCTCCATTCTTTGTCGAGCCATTGCTCTGTGTTTTTCTAAGAAAGGGAGAACCGGTTTCAATTCAGGGTCGCCATCATAGGTAACGTCAATGAATTGTGTCGGCATACCAGAATCGATGTTCATCTGCGAATGACCCATGTGAGCGACCAATTCGACCCCCATCATTCCCATTTTGTCGTGAACCAAATCACATGCTCCGTAACACGGGTCTGCAGCCAAGATGACTTTTGCACTTGTTTCAGTTTCAATGGTATCCATCATTTCAAGAGCTTGCATCTTCAATCCTTCAGGGACTTGAAGGGCAACTAAGCGGTTATCATTGGCTTGAATCCGCTCCATTAACTCAGTGAGTTGGAAGTCGTGACGGTCTAAGTCCATGGTAGTCCCCAACTCATGGGGGCACGCCCCCCCCTCATCAATCCACCCTTTGAGAAATCTATGCTTCATCGAGTAAAATGATGCGGTCGCCATCCATTTCTAAGCGTACAAGTGATTCAATAATGACTCCTGGATACTCGGCTTGTAATTTAACCAATCCCGGTCCTTTTTCGACCACTGCAATGATGTGAGAGACTTCTGCGCCGGTTCTTCGGACACCCTCAAGGACTGCTTTGAGTGTTCCACCGGTTGAGAGCACATCATCAACAATCACGACCTTTTCACCGGGTTTGATGTCGTTGAGATACATTTCTCCTTTAGAGTATCCAGTTTCCTGCCCAATCGTAACTTCTCCATCAAGGCCATAGGAACGCTTTCGGGCAATGATCAATGGAATTCCAACTCGAACACTCAATGGGGCTGTAAGTGGCAATCCCATCGCTTCTATTCCGAGGATGAGGTCAACATCATCCCACTGTATTGCCTTTTCACACAAATCGGTCACGGCTTTGAGAACCAGAGGGTCAAGACGGGGAACACCATCGGTGATTGGATGAATGAAATAGGGATAATCACCCTTCCATATTACAGGAGCATTACGCAGGCTTTCGCGAAGTCGATGCATAGCATCCGTCATACCAAAGCGTCGAGGGTGACGGAGTATGACCTTTGCTCAAAGTTCAGCAAGGAATTCGACATACTCATCAGGGTCGAGAAGGTTCTCAAGGTCCATTTCATGAGGTTCGATAATGATAATCCATCCATGGTCATAAGCAGAATCGTTGACCAAATCAGGGTTGATTTCAACTTCACCGTTGACTTCGGCGATAATACCTGAGTATTGTGAAGGGAAAGCAACTTTTTCTTGTGCGGTCCAGATCGAGAACATGTCTCGTCCTTCATCTATTTCATATTCCGCTTGAGGGAGGATGACTCGTAATACTTCGCCAATTTCAACAGCAAGGTATTCACTTACTCCGATCATCAATCGTTCATCTTTCTCTTGATACCACAGGTGGTCACGAGAATATTTTCTGTTATGGGCTACGCTGAATTCTACCACTTCTTCGTCCATGGTTTGACTTCCTTAAACCGCCCCAAACACCATTGTATATCAAATTGAGGCAGAATCAACCTCCAACTAAAAACGACAAACGGGTTAAGTGAGTCGGCGTTTTAGCACCCTTTGGTCGCCTATGGATTACGCCGAAACCGATGAACAGCAAATGATTCGAGAACTCGTCCGCGATTTCGCTGAAAGTGTCTTGGCACCGACAGTTGAACATCGTGATGAAAACCAGATTGCTCCCTCCGCAGAGTGGGAACAATTCCTCGAATACGGTCTTCAAGGCGTCACGATTCCTGAACAATATGGAGGTTCTCCAGTCGATGATGTTTCAGAATCGATTATCGTGGAAGAATTAGCCCGAGTTGACCCATCGTTTGCAGTTATGTATTGCGTTCATGTAGGGCTGTGTGCCAAAACGATTGCACTGCACGGAAATGAATCGCAAAAAGAACAGTATTTGACGCGTCTCGCAGCTGGCGAAGTTGGCGCTTATTCACTCTCTGAAGCCGGAGCCGGAACCGATGCAGCAGCAATGATTTGCAAGGCTAAATTGTCCGAAGATGGCAAGCACTTCCTTCTCAACGGTGAGAAAATGTGGGTCACGAACGGGGTTCAAGCGAAAATATTGGTCCTGTTTGCAAAGGATGTCGACCATCCTGATTACGGTGTCAAAAAGCACGGTGGATCGACCGCCTTCATCGTTGACTCCTCCTTCGAAGGCTTTTCAGTTGGCAAGAAAGAAAACAAACTTGGTATTCGTTCTTCAGATACTTGCACGCTCATTCTCAATAATTGTAAGGTACCCGTCGAGAATGTTCTCAAAGGCGTTGGTAAAGGATTCCCAATCGCCATGAACGCACTTGACAACAGCCGAATTGGAATTGCAGCACAAGCACTGGGTATTGCTCAAGGAGCATTTGAAGCAGCTCTCAAATATGCACATGAACGTGAAGCATTCGGCCAAGTTATTGCTCGACATCAAATGATTACTGCATACCTTGCAGACATGGCAACACGTATTGATGCGGCCCGATTACTTGTCTACAAAGCCTCTTGGGTCAAGCAGCAACATTACGAACACGCTGGGCCTCGACATACAAAAGAAGCCAGTATGGCTAAGTTGTATGCCGGAGACACTGCAATGTGGGTCTCTGAGCGGGCCATCCAAGTTTTGGGCGGCTATGGTTACACGAAGGAGTTCCCAGTCGAACGATTCTTCCGTGATGCAAAGATTACTCAAATCTATGAAGGAACACAAGAAGTTCAGCGAATCGTTATCGCTCGAGCGCTCAAGTGATTCAGTTTTTGACAGGATCTCGCCCTTCAAGAGTTGCTTGACGCAGTCCGCTTGACCATCGAATAATCTTCGCATGACAAGTTACCAATTGCCCTTCCTTAAGCGACTCAACAAACTCATTCTCCTCTGATATCAGTCGAATTTCAGCAGAATAAGGCCCGCCGTCAATTTCTCCTTGGATTGTTGAGCCTCCGCGATATTCGCCCGAGGCTAACAAAGTTCTACTGCGTTCTTTGAATTTCAAGACAACAGAACGCTCTTCGCAGCGGTCGATGATGTCTTGGGATTCGCTGGACAGACGCGTCTTCTCAAGTTCATGAATCATCTGTTCAGTGTATTCATCAATGTCTGGAACGAATTCATCATCCTTGTCCTTCGTCTCATGGTTGAGAGTGAATCCAGAGAGTTGTGAATAGATGATACTCTTCTCTTCTGGTTCGCTGACTGCACCAGGTAGAGGGAAATCACGTTCATCTGAAAGGTGATATTTCTCTGCAAAATTTGGGCTTGTTAGAACAGTTTTTCCACCTTCTGAAGTGAGGTTCCATAATCGTAGCCCATCTTTGTAATACGGGCAATCATCTGATAAATGAAGCACTGCACCCATTAATTTCAGTGACCAGCTGGTATTTGCTCGGTTTTTCCAAGTAAAATTGCCAGGGCTATTTTCAGTAATGTGGACATAGTGCCAATCGTTTTTTGGTTCGTAATCACTGACGTAAAATCCAGCTATTGTTCCGTTGAAAGGTGGATGGAACGGTTCAAGATTCGTTGGTTTGACGGAGAGAATTTGGTCTTGAGTCTCAACGCAGGTAGTCAGCATTCCATCACTGGTAAGTTCTCCCACCCACCAATTCCAGCCCTCGATATAGACGGTGAATCTTGAACTCGAGACCCAGTTTCCTTGTCCCATCACATTTCCACCTACGAGGAAAGTTCCATCCAGTTGAATCTCTTTTGTGTTTCCGTCACTGATCTTAATGACGCGATTTGGACCTGAATCTGTTCGCAGTAACAAGGTGGTGTTTTGTTGACTCTCTTTCTTATCGGATTCAATTTCTTTTTCTAAATCTTCAAATTCGTCAGCTGTAGGATTTCTATCTACTTCAAATCCAATGGATTCTAAGAAGTCAAACCATTCAGTCACAGTGACTTGACCACTCTTGTCAGCATCAAGAAATTTTGTGACGTTGTCCATAACCCATGCCGGTGGGTCGACGTTAGCGAGGGTACGAACCAGAGCCGTTGCTTCTTCTGTTGTAATCACGCCATCAGCATTACTATCGAGCATTTCAGTGAGTTGGGCAGCGGTAAAACCGCTGTTTTTCAGCCACTCGCCAAAACGTTCAGCCATTTGTGCAGCCATCGGGTCGTTTTGAATCACAGCGTCTGCACTGGAACGAGCAGAATCAACCCGTTGTCGAATTTCACTCTTGGCTGCTTCAGCAGCTCGTGTGCCGATTTTGTCTTTGACAGAGACAGCCCAATTTTGAACGGACTCTTGTTCTGACAGAATTTGGATAATCGTTTCTCGCGGAAGGTGGTCCGGAGGGGCATCTCCCGTGAATCGGACAGCAACTTCTGCTAATTCTTGGTTGTCTAAAACGGCAAGGTTGATTCCTTTCTCCATCATTTTTTCTTCAATTTTTTTGAACGCCATATCACGTACGCCGTTGCCTTGCATGTACACAGGACAACGACACTCCTCATCAACTTGATGCCGACAACTCAATCAGGAAATTGCAGTTGAGGCCAGTCGGAATGATTCTCTTCATTCCAATGAAGTGAGCACAGAACTGCTTCAACCTCCCCTTCATTCGCTAGATCACGTTCGATTTGTAATCGGTGAAGCCATGCTTTCAGTCGACCGAGTGCTCGACCTTTGCCAAGTCCAGTTCGCTGCATAATCCAATGGCCATCGACAAGTGATTGGTTTCCGCTCTTCAAAGGCGCCAATTCCTCTAATGCTTCAAGCAAGCCATAGACCTCATCGGCAGATTCGTTACTCGAACCCATCGAAGGTGAAAGGTCGTGACTTCGTAATACGATTTCGAGTTTCAAGTGCTGTTCCGCATGCTGTTCAAGAACTGCTCTAAACACCCTCATACTGGCTGCCGAAGAGTTTGGAAGCGTGCCGAACCGTCGGTGAAGGTCAAGAATGTGCGTGCGTTCTTTTTTGGACATTTTCAATTCTGCAAGAGACTTTTTTACCTCTATAGAAAAGCATTCAGAGAGGATAAGTGCAAGGCGAGTAAGGCCGTCAAAGTCATGGACATACGGGTGTGAAAGTGCAGCAACACGGAGATGCTGTGAGCGCCATTCGCCAGGTAAGAAACAATCCAAAACACCGTCGTGTGCCATCTTTTCGACCACTGCTGCTACGTTTCTGCCGTTGAGTATTTTGAGCCACTCCATCCAAATCCTTTCATGGGTTACGGCTTTGAGCATGTGTGCGTTTTGGCGCAGTGCCTCACTTAATTCAAAATCAAATTTCCACACTCCTGCAGTTCCTCTGTCAAGGAAGCGGTAGGCGCGCAATATGCGCAAACCATCTTCGGATATTCTTCTGTAGGCTTGTCCGACTGCTCGAAGTATTCCTCTTTCGATGTCTTTCAATCCGTGATGGGGGTCATGCATCACTTTTCGAGCGATATCAATGGCCATTGCATTGATTGTGAAATCACGTCTTTCAAGATCTTCTGAAAGAGAAACGCCCCAATGGACTTGTTCAGGACGTCGACCGTCTTCGTAATCACTTTCAGTACGCAAAGTGGTCGCTTCGTAGAATTGTTCGCCTCCACGGAGGCTAACGGTGCCATACTCGATTCCAGTAGGAAGTGAATCAGGAAAGATTTCCATCATCTGTTGAGGTTCAAGCGAGACAGCAAAGTCGATGTCATGAACCTCAAGACCAAGGCACGCATCACGGACTGCTCCGCCGACAATCCAAATCCCGCCGCCGTGTTCTGCAATTTTGGAAGCGATGTCAAGAACGTGAGATGGTAGGTTCTCAAGCCAATCAACTACCCGTGTTGGGCATTCAAGAGCAGGAACATCTGCCTGTAAAGCAGGATTTGGCCAACCGTCTCTCGTCATTCGAACCCTCCTTTACTTGGAATGGGGGCACATGGCAGACAAAGCATTATCGCAGAATGGCCGTTGGAAAGGCTCAATGTGGGATGAGGAAGAAGTGCATCTGGTGCCGTATGAATGGCTCAAACCGCATGAAGAAATCAAACCTCGTAATCGAGACAAACTCCTCGAGATGACCAAAAAATGGGGCGGCTATACCAAACCGCTCATTGTCGATAAGCGAACTGGAGCGATTTTAGACGGCCACCATCGGTATTCGATAGCAGGTGAATTGAATTTAGCCCGTATTCCTGCTATTTGTGTCGATTATCTTGAAGATGATCGAATTAAAGTGGATGTATGGCCTGCTTCAGAACTCAAATCGATAACGAAGCAACAAGTGATTGACATGTGTCTTTCTGGCAACGTCTATCCACCAAAGACAAGCCGTCATATGATTGCAGACCACCTGCCTCCAATTCATGTTCCGTTAGAGGTTCTGGCACAACATGAAGATACTCAATCGCCTTGACGAGTGGCGATGTAGGCTCGCCATCGAGCATTTCCTTTTCCTTCTAATTTGACACCATGTTGAGGAGCAGATACAAGTTTAACCGTGTGTTCATGCATCATGCCTTCATGCGAAATCATCAATTTTACATCGGTTCCAGCTTTTCCTTTGAGCGCGGTCTTCAGTGTATTCATTGACGAGGTTCGTACGCCGTCGATGGCGACAATTTCGTCACTTGGCATGACGCAATGGCGTATTGGTGAACCTGTGAGGTGAGAAGTAACGGTGACCTTGCCACCTTTTGCTGAGAGGTTCACTCCAAGCCATCCATGCTTTTCATCGCCTTCTTTGAGGGGATTTTCAGCGACCAGATTTAATCCGAAAAAGGCCATTGTTGCATCCATATCAGGTGCTTTTCTCTCATGCATCAATTCATCGAGCATCGAGCCCAATTGTCGACCTCCTTTCATCGAAGTGAGCGTCCTTCGAATGTCCTTGTAGGTTACACCTAAGCGTTCAACACCTTCGTATTCCAAGGCATGTTTGCGACATAATTCTGCGGCAAGGTCGCATACGCCAACTTCGCCTTTTGAGCGACGTCGCAATTCTGAATCGAGTTGCATAAGGGCTAATTCTCCTTCAAGATAGTATGAGATTTGAGTTTCTCTTGAGAACGCATGGCCGCGATACAAGTGAATCCAAGCATCGTGACTTGATTCAGCAAGCGATTCAGTTTCCATTCCGTGTCGTGCAGTATGACGCTTCATTTTGCGCATGAAATCCTTGCGCCAGTCTTCCTCCGACCATGCTCCTGAACGAACACACAACATGTCGCCCAACCACGAAGTTCCACCTTCAAACCACCATAGCAAGTCGGAGTGTCCTTCGCGCTGTAAGTCGTAATCGAGGAAGTTCCGAGGCCGTAATCGTTTCACGTTCCACTGGTGGAGGTATTCATGACTGTAGAGGCTTACGAGGTCTCGATACTCATCCTCATGGCCTGGAATCAAGCATTGGCGAGGTAGCATGGATGTCTGAGAATTAAGGTGCTCTAATCCACCTCTCATGTTCTCAGTAAGATGAATAACGGTGACGTAGTTATCCCACGCAGGAATTCCAAACAGCGCATGGTGTTCTTTGACCACTTTATCCATGTCTTCTTTGAATCGTTCAAGCATGCCTGGATCTACTTCGTGTCCACCGCTGTCCCACAGTTTGAGGTGGTGTGTTCGCCCATCAACAACCCATGAATCCATCGGGTTTGGATTACATTCGATGATGGCATCAAGGAATTCATCACGGTTTGGAGAAGTGAAACAGTGTGTAGTGCCAGAGTTTGAAGTAAGTTCACCTTTGCCAGAACGATTTCCAGTAAACGTGTATTGTGTTGCAGGTGTCCACCCTTTTGGTGAATGCAATTCAACGATATGTTCCATGTTCATTCTGGATGAATCAATCCCCTCTGTCGGCATAAACCAGGTGAAAGGAGGCATCATGTGCAGATGTGTGGTATCCAAATGGTTGGCGCGAACAGAGAGGTTGACGGCAAGAAGTTGGTAGGTAAGCATGACACTGGTCGTATCTGGAGAGAGTTTGATACGCATTGCATCGACATCTTTTCGATTCGCTGCGAGCGTATTTCCTGCTTGATCAGTGGCAATAAAATCCGTCATGTGTTGAATTGGTTCTCGCAGGAAATAGGAGCCAGGAACCCAACGAGGGAAGTGCATGGTGAGGTTTGAGGAAGAAAAAGGTCCTTTGATTTCAATGCCAACGGAAAGTCGGCGAGACTCTCCTTCTGTAGCGTCGATAAGAAAGCGGATGCCCGAGGATTGGCGGCTCATAGACCGAGTTCAGTGGAGGCGGTAGAAAGGTTCTCTGCTGAAATGCGGAGCAACTCTTCGCTGCATTCAGCAAGGAAACTGCGATTTGCCTCAGCGATTTCCTTCTCTCCACACCGTCCAATGAGGCGTTCGATAAATCGTGCTCGCTCAATCACATCAACCGAATCATTACCGATAATCTTCCAGCGTAGTGCGTCGATTTCTTCGCTTTTCTTTCCTTGCATCCATCGGCCAACAACGACATAGAGTTCTTGTTTGAGGAGCAACTGAACTGCATCATCTTCTAAAGAACCGCATTGTAAGCGTAATTCTTTGACCAATGCTTTCAATGTTTGACCATCGGCTTGCTCCGCAATCTCAATCAAAACTTGCCCAGCGTTGTGCACTGCTGAAGACAACAATGGTGAGGTATTAAGTCCCCTTTTGAGAATTTCTTTCATGCTCTCCTCTGAAAGCATCTCACCGTTATCGACAACCGCTTGTAAAGCCGCTTCACATACACCATGATTCTCATCGTATAGAGCAGCGGCACGATGCCCGGAAGTCGCTCCTTTACTCAACACCGCCATTCGACGTATTGCGCTGTCGGTATGGGTTTGGAATGTAACTGCGAATTCGGCAGCCTGATTGCCTTTGAGTAGTGCTTCAGCAGCTTTTCTGGCACATGTCAAGTCATCATCTTCGATCAAGAGGTGAGCGATTTCAGTCGTGTCTTGAGAAAAGTCGCCAAGTAAATTGGCGGCGCAGCGCCGCGCATCAAGCCATGGATGCGTTGCTAAAGTTCGTAAAGATTCAACACCTTGCTTTGGAGCCCACTTTCGATGCGCTTCAAGTGCTTTTGAGCGGAACCAAGCATCCTTATCGTTGAGCAGAGGAACAAATCCTTCCAAAGCTCGAGGCATATCGGTATCAAACAAGACACGAATTGCACGCCTTCGCTGTCGCACATCACGGTGCTTCAAGCGAGCGATTTCGCTGTCCAAACCACCTCGTGCCATGATGCACCGAGCAGACGGTGCCTCATAGGGATGTGCATTACCCTTCTTATGGAGAAGAGCTACTGCGAACGTTAACTGTTGAACTCGTCAAAATACTGACCGTCATCTTCATCATCTTCATCCCAATCTTCAGCACCGGGTTGAGCAAGGTTCGGACGCAACATCAATTGCACCATTGGCCAAAGGCGCAGGAAAGATGGAGCTGCCTCCCACATCAACTGAAACATGGGGTGTTCTCCCATAGAGATGCCCCCTTCACCAGGGGGCGGTAAGTCGGCAGGTAATTGTCGAAGTTCGGTGATCAAATCTTGTAAAGCAATCCGCTCATCTTCATCTGCCATGTCAAGTTCTTCACAGGTTTCAAGGGTTAGTTCGAGTAAATCTGCCAACTCATAGGGGTTCATCGGTCCGGTTTCAGAATCCCTCATATCGACCGGACCAAACGAGACTGGCCCTAAATCGGTAGAGAACATTTCATCGCCCTGACGCTCGACTTTCATCAAGCGCTGGCCCGCAGTGTTGCCAAGTGGAGCAAGAGCAAAACCACCGTCAACGATACGAGAGGAAAGCCAATCAGGCAAATCACGGACCTGTCCAGTAATCAACACTCGGTTCAACTCACCGGGGAACGCCACAGGTGCAACTTCTACCGCTTCTAAGACTCGAGATTCTACTGTTGGCCAGTGGGTAAGTCGTGATTGAACATGTTCGACTGCCAGTGGAGAAGGGTCAAGCAGACGGACTCGCCCTTTCTCGCCAACAATCATGGCAATCAATGCAGCGATGTAACCACCTTTGGCTCCAAGAACCACAACCTCTTGCCCTGAGCCGAGTTCAAGATGATGCAGTAAAGTTGCAATCATATGTGGTGCTGAGATGGTCTTGAGTCCTCCTTCATCGGTTTCGATAAATGGGATTGGTCGGTCGGCGAAAAACGGTTCTACATCGTAATCGGTAAAGTCGGAAACATCGACCTTGAGCATGGCCTTTTTGACATGCTCTGGGACTTCTATGCCACCTTTTTCAAGGCGGCGTAGCAAGTCTGGCATGTCCGTCATGAAGTAAGCAAGAACGCCGACTCATGTAAAGGATGGGCCTGAATGAATTCATTCGACTTTTATTCAGCACCTGCGTGTGAGACAATGCAAGTTCACTCAAGTTCTTTGATACTTTGTTCCAGTGGGTTGCTGGATGGTTCGGTATCGTGGAGTTTTGTGGCTGAAGATTCAAGTTCAATGTTGTTTTGAATTTGAACCATCATTTCTCTAAAATCATCATTGGATGAATAGCCAGAATCAAGAGCATCCTCTTCCATTGTCACCATGAGTTCTCGAACGATTTCAGGAGACTTTTGCACGTCGTTAAGAGATGAGAACATATCATCCATTAATGTCGTTTCAATACGCGCTAATTGTTCTGATATCGTCGCACGAGCAAGACCTAATTCATCGGCTAAATCAGAAACTCGAATTCGCTTGGGAGTCTCATAAAAACCTCGTTCATGTGCATATTTAGCCAAATTTACTTGTTTCGAAGATAAAACCGTAATTTCGTCAACAGTAGCGTAATGAACAGGTCGAGCGCTTATTCTATCTGGTTTTGCGATCATTCGTGCCATGATTGAAATAAGCCGCAATTTCGTGCCTGGTCCTTGAACGGTATAGGTTAATCCTTCTGCGTTAAGGAAACATTTGCCTGAAACTGCACTTGTACCGTTTGTGCGAGCATTCAAATTGACGATTGCGTGATTGAGGCGTATGAGCAACAAGTAGGCTTGATCTGAACTTTCAGGTTCGTTGAGGACTTCTAACACTTCAAAAGAAGCCAGTTCTTTACAATCTTCAGGGCCTTTATCGGGCATGAACTTAACCTTGAACACGCAACGTACATCTTTGGGGATTCTTTTGACATAAGATATGAATTCAAATTGTTCAAAAATATCATACAAAGGGCCGACACCCATCCGCCTCACTTTTTCCCTTTTCCAAAAAAACTGGGCTTCTCGCATGGGTTAAAATTTCCAAGACGGGTTTTAAACAATCTGCGGGATAGCCTATTCCTTTACGAGTGATTTTATCTCATCCTGTAGCGGTTAACGCATTTCAAGCCAGGCAAAGAAGGACACGATTGGAAGAAGAATGAGAATCATTCGATTTATTTTTCTTTGTTGGTCGACATATTTGACGGTCGGTTCTGGCGATACTTCGATAGATTTGGCGCTTCTTGAACGTCGAGATATACTGACTTTTTCTTCAATACGAGAAAGCACCTTGTTTCTTAATTCCGGCTGGCGGCTGTTGGCCATACCTTGACCGACAATAAATTTGACAGAATACTGGTCGGATAACGCTAATGCTGCATCTACAACGCCTAAGACATTGGTCAAATTATGCATATCGATGCGTATTGACATACCGTCGCTTTTGATATGACTTAAGACTCTCCAATTCCCCTGCCCTTCATTGAATTGATGCAATTTTTCACGAGCATGGGCGAGCGGTTGCTGGCCAAGAAACACCGGACGTCTGCGCCGAGCTAAAAATGGACCAAGTAGAATCGATCCAATCATGGGAGGTATACACATCAAAGACACGAGTCGCTTTAATTCACCTGGGTCGGTAAGCACTGAGATGACTGCTAAACTGAAGCCGAGATAGAGGCCCATGAATGCCCCTGCTTGAAGCCCGGTTGCTATCCCAACCGGCTCTCCTTCTTTGAGGCTCATGCTACCTCTAATCGGCCTTTACACATCAATACTCGCCTCAGGTAGAGCGAAACTTCATCAATTGTCTTTGCTTGCTAAAGATATGGAGAAGAACGGCTTGTCTAACCGCCGTCGAGAAAAAAAGGTTGGAAATTGGATTTTTGGAGTCTGCACCTTTTTTTTGGTTTCTTTCTTCCTCGTTCCTTTTCTTCTTCCAACTGGCAGTGTGCCTGAGTTGGACGCTCGAGCGAATGCGCTGGATTACGCTACCGTAGATGGTGCTTTTTCAAATGGGAATTTGCCAGATGCGGCTGGAGGCATCCCCGAGCCTTTTGCATGGACTGAACTTGACCCATACAGTGGCTTCATCTACATGTTTGGCGACCTCAATTGCCATAATAAACACGAACGCAGTTGGCAGATTAATGAAAATCAAATGCCGGTATGTACTCGTGACATAGGTATCTTTTTCGGGCTTGCAATTGGTGGATTTGTTTTCTCTCGCTACGGTCACAATCGTTGGACAATCAAGGATTCTTGCCTTTCTTTGCTCCCTGATAAATGGCTTGAAACAATCTATAGAAAGAATTACAGGACGATGGCATGGTTGGGTTTTGGCACGCTTCTCTGCCTCCCAATGTTGATTGATGGCTTTACGCAACTTCTCACAGGCTATGAATCGAATAATCTTACTCGTCCGCTCACAGGCACTCCTTTTGGTATCGGTATTGCTATTCTCACTGGGGCTGCATTTTGCGCACGCCCACAGTTCTTTGAAAATGCCAGCCAAGTGATTTTACCAGCCAATGCTCGATTCGAACTTCAACAAGACCAGGAAGAGTAATCAGTTGTTTGGAGGTGGTGTTTCCCACCATGCTAACAATTCTTCAACAGTTGTAGGAACAGGGCACATTTCATGCCCGCTGCTCAGCATTTCAAGTCGCTTACAAATGTATTCAATTGCTTTCCGAATGCGCGGGCGTGGTGGTCTGCCGTCAATTGGAATAAGGATTGAGCGTAATGCGGTCGTCCAATCCGCATCAGGATTTGCTCTCCTCCATGAGGAAATTTGAGCACGCAGCGGCCACATTGCCAATGCTAAGCGACCGTAACCGAGACGACTGTCTCGAAGTTTGAACACTTGGGCTTCAGCGAAGGGAACATGAGATTGCTGTTTGTGAATCCACCGAGTCTTTTCCAGCCATTTAATGAGTCTCTGCGTGTGACGTTGTGTCACCATTCTATGCGGACCAAACGCCTTGTGCAATCGGGGAACTTCACTTGATCCGACAATTAACGAAAGCGTGCCTAATACCGACCAACATGAGTGAGCATGAGGGGTTGCAGGCACATCGTTGGGCCCTGCATTTTCTGAATCCCATTTTGATTCAGCAAACTCCATCCATTGCGCAGGAGAACGGCCAGATAACCAACCGATGTGAATCGCAGTTCTGTCTTGGGGCGCACCAGGAAGGCGTTGTTGCTTTTTGACATCCATGACCAATGTTCGAAGCAAATAGCGGTCTACTTCATCCGCTTCTACGTTTAATGGGGCGGGTTTACGATTGAAAAAGGCTCGAAGTTCGGCTCTGAGTTTTTTCTTGAGTTCATCCAATCCGCCTTCATTCAAAATGGGGCCTACTACACAACATTTGTCGAACGGGGCAGGAGCTTTTACATCGCCTGAAAGTAAGTCAATGAATCCTTTCCGAATGGTTTTTTGAATTTCAGCAGTTTCGAAATATTCCTGTTTTTCGCTGTTCATTCGCAAGGTGCCCGATTGGATTCGCTTCATCGCTTTATCTGGGTCACAATCAATCCACAATACCAAATCGGGAATCATAGCTGCAGCATTCATTTTGGCAACATGTTCGACGCCTAAGTTTCCAACTATGCCTTGATAGATCAATGAGGAGTGAATGTTTCTATCGGATATGACAATATGTCCTTTCTGTAACAGTGGTCGAATCCAAGTGTGTGAATGGTCAAGGCGATCTGCAGCAAAGAGTCCTGCTTCTTCAAGAGGCGTTTTATTTCCCAATTTCACTGAAGTAAGTGCCAACTTACCAAGTTCACTGTGTCGCCTTGGTTCGTGTGTAGCATGAACTTCTGGAAATGGATATTCTGCTGCTAATTCCAGTAAAATGCGAGCAGCCTCGCCCTTGCCAGACCCATCTCCTCCCTCAACTGTGATGAGGTACATTCAATCACCGCCAACATCACTAAATTGGTCCTTAGAAATAACCAAAAAGATCATTCCAACAAGAATCAAAAAAGGTCCGAAAATTATCAAGCCACGGCTAAATAAGGCAATTCCGGCTAAATATTGCGTTCTCCGATAGTACTTTGCTCGGCGAACTTCGACAGCCGCTTGAAAACCGACTAATGCAGTCAAAACGGTGAAGACACCTACTGCAGTTGACAGACCGACTGCTAATCCCAGATCCCAGCCTTCGTCTTCAACCACTCCTTCCTCGACTCGAAGTCCCTCTCCCGGCGTCATTGTAACAGGTTTAATCCCTGCTTCTTCTGGCATAAAATCACGTTCCACAGTGATATATCCATCCGCTTCAACGTGTAATGTCATAACCGTTGAAAGGATATTTTCAAATCTAAAATAGCCGTTTTCATCCGTAGCCATTTCTGCAATGATTTCATCGGTATCAACATTGAGTAATTGGACGGTGACGTTTTCTACGCCATTCCCATCTTCGGCTTCTAATGCTATACCGGTGACATCGACTCTGTCGGCTCTTTCAAAGAGTGCAGAAGACAGTAGGTCGTCAGGGTTGCCGTTGAGAATAAGTGCGCCTGATGCCATGCCTAAGATACTGCCAATCAATATGAGAGAAGCTGCTAAGGTAAGAATTCTGGATTTGTCAGATTGGTCCAGTTCATCAATTTTAGCCTGAAATCGGACCGTTGCTTTTTCAACCGCTTCATCCAATTCATGAGCCTCGACTACCAATTCTTCCTCAGCGGCTTTTTGACGAATTGCTTTTTCATTTCCTGAATGTTCAAGTTTGGATTGAACACGAGCGCGAAGGGCTACGAGGCGGTCATCCAATTCTTCATCGTCCATCACTCCCACCTCCGCTTATCTTAGGTCAATAGATGCGCGGATAATACCCTTCCCTTTCCGTGCCGCGCAACACTGTATTAGGATTTCTTTCGAATATTCCAACCAAGGAAGGCCATGAACAGGAGTAAAGTTCCGATTGAAAGGGCTGCCATAAGCATCAAAACTGGATAGGATTGGCTTTCAATTGTCTCCGTTTCTTCGACCTCCTCCTCAGATGTATTGACTGGCTCAATTTGCTCTACTACGCTAATGTTGGTGGCCAACCATGCACCGCTTCTCAAGCCCAGTTCTACCATTCTGCCAACCGTTTCAAGCGATTCAGCACTGACCTTGTCAGGTGTGTCTTCATGTGTATGCCAATAGCCGCCGAATGCCTGAGCTCCCGGCCCAAACCGAATGTCGATGAGGTCAATTGCTCGTATTCCTATGTTTAGTGCAGGAACATGATCATCAAAGACGCCGATTGAGGTATTTTGGTCGAAAATCTTCACGCCCATTCCTCCGTTGCAATCTGTTTGATTTTCTACCATGCCAAGCGCTTCAGCAAGTGGAGGAATTGTGCTCCATAAAGCGCCATTACCTGGCCAAATGTGTGTGAGTTGTAAGTCAGCATCTCCAATCATGTCCAGCACGATGAATGCTGCAGTGCGGTTAATGTCGTGCTGGGTTTGCTCTTCTGCCCATTTCTCAGCGCCAAAAAAACGGTGAGGTGTGTAATTTTGGTCTTCAGCATCGGTGAAAAGCAGTTCGACTTCATATTCCAGTTCCATCGGTGGTATAATTCGTGCCAATTCGAGTAATGCAGCAGCACCACTTGCCCCGTCATTAGCCCCAACAATCGGTTCATTGGTGCGATTCTCATCGCTGTCCCGTTCCGCAACATTCCGAGTGTCATAATGGGCAACTAAAACAATGCGAGGCGTATCGTTATCTGCGCCATCGGGTTCTAATACGGCTTCAACATTGGTGAAGGTTAAGTCGTCAACGGTATATTCGTGCATGCTCACATTCCACAGAGTCAGGTTTTCTTCAACGGAATTTCGGAACGTTTCAGAAGCATTTGTGCCGGGGACTCGCGGACCAAGACTTGTTTGCCAATGAACAGATTCGTTGGCTAAGGTGCCATTGAATTCAAGTTGATCTACATAATCACATATTTCGACGGGCTCGTACGGTGATTCAACTGCGTGAACGGGTTGTAAAATCGAGGTGCTGAGAGAGCAAAGCAGCAACATGAGAGCAACAATGGCGAACCTTTTCGGGGTCCGCAAATCACCTCCATCCTGCATGAGCATGTATGAAGCCTCATAGACCCACTCTTAAATACCTCATTTCAAGTCGTGTAGATGTTAGCAGTCTTGCGAATAAATGAGGTGTCATAAATGTCGGAACTACGCTCCAATACCGCTTTGCTGTTGGTAACACTTCTTTTTGTCTCTGGAATATCACCTCTTTTACTTACAGTGGGGGCTGAATCTGAGGAGGCAAACGAGGTGCTGCCCTACAGTGCCGGTGGCGTTGTGATTGGAGACATCGCCGATTTTGAAATTGAGATGGGTCATCAATATTTGATGATTGAAGAAGAACAGCCTGTAGTTTCGGCGTTCTCTTTCCTCAAACAAGAGTGGATTGATGCTGGTCGGCCCGGAATTGAAGACATGGCTTACGAGCCTCAAACATCCGCACGTTCCTCTGCAAGAGCATGCAATCCCCATGTAGTCAACGACCAGCTTACTGTTCCTACTTCCGGCGGTTCTGTTGACACCTATGTGGCCAAAACCACAACAACTGTGGCGTTCTTAGTCCAATCCGGCCGAACTTTGAGTTCAACGGTCCTGAATAACCTCGCATCTTCATGGGATCAAACCATTTATCCTACAATGACCACCTACTACGGTAAAGATTACCAAGACGGACGAGGTTTAGCGCCTCCAGATGTCGATAACAATTGTCAAGTTCAGATTGTCATTTATGACATCGATGGTGCTTACAATATCGGTGGATACTTCGCACCTTCAATGTCAAATTCACGTGAAGCAGTGTTCGTTGACTTTGCAGATGTTACCTTGAGTTGGGGTAAATCCATTCTTGCTCACGAATTGGAACACTTGTTACACAACGCCCAAGACCCTTATGAAAACCTCTGGATTGATGAAGGGAATGCCGATGTAGCCATTTTCCTCTGTTTTGGAGCAGATTCAACTCTTGTGAGCCACTTGAATCAGTGGACACAAGCATCAGAACTCTCGGTCCGTTGGTGGAACCAACGCTTTGCAGACTACGGTGCTGGCTTCATCTTCACGATGTATTTGGCTGACCACCTTGGCGGTGGACCTGCAGTTCGGCAATTGGTGCAAGACTCCGCTACTGGCGGTTTGGGTGTTGAGAACTTAGCACGCTCTCCCGTGAGCGGTCAAAGCGGTATGCTTGGTCGAACCATGGGTGAAATCTTTGCGAACTTTTCGATTGCAGCAGTGCTTGATTCATCCCAAGGAATCTACGGGTTCTCAAATCTTGATTTAACCTCAACGTGTTCTTCCAATTCGTTCTGCCGTGTTCAACCGGCTGATACCAACAGCAACTGGGCAGGACCATGGTCTTCGACTGGACATTCGGTTGAAGGTTGGGGTATTCGTGCATTCAAATTCACCCCCGGAACCTCTTCTCCAGCGCCTTTGACGATGCGTTTGACTGCTGATGTCAGCCAATTTGACGGTGTTGTCGTATCTCAGGCAACTGCCGATGGTTTGTGGACGGCAACGGACTTAGACTTCCAAAACAACGTTGCTACGGCACTTATTCCCGGCTTTGGAAATTTGACCGATGAGGTTTGGGCGATTACTTGGTATGCCAGTACCGTTGCTGATTGCGATTACACCTCGTGTGGCCCCTCGTATCCACAAGGTACTGTTGACATTGAAGCCGCTCGTATCACTTCCCCGGCCACTCTGACGCTCAACACTACCGCCTTGAGCGATCGTGATGGTGACGGCTCCCCTGATACCGTCCAGATCAATTATGAAGTCTTCTCAAATGCGTTCTTTGAAGACCTCGACGTCACAACAAAAGTTCTCGATAACAGTGGAACAGTTGTTGATACAGTGACCAAGAGGGTATCTGCAGGCGGAGGTGTTGCTACAGAAGAAAGCATCTGGTTTACGGCTCCTTACAATTCTCAATACTCATTCCAAATGGAAATGAAAGACATGATTGGAACCACTGTTGATACGCTTTCTTCTTCTCCTCAAATTCTCAACAACATGAAGCCAACTGCGAATGGCACACTTTCACCAAACGAATCCCAGACTTGGGAAAACATTCAGTTTAGCGGCGATGGCTTTGACGCATGGGGACTTTCCTTTGACAACAATTCCTTGCCTTATCTGGATGCACCAGTTGCCTATGCTTGGGATTTCGGAGATTCGACCACATCCGGTTTGAAATCGCCATTCCGTTCCTATCAATCAATAGGTCTCTACAATGCAACACTTCGAGTTCAAGACCAGGGAGGTTCTTGGTCCGATGTCGACGTTCTCGAATTGAACATCACCGATTCCACTCCACCGATTCCTCTCATTACGGTAAACGGCGTATTGATTGAAGAAGAAATATCAATCCTTACGAATCAGATGATTTTATTTTCAGCCTCACTCACGGTTGATAACGTCCCAACACAGAACTTGTCCTTCCAGTGGAACTGGGGAGACGGCGTTACTGATGGCGGAATTGGCATGTTTGAGGCCCCTCACGAGTGGGGCGATATCAACGGAATTAACGAAACATATAATCTCACTCTGACCGTATCTGATGGCAATAACATCGGCGTCAAAAATATCCTTGTTTACGTCAACAACCGTGTACCTTACCAGATCTACTCTGAACAGTTGTCTACTGATACGTATACATCGATTGTAATGCCAGATGTGTTCAAGGATTCAGACGGTAGCATCGTCTCTTATGCGTGGTTCTTCCCCGATGGAGTGAACCTTGATGGTGGAGTTACTGACCGTGATGATGAGTTCACACTCACCAGTTCAAACGACCCGAATCCCATGCCTTCATGGGACACTCCAGGCTTGAAAACTGCTGAATTGACCGTCATGGATGACGACGGAAGTTCGGCTAATGCCGTCTTGTCTATTTTGGTAATGAACCAAATTCCTGTCGCTGATTTCATTGTCAAAACCACGACATCAGGCACCTCGATAATTGATTTCCGTGTCGAAGATGGGCAAGTTGAAACACCTTACACATTCGATGGTCGGGATTCGTTTGACCCCGATGGAACCGTTGGAGATTCCAGTGACTTAACCTACAATTGGAGTTTCTCAGATGATGGAACATTTGGCGCCAGCCCTCAAGTGACACATTCCTTCTCACAACCTGGTGTGCATACCGTCATGTTGGTTGTTACCGATGCAGAAGGGGCGCAAAGTATTGCTCGTGTCCTCACCGTCGAAATTGCCAATCCTTTGCCAATCATCGCGGTTCAAATTCTCGATGCATGGTATAATGACGAACAAATGACCGATTCAAGCGTCCTTCCTGAGGTAACAAACTTAGATTGGTCAAGAACTTTCAATGAAGAGGGCGATACCTTTGCAGCGCCTCATTCACTGTTGTATTTTGATTCTGATGGAACCCGAGACGGCGACCAGTCTTTTGAAGGCAAATATGTCCCCTTAGACGTTAATTCTCCAGAATGGAACGGTTTGGTTCAATACACGTGGGATTTCGGAGACGGATCTCCTTTGGAACACCAAGCAACCCCTTGGCACTCCTATTCTCTGCCCGGAGAATACACCGTTTCACTCACAGTCCGAGATGCCTTTGGCACCGGTGATGTGTCTCGTGCCTACTTTACCGTGGTCATTGATCATCCACCGATTATTCACAACATCTTTGTCCCAGACGAAATTATTGTCTCAGATTCCAACTCATTCCTTGCGAATTTCTCTGATATTGAAGCCGACTTAGCCATTGCAGTCTATCGTGATACGAACATCAACGACGGTTCTATATCAGACCGAGATGAAACACTCAGCCCTGACCTTCAAATTCGATGGGACTTAGATATCGAAGTCGATGCTGATAACAACGGCGACCCTGCAGATGATTGGGTGGAACCACTCCCTGGCTCAGTTTCACGAATTACCGGAAGCTGGAGTGAAGTAGGAACATACACGATTCGTTTAGAAATATGCGACAGTGTAGGGATTTGTGACTCAATGGATGAAGAAATTGATGTAAGCCCAGAACCCTCTGCACCTCCATCCCTTTCTGACTTCAGTGTTGATGATTGGAAAAGTTGGCTCGCAGATGCTGGTTCTGACCTTGCAACATTTGTCGCTTTGATTGCTGTTGCTTTGATTCTGGGATGGTTGGTTATGCGAGAACCATCGGAACTCGAGGATGAAGCAAAACAAGCTGCTGAAACCTATACCGATGTAGAACATGTCGAGGACCAAGGAGGCTTACTTGGTATGGATCACCATGCTCCGCCTCCCGCACCTGGTATCTTATCGAAAGATGAACGTAGAAGCGACGACAGTGGTTACATTCGACCTCTTCGTCGTAGAAGTTAACCGTTAGTTTGTATAACCTCCTTTCCTAACCTTACACGAGGAGAGCACATGTCACCGCATATTCGAGTCGGTTCAATTACGCTAACCCTGCTCCTACCTCTGCTTTTACTTGCTTTCGCTACACCTGTTTCAATGCAAGTTGAGGCTGCGGATTCTTGCGCTGGAGATACCTCTCCGATTCGATGGAATGAAACTGCTCAACGCCTTTCATTAGTTCCGTTTCACAATGGAAATTGGTGGGGAGGATTTGAAGACTATGACGATGTTGAATATTATGAAGACGACAATCGTCAGGAAGACACGTCCGGTACTCAACCAGTGCAAGATACTTCATTGAGTCCTGAAGAACCTTGGATGTATGAAACATGGATGCTTCCTCAACTTGAACCTCTTGAAGAAAATCATTACACGACGATGTTGATTGGAAACGATAGCGTTGGGGCATTACGGGTCAACCTTTCAGCCGATTATAGGACGACGGTTTGCATCACTTTGCAAGACACCAACCTCAATCCAATCAACGGAGATATCTATCTTCTTACAACTGAAGAGTACAACAGTTATACTCAATCGTATCATTCTTCACACAGCGATTACTATGGTTATAATGAGTTTGAAGAATCTCTTTCAAATATCCCTCCAGAATGGAGAAGTTTCAACTTCTTAGGATGGAAATCCTATCGAGATTCTCACGAATATGAGCAAACCTCGGAAGTAAATTTTGCTCTGAATTTAGATGGTCCGGAGATTTATTCATCGTTCTTTGTAGGGACCACTTGGGAAGACTTCTACATCGTAATTGACGCTTGGGATAACGTTCACGATAACGATGCAGATTCGCCAAATACCATCATTGCTGCCGACATCACCATCATCACAACCGAACGAAGTTTCATTCTCCCACCATTCACAGTTTCACTCGTATTCTTGGCCGTTTTGCTTGGCACGCTTTCCATTCCTTTCATCCTCAATGCAAAATACATGAAGGCTGGTTTAGTTGCGGAGGTACCTCAAAACATCGTCCCTTCACTGGAGACGCCTGCGGAATATACGCAAACATTGCCGGTGCAAGAGGTGGCCAAAGAGGTCGTTGAACTTCCACCTCCAGACGATTCTGAATCAATAAAAAACCAACAGGTTTGGGAAAGTTCAGCACCGCCTGAAAGCGAGATGCCGTAAAAACCACGTTTAGAAGGGCTGTAATCGAGTTTAATACTCCAAGAGTCTCCAAGCATCTTGGAGGTCCCGAACGTTGACAAGGCCCTTGTCTGAGAGGCGAAATTCATCACGCATTGTTGCATAGACCATTTCTTGCCCAAGAGTAGGGGCGTGGAGTCGTGCCCAGTCGCCACCATTTCCAAGTGCCATAAGGCTGTAAGGAGGAGTAGCATCTTGCTCGTTCAATGCGTTTGCAGCGTGAACGATTTGAAGCGCATCTTGATGATCTTTGACGGTGCCGCAGAATTTAACGAGGTCTCCACTGTCTGCATTTGACGTGATCATTGTAACAATATCTTCTGAACTTGGTGTCCCACTTGTATCGTGCTGTGAAGCGATAATTTGGCACTTTGCTGCTTTGGCAGATTCAACCAAAGATTTCCTGTCTTTCGCCTTTATTGACATTTCAAGGTCAATCCATTTGACTTCGGATTCAATAGCTGCTTGTAGGATTCCAATGCGTTGTTTTTCATCACCCGAGAAATACCCTCCGTCTCGAACTGAGCGAACTGAGAAGACTACAGGGAGCCCAATCGCTTCCTTGAGGTCTGCAATAGATTTGGCGACATCCAATTCTTCAAAATCCTTCACAGGCCACTCTTCTACAGGGGGCATTGTGGAAACTCTGTTGCCTTCTTCGTCCTCGGTAATGGTCGCCTGAGGCTTTTTCAAATACAACCGGTCAAATCGAACTTCGACCATATCTGCGCCTTGAATTCCAGCACGGGCTGCTTCGTCAACCATTGCTTTCACGGTGGTTTCTTCAAGAGATACGCATATCTTGGGGTTGGGCATGCTTTCGGCGACTTTGGCCGGCTTCTTAACGCTCTCGCCTGCCATGGGTTGGAGGCTTCGAGTAAATTCACCGTTTTTTCCTTCTCTTCTCTCTTCGATTTCCTCTCTTTTTTTGGCCTGTAGAATACGTCATTTGCGCTGCCGATTTTGGGTTGAAAAACAGGCCGCAGGACACCCGTTTTGCAGTACCTTTATACCCCCTCGTCACAGGGTATAGTTGTAGAGGGGGGCGAGGGTAGAGAAATAGCGGACTGCGGCCCAAAATTATCTCATTTTCAACCTTCAAAATCATCGTATTTTCGATACGCTAAAACGCCCATCTTTCGCAACCCATCAGAGGAATTATTTTGTCAGACGATTACAGTGCATCCAGTATCCAGGTTCTCGAAGGCCTCGAAGCAGTACGAAAACGACCAGGTATGTATCTTGGCGACCCTCACGACGGGACGGCTCTCCACCACTGTATTTGGGAAGTCGTTGACAATTCTGTTGACGAGCACCTTGCGGGCCACACCTCGCGAATCGACATCACACTCAACCCCGATCATTCCCTCTCAGTGCGTGATTATGGAAGAGGTATTCCAGTTGGCCTGCATGAGGAATACGGTGTTTCAGCAGCAGAAGTCATCATGACGAAACTCCACGCTGGCGGAAAATTCGATAACAGTTCCTACAAAGTATCCGGTGGACTACACGGCGTTGGTGTTTCTGCAGTGAATGCTGTTTCAGAGTGGATGGATGTCACGATTCATCGCGATGGTAAAATCCACTTCCAACGTTTCGAAGCTGGCGTGCCAGTAGAGCCATTGGCAGTGACTGGAACATGCGACGATACTGGCACAATCATCTCCTTCAAGCCAGACCTCTCTATTTTTACAGAAGTCACTGAATTTGAATTTGAACAAATCAACACTCGTCTCAAAGAAACATCATTCCTCAATGCAGGCCTTCAAATTGTCATCAATGACGAGCGATCTGAAGAAGCACATGTCGTTGAACACCTGTACGAGGGTGGACTTGCTGAGTTCGTCCGCCAGTTGAATGAACGTCGAGAGGCGATGCATGAAGACGTCATCGTGATCGAAGGGGAGAAGGAAACCGAAAAGGGTCCTGTGTCTATTGAACTCGCACTCCAATGGTCGGATGCATTCAGCGAATCGATTCTTTGCTACACCAACATCATCCGTAACAAGGATGGCGGAACGCACATGTCCGGCCTTCGAACAGCTTTGACCAGTTGTGTGAACGGGTATGCTAAGAAGCGTAATTTTCTCAAGGGCGATGCTCTTTCTGGAGACGATGTCCGTGAAGGACTTGCTGCAGTCGTGAGTGTCAAACACCCCGACCCTTCATTCTCTTCACAAACCAAAGATAAATTGGTCAGTAGCGAAGTTACTGGAATAGTACAAACTGTAGTCTATGAAAAGCTGAATGAATTCTTCGAAGAAAACCCTTCCGTAGCCAAGCAAGTGGTTGACAAAGCCCTTCTTGCATCCAAGGCTCGTGAAGCTGCTCGTAAAGCCCGTGACCTTACACGACGCAAGGGCGTTTTGGAAGGCGGTGGCCTGCCAGGTAAATTGGCAGACTGCCAATCTCGGGATCCAGGAGAATGTGAAGTCTATCTGGTCGAAGGTGATTCTGCGGGAGGTTCGGCAAAGACTGGCCGAGATCGACGGATTCAAGCAATCCTGCCCTTACGAGGTAAGATCTTGAATGTCGAACGTCAAAAGCACAACATCGCCAAAGTTTTCCAGAATAATGAAATTCAAACCATGATCCGTGCACTTGGTGCAGGCGTAGGTAATAATCCAGAGGACGAAGGAGGGTTCAATCCTGAAAAGTTGCGATATCACAAAATCATCATCATGACAGACGCTGACGTCGATGGTGCACACATTCGCACGCTGATGCTGACGTTCCTCTGGCGTTTTATGCGGCCAGCAATTACCGAAGGTCACGTCTTTATCGCACAACCCCCCCTCTACCAACTCTCGAAAGGAAGAGTCAGCAAATATGCGTTCTCGGATGAAGAAAGAGACCGAATTATCGATGAACTGAGAGGAGACAACCCCAATACCAAAATTGGCGTTCAGCGTTACAAGGGTCTTGGTGAAATGAATCCTGAACAACTTTGGGAGACGACCATGGACCCAGCAACCCGTACAATGCTCAAAGTCACCGTGCGCGATGCAGAGGAATCTGACCGTATGTTTGAGATTCTCATGGGCGACGATGTCCCCGACAGAAGGGCGTTTATCGAACGCCACGCAAAGGAGGTGACCAATCTTGACATCTGATGAGAGCGAAGAAAAAATCGAAGAAGAAGACGGCGAAGTGATGCCCACTGGGAATGTGTTGAATCATCCATTGAATGACGAGATGAAAACCTCCTACATCAATTACGCAATGTCTGTTATCATCGGGCGTGCACTTCCTGATGCCCGTGATGGACTTAAGCCAGTTCACCGACGAGTACTCTACGGTATGTATGAGGGCGGGCACACATCTGAAAAGAAATTCAGTAAATCTGCTCGTTCTGTCGGAGAAGTTATGGGTAAATATCACCCTCACGGCGACCAATCCATTTACGATACAATGGTTCGAATGGCTCAAGAGTTTTCTCTCCGGTATCCTTTGGTTGACGGACAAGGAAACTTTGGCTCCATCGATGGCGATCCGCCTGCAGCTATGCGATATACCGAAAGTCGACTTGACCGAATTTCCAAGCACATGCTCGATGATATCGATAAGAAGACTGTCGATTTCCAATCGAACTTCGACGATTCAGAGCAAGAACCAACCGTCCTTCCTGCCCGTTTGCCAAACTTACTGCTCAACGGCAGTGACGGTATTGCAGTCGGTATGGCTACCCGAATACCTCCGCACAATTTGACCGAAGTAGGCGGTGCGATTCACCTCCACGTCAATCGTATCTTAGAGGAAGGCGAGGCCAACAAAGGCATGCCTGATATTTCTATAGACGAGTATATGGAGCACGTTAAAGGCCCTGACTTCCCAACCGGCGCTTCTATTCATGGCATCGACGGAATCTATGACATGTACTCTTCCGGTAAAGGTCGATTCCACGTTCGTTCGAAGTGTGATGTCCATGACGATAGCAAGGGTAAGCGAATTATTATTCATGAAATCCCTTACCAAGTCAAGAAAGCCGATATGCTTGTTCACATCGCTGAACTGGTTAGCAAAGGCACAGTTGTTGGCATTCGAGATATTCGCGATGAATCTTCCAAAGAAGGCATTCGAGTTGTGATTGAAGTGAAGAATAATGCAGACCCTCACGCTGTTTTGAATCAATTGTTCAAATCAAGCCGTCTTCAAGAGTCGTATTCTGCGAACATGATGGGTATTTTGGACGGTCGTCCGGTTCTTCTGACCCTTCCTGTTATGCTTCACACCTATGTTTCACACCGTGAATCAATTATTGAGCGAAGAGCCCAGTTTGACATCGAAAAAGCCCAGGCTCGAGCCCACATTCTTGAAGGTCTGGTCAAAGCTCAAGACAGAATCGATGATGTTGTAGCAGTGGGTAAAGCCAGTGCCAGCCGAGACCAATTTGAAGCGGTCTTGAAAGGCGATGAAACCATGTCAGGAATCGCTCCATTCAGTTTTACAGAACCACAAGCGAAAGCAATTGCTGAACGACGACTTTACCAATTGAGTCGCTTAGATGTTGATAAAGTACAGAATGAATATGCAGAGTTGCAGTTGCGTATTGCAGATCTTCAAGACATCATCGCATCTCGTTCTCGCAGGCTCAGCATTCTACTAACTGAACTGGATGATATGATTGAACGGCATGGTGATGAACGCCGTTCGTTCATTGACCCAATGCCACTTTCGATGAACAGAGAAGACTTGATTGAAGAACGTGCGATTGCTATCACGCTCTCTGAAGACAACTACATACGCCACATGCCTGTTGAGATGTTCCGTGTTCAGAACCGTGGCGGAAAAGGCCTCAAAGGGGTAGCAACCAAGAATGAGGACACCCCACAACTGATCGTCACGTGTTTCAGCAAGGACCGTTTGCTGATTTTCACTGACAAAGGGCGTGTTTACGGACTCAAGGCTTGGGAGACGCCTCTCGCTAGCCGGCATGCTCGAGGTAGCCACATTCGAAACGTCATTGAAAAGATTCAGGATGATGAAAACATCGTTACTATCTTACCGATTACCAGAGATTTACTTGAATCACCAGAAGGTCACTTCTTGCTGTTTGCAACTCGATTAGGCCTCATCAAGAAAACCAAACTTGAGGAATATGTCCGAATTAACAGAAATGGAAAGTATGCTCTTCGTTTCAAACTTGATGGCGACAGTCTTGTCAATGTTCGAACTGGAACGGATGAATCAGCTATTGTTATGATTTCAAGCACAGGATTCGCCAGCCGCTTTGCGTGCTCCGATATCCGTTCTTCAGGCCGTGTTTCGGCAGGTGTTTACGGAATTAAAACAGGTAACAGAAAGAATGCAGATGGCGGTCACGTTGTCGGCATGATGTCGACAGAAAACACGGATACTCAAATCCTCACGATTACACGAAACGGAATGGCAAAGCGAAGTCGCTTAGGTACTGCAGACAAGATCCCTGATTTGGATGCCGATGGTAATCAAAAAGTCGATGCTGACACGGGTGAAGGTAAGATGCGTACTGATGGTTACCGTAAGACCAAGCCAGGAGCAAAAGGTGCTTACACAATGAACTTGGACCATGAAAACGGCGATTATATCATCAGTGCACGTCAAATTCCGAACCTTGAGGACAATTTGTTCTTACTGACCAAGAAGGGCATGATGATTCGAATAAACGCAGGTCAGACGAAAGAAACCAAAAACAAGAAGTCGAAAGGAACTCGAATCATGGAATTGAGAAATGCCAAGAAGACAGGTTTCGATGACCACATCATATTTGCTGCTCGTCTACCTGCAGAATTGGTAGAAAACGATGCACACGATGATGAAGAAGGTAGTAATTCGGAAGAAGAATGAACCTTTTCTTGAATCGACGCCTTCAAACATGAATCCTTGCTGAGAGTGTTTGCACCGGCCCCCGTCGGCTGAAGCGGTGATGTTGTATGGATGAGCGTTCATTGATTTATGACTGGAATGCGATTGATTATGAAATCAACAGAAATCCTGCCAATCACCCTCATGAAGTGTGGTTTGATGATGAAACTCTTCGTGATGGATTGCAAAGTCCAAGTGCTCGAAACCCAACCATTGAACAAAAGATCGAATTGTTGACATTCATGGAAAACCTTGGAATCCAAAAAGTTGATCTCGGCCTTCCGGGTGCTGGACCTTTCCATGTAGAACATATCGATGCTATGCTTTCGCACATCACTGAAAACGATTTCAAAATCCGTCCAGGTGCTGCGGTTCGCACGCTCATGCATGACATTGAGCCGCTGGTCCAATTGCAACAAAAGCACGGTATTCCCGTTCAAGCAAGTGCCTTTTTGGGAACCAGTCCGATTCGACAATATACAGAAGGTTGGACCATTGAGAAACTCATTTCAACGATGGAAAAGGCAGTCTCCTATGCTGTTGAAAACGATGTCCCGGTTATGTTTGTCACCGAAGACACGACCCGTTCAAAACCAGAAGATATCAAAATCATCTACCAGCGTGCTATGGAATTAGGGGCTCGCAGTCTTTGCGTTTGCGATACATGCGGCCACGTCACACCCAATGGGGTCAAGAAATTGCTACAATTTATCGATGAAGAAGTCATCAAAGACAGTGGATTCAAGCGTTCAGAAATCGAAGTGAATTGGCACGGTCACCAAGACCGTGGATTAGGTGTGGCGAACAATATTGCTGCTGTTGAAGCAGGTGCAGATGTTATCCATGGCACCGCATTAGGCGTAGGTGAACGCGCAGGTAATGCCCCAATCGACCTTACACTGGTAAATTTGAAACTTCTCGGAGTAATTGACAACGACCTCACTCAATTGAATGATTACGTCAAGAAGGCCAACGAATACATCGAAGTACCTCTTCCTCGAAATTATCCAGTCTTTGGAACGGATGCCTTTGAAACCGGTACTGGCGTGCATGCATCTGCGGTGATTAAAGCAATGCGCAAGGGTGATGATTGGTTGGCAGACCGGGTATATTCTGGAGTCCCTGCTGGTGATTTTGGTCTCAAGCAAGTGATTCGCATCGGTCACATGGCTGGCCGTTCAAACATCCTATGGTGGCTTGAGCAGAACGGATATGAGGCCTCAGATGACCTTGTGGCTCATATTTTCGAAGTTGCGAAGAGTCAGCGAAGAAATATGGACGATGCTGAAGTGAAGAAAGAAGTCGATGCTTTCCTCAATGCTTAGGCTCAAGATTCCTCTTCATTGTCATTGAATGTGTCACCCGGGGCGATATTTCTCTCCTTTGTAACCGTCCATTCCGAATCCACACTTCCGCCACTCCAGTTGCCATCAACCGCAACCTCATCAACATCTTTCTCTTCTCTCCACACCGGTTCATTTTGAGAACCACAAACGAGGAATCGCCCGTTTTCATCAATTTGGTCATTCAACAATTTGATGTGCTTTGAAATCGGCAAAAAGTGTCCAACAGGCATGCCCGCTGCAGTAAATGGATTGGTTGCTGCACCGATAATTAGCCCGTCTTCAGGAGCAACGATGTCAACAGTTATTCCCGGCGTAGCAGGGTCAGAGATTGTTGCAATGACTTCTCCTTCTCGCATCACTGAGCCAGATGAGACAAACATGTCCAACAGCCCACCTTCTCCAGCGCGTAGCCAATGTGAGCCACTGGCAAGCATTCGGAACCGAGGGCGATGCGGATTGCCTTCTATCATGCGAAGTGAACGAAGAACATTCAAAACCCCGTGCATAGCCACCTTGACCGCTTCATTATCGAGGAAGTTTGCGCCTCCTCCTTCGTAAGTGACGACCGGAATATCAACTTGAATCGCCGCTTTACGTAATGAGCCAGAAGGTGGTTTTGAGTCGAGAATAATTTCAATACCAAACGCTTTCGCTAAAATGTTTGAGCCAGGATGTGCGAGGTCTGCACGCAGTTGAGGCATGTTTGACCGACCTACTCCTGCGCTGTGCAGATCGACAATGGCATCCACGTCGGAAAACAAGTATTTCCAAGTTTGAGCAGCGACGCGTTTTGTTGTTGAGCCTTTCATATCGCCAGGAAAGTGACGGTTCAAGTCCCGCCCGTCAGGGAAATAACGGGATTTAGAACGGTATCCGGGTAAATTGACGATTGGAACAATACGAATTGTTCCGGCTAAATGCTTTGGGTCCAGTGGTTTTCCATTATCTGTAAAGGTGTTTGACAGTAAATGGGTACATGTCGAAGGTCCTGTTAATTCATCACCGTGTACTCCACCTAGAATCGTAACAGTTGGACCGGGTCGAATTCCGTGAAGAATGGTGACAGGTATAGGCCACGATTCACCTAAGTCGGTCTCCAAAAGTGGAAGATGGACGGTCCTCATTGTTCCAGGCTTGATGATTTTTCGATAGAATCGAATATTCGACCATTCTGCACCTCTGTCCCATTCTGGTCTGTCTTCTAATTCATGCGATTTCATTGCCTCTTCAATGGCATTTCTTCGTCGTTTAGACAACTCGTGGGCAACGCGAATTTTTGCCTTCTTGCGGGGCTTCTTCGCTGCCATGGTTATGGCAGGTAATCATCCTCAATAAGAATGCGTATCTGTTCGGTCAAACAAGCAAAGAAAACAAGTGCTAACAGATTGTCGCAAGTACATGGAAGATGTAGGCGTCCAGCTCCAATATGCTCCAAGTTCAATCTGTTTTGGTTGTGGGCCTGCAAACAAAGAAGGTCTTCAAATCAACAGTTTTCGTATTGAAAATGGACTTTCAATGGAATTTCTTCCTGAACCACACCACCAAGCGTTTCCCGGAATGATTAACGGAGGAATCATAGGAACTCTTCTTGACTGTCATGGAAATTGGACTGCAGCAGTAGCTATCATGGATGCCCAAGGACTTGACGAGCCACCTTGTACAGTGACTGCATCCTACACGGTTAAACTCCGCAGACCTACTCCCAAAGACGTCGTTCTCAAAGTCACCAGTCAAATCAAAGAATTAGGTGAAGATCGAGCCGAAATTGAATTGTTGCTCGAAGCCAATGGCAAGGTCTGTGCAACTGGAAGTGGGTTGTTTGTTGCGGTTAAAGAAGGCCATCCAGCATACCATCGTTGGAGTTGAAATGCTCCATGGCAAAACCAAACAAAGAACAAATCATACTCCTCGAGGAGTTGAGGGACTTTGTTGTTGACGTCATGCTCGATATGCCCGAATGGGCTGATGCAGACGTACAAAGCCTACGTTCAGTCCCTCTTGGTGTCCTACGTAGAAACGCAACTCAACGCCACGGAGTTACGCGTTGGAAACGAGGGGTTGACCTTCGAAACCTTCGTCCAGAAGATGTTGAAGTGATTGATTTGCATCCGAAGATGCTCAATCCAGAATGGAAAGCATACTCTGCCTACGTGTTGCATCATGAATACATCCATGCACTTGGCTTACGGGCTCACAATTCACTCTTTCGTAAACTCGAGGCAGCATGGCCAGGTCATACAGCCAGCGTTTTTGGTATTCAATTCACAGAGCACCTTCGTCGGGCAAAAGCGATTTGGCTGTGGTGTTGTCCGGATTGTGACAAAGAATTCCCGCGACAAAAACGCTCTCGTGGAAAATACAAATGTCGGCAATGTAACACGACGCTTATCGACAAAAAAAATCCTGACCTTGCGACAACAAGCCTGCAGTGAATTGAAGGCCAATGGTGCAGACGGCGTCCTATGGGGTGCGCTCGGAGTATCGAACAGCGACCGTTGGGCGCATTGATTGTCGTGCTTAGCGTTCTTCTGTTTTCTCTCTGCATTCCAGCAGTTCAGGCTAATTTAACAGAATCCAGTAGCGGTGAAGAGTTGTTCTTGTCGTGTATTCAAGATGATGAATGCCTTCTTACACCAGTTGCCAGTGGCGAAGAGGTCATTTCGAATACTGTTTTTGCATCTCCTGCACAGCCTGATACCATCACCTTCGAGTTTGACATGGACCCTCAACAATCGCATTTGGCTCTGCTTCCGAGTACCCTAAAATCAATGATTATCGATTTGCGATTCACTGGTGAATTATCAGGTGCTAACAAACCCGAATTGGAAGTCTCCTTGATTCTTGCATCTTCTGTTACGACATGGAACTTTGAAGCGGAGACCCTTCCTTCTGCCTCAACTTCAAATCCTTACACTCTTGAAGATGAAGAACTCAATTTAAATGGTGAGCGATTGTTGTGGCCTGAACAAACAGTACGATTGCGATTAACTTTCGTTCTTGATAGACCAGGTACTTGGGAGTTGCATCTCCGAGGTGCGTCCTCGATGGTCTTGGAGATTCCCTGGTCGGAGGATGTCGAGTCTAGAAACAGTGACGAACCGTCCAGTGACCTTGAACCCCGTTCAACTGATTTCGAAACAATTCATTACGGAGCTTTACTTGAAAACGACCGAGATTGCTGGTCATTTGCCGTAGAGCAGCACGAACTCCTCAACATCTACTTCGAATGGGAAAACGTACCGGTTGAGATTCAGCAAAGCCGTGGCTTACCTGACCTTATTCAGCCATCGGGCCGTCTTTCTCCTGCTCCGACAGTTGTGATTAAAGAAAATGATGACACCACCCGAATCACATACCGTTGGCGTGCCCTTCCAGTTGGAGACTACATCTTCTGTATCGGTGGGACTGCTGGTAAATTCCAACCGTATCTATGGTCCGGCCAATTCGCTTTTGAGAGTCTTGGGCCGAGTAACCCTGTAGAATTCGATGGTGAAGCACTCTATCCCGCCGGCTCTGCATTACTTGGAGATGAAACCGAAGCACTATCGCTTTCTGAGTCTGGTTTCGGACTTCTCTTCATCTCTTTCCTTGCGCTTATCTTTTTCATACTCGATAGTCTGAGAAACTCAACCTCGAGTCTGCTTCGAATTGGTGTTTTCACGCCTGGTGTGTTGCTGATCTTGGTGGGGGGGATATTCCATCCGATGTGGGCACTTGCCGATGAGGTGCAGAAGGAATCTGAAATACAGTTCGATGACTTAATTGACATGCGATTGCAACAATTGTGGGATATCTCGTATCCGGGCGTCCCTGAACAAGTCCTTGTGACGCATTCAAGTTCGACTTGGGGAATGTTAGATGGTGACCGCTTACAACTTCGGCTTCAAGTCGATGAAGCAGTACCTCTTCCCGACGGGCGATGGCAATTAATCGTTCCAGAATTACAGAATTTCCGTATTGACCAAGCCATCTTTTCTCAAGTAGCAATGGGAGGCGTTCAAACCAGTGATCAAGGGATGCTTGAGCAACAATCGGTCCAGTTCATTCTTCTTGCAGGGCGTTCTCTTTTCCTTGATTTGTTGATGCTTGAGGCAATGATGGTGGTAGATGAACCACCAAAATCCTCTGTATTCCACGTCGATTTTGAGATGGTTCGTGTCCAAGCCACTGATTCAGTCAGCGTTCCTGCATGGGGGACCCGTCCAAATTCAATCACTGCTAATGATTGGGTTTTACTTCAAGGGGCGCTTTTCCCTGAACAAGTTTCAGTGAGCCTGTGTGATTGTGATTTTGACCTTTTAGATGTCAGATTTATCCCTTCACCAGGATTTGATATCGGAGATATCCCTCCTCAAATTGACATTGAGAATGCGTCAGGGCTCATCAGTTATTCTTCACCTGTTGCACTGCTCGGTATTGCACTGTGTGCCTTTGCAAGCCGTTCTGAATCTCTTCGTAGAAAGAAAGCAAAAGCACTTGCCACTACTCTTTTTGGACAAAAGTCAAAGTGGGAGTGAGTTTCACTTCTTGCCCTTCTTAGCCTTGCTCTTTGCATCTTGAATGACTTCTTCAGAATCGACTCCAGCCTTTTCTGCTGCCATCTTGATGCTCTTTTCTTCTTCTTCGGAAATCTCTCCGTCCTTAGAAGCCGATTTAACCGCAGCATCAACGTTCATCTTAGCCGCTTCTTCGTCTGTGATCCCAAGAGCGTCTTGGAATGATTTGAGTTCTGCCAATTCTTCTTCAGTGATGATTCCATCTTCCCAAGCAGCCTCATAGGATTCTAACAGGAAAGAGCGGTAAGCATCTGGGTTGAGTAAAACATCGCGAATCAAGCCATGATTAGGGCCATCGTCCATTTGTGACATTTCAAGGATAGCGATGGAGCGACGCATTTCTTTTACTGCCATGTCCTTGAGACCGTGTCCAGCCCAAACTGCGCCTGCAGCGATAACAGCTGCTGCAAACCAGCGCATGACATCAGGATTGACAAATTCCCAAGGTTGAACAAGATGGAAAATTCCGAGAACTGCCATTGCAGCCCCGCACATAACTTCGACCCAGTCATTCATATCGGGTTCGTCTTGAAAAACAGAAAGTCGCTCATCAACCATTGTTTCAACATCATCGGCCATGTGTAAGGTCATGAGAAGGCAGGTCTTATGGATGTCGGATTGAACCTTTCCAAGCGTTGTCCTTTTGGACTGTTGGCGCGACTGTCGTTACATGGAGGAGAGTGAGCGGGCTGTATCGGGCTTAGATTTGCCTCCAAAAGCCATTGAATTTTTAACAAAATCATGGGGTATCAAACACCTTCATCCACCTCAGTTTGAAGCGATGCCAAGTGTACTCTCAGGCTCAAACACTTTGCTGGCAATTCCAACTGCAAGCGGCAAGTCATTAGTTGCTTACATTGGTATTCTTCGGCGCTTGTTGATCGATGAACCTGGTTCAAAAGCAGTGTATATTGTACCTCTAAAAGCGCTCGCCAGTGAGAAGCATGAAGATTTGGTAGCACTGGGTGGCTCGGTAGGATTGACCGTTGGGTTGGGTATCGGAGATGCTTCAGGAGAAGCCAAAAAAATCGACGAGTGTGACGTTCTTGTTTGTACATCTGAAAAACTCGATTCTCTCATGCGCAATCGCTCCGAATTGATGGCGAATGTGTCAATTGTGGTCGCTGATGAGTTTCATTTGATGAACGATAAAACCCGTGGTCCAACATTGGAAATCAATCTGACACGATTACGTTATTTACGACCAAAGGCTCAGATTATCGCTCTCTCTGCTACCGTAGGGAATTGTGAAGAACTCGCTACATGGTTAGATGCAAACCTCGTACTCTCTTCTTGGAGGCCAGTCGCTCTGGAATACAGTACCTTTCATGACCTTCATCTTGAGCCTCGCCTTGTACAATCTGCTCAAATGTCCACCGAAGCAGAAATACTCCAGCCTCCACGTGATTTGGATGGGCCAAAATCACATCCGTCTTGGGCCGTCGTGAACGACGCCATAGATCAGGATGGGCAAGTCTTGATTTTCGTAGGCACTCGTCGGAGTGCTCAATCAGAGGCACTGAAATTATCAAAACGCATCGAAAAACGATTGAAAAAAGATGACCCAGACCGATTAAAACGCCTCCAAGACTTTGCATCCTCGCTCGAAGGTCGAAGTCAAACTGCGATGGCTGAACGGCTTGCAGAGTCTATTCGAGGCGGTGTTGCATTCCATCATGCTGGTCTAACCTATGGCCAGAGAAAGGCCATTGAGGGAGCTTTCAAGGAGGGTTTACTGATTGGATTGACCGCAACTCCAACGCTTGCTGCCGGCGTGAATTTACCGGCACGAAGAGTCCTTGTTCGAGACCTCAAGCGTTGGGATGATGGAATGAGCCGTCCTCTTCCCGTCATGGAAGTTCGACAAATGCTGGGCCGTGCTGGCAGACCGAAATACGATAGTTTTGGAGAAGCATGGGTCTTGTGCAAAGGCACTGATGGATGGGGTGTTGCTGATGATGTGAGTGAACGCTATTTCTTTGGCCCTGTTGAGTCTATTTCGTCAAAATTAGCAAGTGAGCCTGCCTTACGATCTCATCTTTTAGCGTCAGTTGCAACCGGTGGTTTCCGTCATAGAGGAGAAATTGGAGATTTCTTTTCAGCCACATTTCTTGGGGCTTCAATTCCAAAAAATCAGCTTAATGAACGCCTTGATGAGATGCTAAATTGGCTCGTAGATGAACGATTTTTGCGCCGTAAAGGTAACGATGAAGGATACGCCCAACGTCGTGCAGATGCCCAAGTTGGAAAGAGTGATGAAGAGGATTGGGATGATGAATTGCCGATATGGGCCGCTATTGCCAAATCGACTGGTGGCGTAGAATTTAGCGCACCACGAGTTAATCAGCAACCACCTCCGCCAACCTCTTCTGCTTTTACTCAAGCATCCTTAGGATTCACGTCTGCCTCAGATTTAGCACATGTAGGAGGTTGGTCCTCACCCACTGGAAGCGACCATTCTTCAATGGAATATGAGGCTACATTGATGGGTGAACGTATCACTCAACTCTATTTGGACCCACTTTCAGCATCCATATTGAGGACCGGATTGCGTAGGGCGGTCCGTCGTAAAGTTCGTGAAAATGCTCCAGTCACTGACTTCGGTTTCATGCATTTGGCATCTTCAACTCCCGATTTCTTGCCACTTTGGGCCAAAAACTCGGAAATGGAACGAAGCTCTTCTCTTTGGTTGAAAACCAATTCAGTCGAAGATGAATTACTTTCCGACGACACATTGGAAGAACGATTACTCGGTAAAGTGAAATCTGCATGGATGCTTGAAATGTGGACAGAAGAAGAAACATTGCGTTCAATTGAGAGCGACCTTGACGTTAGTCCCGGTGATGTGAATCACAGAGTTGACCTCATGGGTTGGTTACTTGCTGCAGGCCAGCAAGTACTTCTCACAGATGACGTCTTTGCAGAGGAACATCTTCCAATGATTGGCGAGATTGCAACGATGCTCGATTTACTTCGGCAACGAATTCGTCATGGGTGTAAACCTGATTTGCTTCAACTTGTCAACATTAAGCACGTTGGGCGTTCACGTGCTCGAGAACTTGCTGGAATGGGCATTCGTACACCAAAAGACGTCATGGCAATGAATCGGACAACTCGAAATCAACTGTTAGCAAAGCGTGGCTGGGGTCCAATGTTGCTTGAAAAGATTCACAAAGAAGTTGAAAAAGTACTCTTACGTTCTCAAACCGCTCCTACAAGAGTTGTCCAACAAAGGGACGATGATGTGCCTTTGTCTGATGAATCCCAATCGGATAATTGAAAGAGAATCTCCCTTTGGAATCACCATGGCACACCCGCCCTTCCCATGCTTTTCTTGGCGTTCAGGCGATTCCTTCGATGCGAAGAAGTTGCTTCAATCGTTCCTTGATTTGCGTCCAAATTCCCAGTGGGTCATGGTTGGTGAAGGATGTATTCAATCAGAACTCCAGTTGTGGACTGCTTGGAATTGCGCTTCTCGTAGATGGATCCGTTCAACCGCCTTAGCTCGCTCATTGGATGCGGAGTTTTTACGATACCTTTGCGGGACTCATCACGTTTCTGAAGCATTCAAGAGAGCAGGTATTCGAGAGGGCGATAAA
>DAMU01000079.1:0-35521 GCA_002499705.1 Euryarchaeota archaeon UBA91
CATCCCCAGTGGCACTTTCCGGTTACAAACAATACGAGTTTACTGCCATGCTGACATTGAACACATCCTTCGGCCTCACCTACTTCAGCAGGAAGTATTTCAGTTGCCATCGGCAGAGACACAGTCATTGAACTCAAACAACCCTAATGCCATTGAGGTTTCAACCTCTCGCTTGATTCAATGCTTAATTTGTCAATAATGACTGATGAAGAAGCCACCGATGGAACCGATAATCACCCGTGAGTTCAGGGTGGAAGGTCAAAGCGAGGCATTGACCATCGAGAACACCAACGATTTCTTCACCCAAGAAAGCCACTGGAGTACAGTCAATACTCGACTGGACAAAGCGAGGAGCTCGAATGAATACACCTGGGAATAATTCTTCACGGTCATTTTCAGAAATCTCCACAGGCAGGGGTTGGTGGTTGAATTGGTCACGAGAGGCTTTGTGCGGGGAAAAATCACCAGCTGAAGGTGTTTCTAAAGAAAGTGTAACATCGGCTTCAAACGAATCACGCTGACGACCCCACGCATTTCTGGAGATTTCTGCACGGAGAAAAGAACGCATGTCATCACCAGGATTTGCAAGTAGAATGGCCCCTGCACAAGTCCCCAAGACTGGCCGTTGGGGGTGTTCTTGAATCCATGAAAACAAAGCTGAAAGAAGCGATTCACTTTGACTTGCTTTGCGCATAGCAGTCGATTCGCCACCCGGTAAAACCAGACAATCAAGACGGTCGTCGACTTGATTGCCCGTACGTAATTCTACAATTTCAACATCCAAGCCGAGTTGTTTTGAGGCCACGCCAAGGGCCTGTACATGCTCATGACGAGCGCCTTGAAGCATCGCAAGACCGACACGCACCATGGCCAACCGTAGCGGCACTTCCCTAAGAGTTCAGCGACACGGACACACGCTTCATAACATGGCAGAAGAAGGTGTACAAGCCATGCAGTTGAAGAACCTCCATGTATTGCAACAACCAATGGACATCAGCGAAGACTGTTTCCTCGTCCCAGGACCGGTGCGTATGGGTCAACCATGCCTCAGTGCACTCGGATCTCCTGTCATTACTGCCCGCGGCACCGAATATCGCGACGTCATGGCTCAATTGAACTCTGGACTCCGAAGCGCATTCAATTTGGCACCCTCACAGCCTGTACGCGGTGTTCAATCGTGGTCAGGAGACGATGATTACAAGGTCGTTGTCGTATCAGGTAGCGGCACTGCTGCCATGGAAATGGTCATTGCGAACAGATTTCGCTCAAACGATTTAGTGTTGGTTCCAACCAACGGGAAATTCGGTGAACGAGTTGCTGAGATTTGCCAACGCTTTTGCAACGTAAAGCACCTCAAATACGAATGGGGCAGGGCGTTTGATTTGTATGAACTTGAACAGCAATTGGAACGAGGTTGTTACGAATCAGTTTTGATTTGTCATAACGAAACCAGTACTGGCATTACACAAGACGCAGCAGCAATCGCAGAGATGTGTGCACGGCACAAAACTTCGTTTATCCTTGATGGAATTACTTCAGTTGGAGGTATGCCAGTTCATCCAACAGAATGGGCAGCAGAAGCGGTTGTAGTTGGTGCACAAAAATGTACCGCGGGCCCATCGGGAATCGCTGCTATCGCCATTAATTCTAACTTTATTGACCGAGTTCATGCGATTCGAGAACAAGGCGACTCAAATCCGAACTATTACCTCGATTTAGTCTCCGCACTGAAAAAAGGCTCTGATGACCAAACACCATGGACTCCTGCAATCAATTTAGCAATGGGATGGAGTGCTGCTCTTGAGGTGTTGAAAGAAGAGACGAATTCGGAAAGATGGTCTCGATGTGAACACATGGCGAATGGCGTCCGCCATCTGTTTTCTGACCTCGGATTTGATTTACTCGCTGATTCAAGCCAACGCAGCAATACAGTGACTGCAATACTCTATCCTGAAGGCATCGATGACAGTTGGAGGTCTCGTCTCAAGGATGATTACAATACACAAGTCATTGGCGCTCAAGACCATTTGAAGGGTAAAATGTTCAGAGTTGGTTCAATGGGTGAAACGCCAGTCGAGGAAATGGTTGAAGGATGCAAACGCATGATTGACTGTTTCAAATCATTTGGATTATCTCTCCCTGATCTCGATGTTGATTCTTATTTCGCATGAGGTGAATGCATGACCAGATATATTGTCCTGGGGCGTTTTCAACCCTTTCACATGGGTCATGAATACTTGGTCAAAGCTGCTCACGAACATGTCGGAGATGATGACCAGTTGGTCATCGCAATTGGTTCACAACAGGCAGGATGGGAGCCAACTAATCCGTGGACTGTAGATGAAAGAAAAGCGATGATTAAAGCATGGTCACAGAGTGAAAATCTCGCTGTAGAAATTGTCGGAATTGATGACATCAATGACCCGCCTAATTGGGTTGAACATGCCCGTAAAACTCACGGCGATGGAATCCTTGTGACTTCTGATGGACCAACCGCTCAATTGTATCGGGATGCCGGCTATGAAGTCACTGAACCTGAAATGCAACAACGTGAACAGCATGAAGGATGGAGAGTTCGACAAACAGCAAAAATGCTTTCAACGGTGTATGATGATGAGGCCGTTCGAGAGGTTCTCAAATCGAGTATCCCTCAAGCGGTCATTGAATGGCTCATTGAACACGATGCCTTATTCCGTCTCTCGACGTTTGAAACCGGAGTCCATGCAGGATAATCATTTTCTAAACAGTTTTTTCTTGACCTGCTTTTTCATTTGATCTTTGGCCATTTTGTTCACTTTTTCTTCAGCCTTTGCTTTAATCCCAGTAGCGACAGATGAGAGTTTTTCTTTCGCAGCGTCCTTGACGGGCTTGGTGACTTCATCGATAACCTGACGTTTTGCAGAACTTGCTGCCGACTTTGCTGCTTTCTTTGCTGCATTTCCTGCTGCACCAGCAGCCTTACCTGCAAGTTTCTTGACCATGTATCGTTGAGAACATCTTCACACAAGAATCTTGTGGAACTATTCATCGGATGCAACGACGACTCGAGCGGCTAAAAGAACCCGCTGTTTGTACATGTAACCCGATTCCAAAACATCGACTACATTACCAGATGGATATGCATCAGATGAAGGAATCGTCGTGATTGCCTCCATTTTAGCGGGGTCAAAGGGTTGATTTTGTGCCTCAATAGCCGTAACGCCGTCAGCAGAAAGTTCGTGCCACATCTTGTTTCTTAACAACCGCAATCCTTGAGCGACAGCAGATGCATCATCCTTATCGAGGTTCTCGATAGCCCTGTCAACATCGCCAAGAACGGTGAGCATCCGGCGAGCAAGACCCATTCCACTGTATTGTATCAGTTCTGCTTTTTCACCCATCAAACGTTTTCGCACATTTTGAATTTCAGCGTCTTTGTAAGCGATTTCCTTTTCCGCTTTTTCAGCACGCATGAGTGCTTCTTCCAACGGGTCGAGAACTTCAACTTCAACTGAATCTGCGAGGTCAAGCGTTTCCATTCCCTCTTCAATAACAGGAATTGAATCATCGGCATTACCGATGTTTTCTTCAGGCTCTTCAGAAGGCAATTCGTCACCCATCATGTTATGCGTTACGGAAGTGGTCTTTGAACCCCTCGATTAATCGAGAAGGTACTGACGGAGATTCCACCGACCGTGCCCCCATAAGTCTGCTTTCATGTGTTCCCTTCCAAGAATTCCAAGAAGATTTGGTGAACTGTTGCAGAGGGTGATGGTGTAGACTAATCCACGAGAAGCCCGGTCGTGTGCCTCAAAGGTCGGTACTATCTTTGGGTCTTCATTTTCATCAAGCGTTTCCCCGAGTTCCTTACGGCGCTCCATCCAATCCAAGCAAACCAATTCAGAAAATTCTTCTTCTGGTAAACCGTTGAGTTGTTGAATCAATTGGGTCCATGTCTCTTCGTCATACAGATCTTCACTGCTTGAAATCGTTCGTTTTAGCGCCACATCAAGATAGAGAAAAGCTCGCCCTTCCCACACTTCCCACGCACCTGGGCTTGCCCATTCCATGAGGTGGAGAAGTCCTTGCGAACCTTCAGGTATTGACTTGAGAACTTCGAGAACTGAACCTGTTTTTTCAACTTCAATTGAATCAACCCAGTCGAGGATTTCGGCTTCGCAATCAATGTCAAAAGCCCGTTTTAGCCTCGAATCATATGCTGGTCTTTGGTCACGAAATCGGCCTTTTTCCATGCCCTGATAGAGCATATCCCATGGTTGTTGAAGCAGATTCTTTAAACACGGTTCATCGACAATTAACAGAACCATATCGATGCCCATATTTGATTCCAAAAGGCCGTCTCGTTTGATGTCATCGGCTATGAAATGAAGAATTGAAAGCGCTCAATCTACCGATTCAAGAGAAGAGCATTGAAGAAGAACGGTTCACCCGATGCACATGGGGCTTTGTTATGGCGACAATTAAAGAGCAGATCGAATTGATCCGCGCTGAAATTGACAAAACACAAAAAAATAAGGCCACCAATGCGCACATCGGAAAACTGAAAGCAAAAATCGCCCAGTTGAAAATTAAGGAAGAAAAGGCCCATGCTCACTCGAAGGCGAGTGGTGGTGGCAAAGGATTTGAAGTGAAAAAGTCAGGTGACGCTACCGTCGCTTTAGTCGGTTTTCCTTCGGTAGGGAAGTCAACTTTGATTTCGAAGGTTACCGACGCTCACTCAGAAGCAGCCGGTTATGCATTTACCACACTTACCTGTATCCCTGGGGTGATGGAACACCGTGGTGCTAAAATTCAAATTTTAGATTTGCCAGGACTCATCAAAGGCGCTGCTGAAGGAAAAGGTAGAGGAAGAGAAATTCTCAATGTCATTCGTAGTGCAGACATGGTGTTGTATATTGTTGACCCCTTCCAGGATGCGCATTTCAATGTCCTTCACCGTGAACTCCACAATGCTGGGCTAAGGCTTAACGAAACAAAGCCTCCAGTATTCATCAAGCGTACTGAACGCGGTGGAATTGATGTTCGAACTACGGTCGAACAAACCCATCTCAGTCATGAAGAAATGAGCGAAATTATACGCTCCTTTGGATATACATCGGCAATTGTCACGCTTCGAAACGATACCACTGCGGAACAAATTGTTGATTGTTTAGCCGAAAATAGAATCTATGAAAAAGCAGTCATTGCCATCAACAAAATCGACATTGCGAGCGAAGAAGAAATTGTCCGTTCGCGCAAAGCTCTCCCTGCTGATTGGCCAGTTATGCGTATTTCTGCATTCAAGGACATCGGCCTTGAGGAACTAAAAGATTTCATTTATGACAATCTCGGATTCATGAGAGTTTATCTCAAACCTCAGGGCCAAGATGCTGATTTAGAGGAACCACTCATTGTCAAAGATGACTCTACAGTTCAACACATTTGCAACAAATTGCACCGAGACTTCGTGCGTAAGTTCCGATATGCACGTGTTAAAGGTCCGAGCGCAAAATTCGATTGGCAAAGGGTTGGTTTAGACCATCTGCTCAAGGATGGAGATTTACTTACCATCGTTGTTCGACGCTGATTAATCCCAAATGCCCATGTCCATTCGAGCATCTTCTGTAGCGTGGATTTTCGGGTCCCAACGAGGCGCCCAAACAAGATTGATGTGAACACTTTCAAGTCCTTCTGTTTGCAATGCTGCTCGGTGGGCTGCAGCCATTATTTCAGGTGCTGCAGGGCAACCAGGCGATGTGAGGGTCATGTCAATTTCCGCATGCATCAATTCGTCTTTCGTTTCAAAACGGACATCGTAAACGAGTCCTAATTCAACGATGGATAATTCCAATTCAGGGTCTTCCACTTCATCCAACTGAGTCAAAACATCTTGCTTTTCAACCATTCAAACACCTCATACAAAATTTCGAATCTCAGCCATGACCTTATCGAACATGTTTCTGAATCCATTGGACCGACTTGGAGAAAGCGAATTGAGCACACCCATCTCTTCAGCGAAATCTGGGGAAAGCAGTAAAGCTTGAGCAGGAGCACTACCGTTGATTGCCAGCGTCAAGATACCCATCAAACCTTGAACCAATTTTGCATCTGCTCCTGAAAGCAAGAGAACTTTGCCATCTTGCAACTCGACATGAACATGTGCTTCAGATTGGCACCCTTGAACTTTGGACTGTTGCGTCCATTGCTCATGTGGGAAAGGAATGACTTCTTCAGCCATGTCAAAAACCATTTCTAATCGTTCCATTTTGTCATCGACTTCTTGGAACTCTTCGATTAATTCAGATAATGCTTCAGGATAAGTCATCCAAACCTCTCCGTGATCTCTTTGAGTTGAGTAACGAAATGTTCTGCTTCTTCCATCGTATTATACAGGTAAAAGGAGGCACGAACAGTTCCGTTAATGCCCAACCGATGCAGCAAAGGTTGAGCGCAATGATGTCCAGTTCGAACAGCAAATCCGCGAGAATCAAGAAGATGGGCTAAATCTTCACTGTGGATAGAGGGGTGGAGGAAAGACACGACCGCACTGTCTTTTTCGTCATGACGACCATACACTGGAATATCCATTGAACGTAATTGTTCTGCGACCCAGCGGGCTATGTCAATCAATCTTTTATGCTCTTTTTCTAAATCAAGTTGAGACATCCAATCGAACGCTGCACACCAGCCGATAGCTTCCGCAATACGAGGTGTTCCTGCTTCGAATTTATGCTCATTTGTTTGGTAAGTCGAGCCGGTGATGGTGACCGTTTCGATCATATCCCCTCCACCCATGAACGGTTGCATTGTTTCGAACACTTCTGCATCTACAAGCAGTGCACCTATTCCTGTAGGACCACACATCTTATGTGCGGAGAAAGCCATAAAATCGGCTTTGGAGTCTATGAAATCGATTTGTTCATGAGGTACGCCTTGAGCTGCATCAATCAAAACCAGTGCTCCGTTTGAATGAGCAAGTTCAGTGATTTCTTCTAAGGGGTTACGGACACCGAGGACATTGGATGTGTGAACGACGCAAACAAGTTTCGCACCTTCGAGAGATGCTGCGTATACGTCCATATCAAGAGTGAAATCTTCAAGAACGGGAACATACCTCAACTCAACCTTTCGCTCTTCGGCTAACATTTGCCAAGGAACAATATCTGAATGGTGTTCCATTTCGGTTAAAACAATCACATCCCCTTCAACAAGATTAGCACGACCCCATGCATGGGCGACCAAATTAATCGCCTCAGTTGTGCCGCTGGTAAGAATTGCACGTTCAGCGTTAAACCAATTCTTCAATCGTTGACGGCATGCCTCATACCCTTCGGTTGCTTCACCTGCAAGTGTGTGAACTGCTCTGTGAACATTGGCATTTGAAGAGGTGTAGTAATTATTCATCGCATCCAAGACCACTTGGGGCTTCTGGGTTGTAGCAGCATTATCCAAATAGATTAAAGGGAAACCATTGACTTCACGCTTGAGGATAGGAAAATCATCACGTAGAGCCATTGTGTTCACCTCTTCAGTTCACATTCAAGATGGACTGTTAGTCTGGTTTTCATTTCTTCCGTGAGGTACTTGTTTGACAGATTAGAAAACGCATTGAGAAGGAACCCACTGACGATAAGTGACTGAGATTCGTCAGGGCTCAAACCTCTGGACATGAGATAGTGCATTTGGTTTTTGTCAACGGGAGCGGTTGCAGCACCATGAGCGGCAGACACGTCATCGGCGAGAACTTCGAGTTCAGGAATTGCTTCAGCACGCGCTTTTTCTGAAAGAAGAAGATTACGGAAAACTTGGGAGGCATCGGTTTTGTTCGCACCTTCTGCGATGGTAAGCAGTCCTGTAGCGATAAAATGGCTGCTTCCTGAACAGGCAGAGTTCATCACTAAATCGGAATTCGTATGGCCATGAAGGTGATGAATCTCGACATGTTCATCGTCATGTCGAGGGCCAACTGCATTGGCAGTAACCGATTGACGTATCGTAGAGCCCGTACCGTTCAATGTGCTTCGCAAATCGGATTTACAACGAAATCCGCCAATCGAGAGGGTGGCATGTTCCAGTTCAGCATCACGCTCTACAATCCAATCTTCACAACGTAGAAACTTAGTATTCGAGTCAAGTTCGTTGATGAATCCAAAGGAGAATTGAACATTCGGGTGAACTTTACCGGTAATGTGGATGCCAACCCATTCCGGCTCGCCAATGAGGTGGATTAAAACAACACATGATGCTTTTACATCAAGGTGTAAGTGGCCAACAGCAACATGCCCTGAAGCACGAGCGTCGATATGAATCGGTTCCGATTCTTCAGAGATAATGAGTCGGTTGTTTGAACCACCTGCTGATTGTAAAAATGCACGAGCAATGTCTTCATGAGTGGTTGCAGAATGGGAGATTGACTCCAATTCATGTTCAGTGCTAAGTGAAAAAGTTACGTCATCGACTTCAGGAACTTCATCGGTTGAACTGGGGTGGATTCGAGGCCAAGGAGTGTAGCGCCACAAATGTTCAGAACGAGGTGGAATAGCCATCTTCTGGTAGATCATCCAATGGAACCCTCCATTTCCAATTCGAGTAATTTATTCAATTCAACTGCGTATTCCATCGGAAGTTCTCGTGTAAACGGTTCAAAGAATCCATTCACAATCAAGCCCATTGCTTCATCTTCAGTAAACCCACGACTCATGAGATAGAACAACTGGTCACTCGAAACTTTAGAAACGCTCGCTTCGTGTTCCAAATCCGATGTCGAGTTTCCAATTTCCATGGTCGGATATGTATCGGAGCGAGAGCCCCCGTCGAGGATAAGTGCGTCACAGACCACCTTTGAGCGGCATCCAGTTGACTTGGGCGTAACTTGAAGTAATCCTCTGTAAGATGAGCGTCCGCCATCTTTCGAGATTGATTTAGAAAGAATATTCGAAGTTGTGTTCGATGCAAGATGGTGGACTTTAGCACCGGTGTCTTGATGTTGTCCTTTCCCTGCATAAGCCACGGAAATGACCTCTGCGTGAGCACCTTCGCCCTTGAGAAGAACGGAAGGATATTTCATTGTTAATTTGGAGCCGATGTTTCCGTCAACCCACTCAACTGTAGCGTTTTTGTGAGCAACCGCACGCTTAGTTACCAAGTTGTAGACATTGCTTGACCAGTTTTGAACGGTTGAATAGCGTATTTTCGCTCCTTCCATGGCAATGAGTTCTACAACTGCCGAATGCAGTGAATCGGTTGAATAACTTGGGGCAGTGCATCCTTCAACATAGTGAACAGTACTACCTTCGTCAGCGATGATGAGTGTTCGCTCAAATTGACCCATATTTTTCGCATTGATACGGAAATATGCCTGAACTGGCATTTCGACACTTACACCCTTGGGGATGTAGAGGAAAGAACCTCCAGACCAAACGGCGGTGTTGAGAGCAGAAAATTTGTTATCACTGTGTGGGATGACAGTGCCGAAGTATTTTTTGACCAGTTCAGGATATTGCTTGAGACCTGAATCCATGTCCAAGAAAATGACTCCCTGTTCTTCAAGATCTTCACGTATCGAGTGATAGACTGCTTCAGACTCATACTGAGCAGTAACACCGCCAAGCCACTTCTGTTCAGCTTCAGGAATTCCCAATCTGTCAAAAGTATTTTTGATATCATCAGGAACATCATCCCAGGATTTCTCAGTTTGATCAGAAGAGCGTAAGAAATAGGTAATGTTCTCAAAATCAATCATGTTGAGTAGGTCACAATTTCCCCATTCGGGCATAACCCTTTCAGTAAAGTGTCGGAAAGCCTTGACTCGGATTTCAGTCATCCACTCAGGTTCATCTTTGAGTTCTGAAATGTCACGAACGACTTGTTCTGAAAGACCTTTATCAAACCGAATAGTCGAGTTTTCTGGATCGTGGAATCCATAGCGATAATCGCCAATAATTTCTTGAGTTTCATCGGACATATATTACACACCTCAAGCAGCCACATCAAGCCATTCATACCCTTTGTCTTCTAGGCGGAGCGCAAGTTCAGGTCCACCGGTTCGAACGATTACACCGTCAATCATTGCGTGGACGAAATCGGGCTTAACAAGATCGAGCAATCTTTGATAATGAGTAATGATGAGGCAACCTGAATTAACAGCAACTTCGTTGATTCCTTGAGCAACAATTCGTAGCGCGTCGATATCCAATCCAGAGTCTGTTTCATCAAGCAGTGCAAGGTGAGGCTGGAGCAAGAGCATCTGTAAAATCTCGAGGCGCTTCTTTTCCCCACCGCTGAATCCGTCATTTACGTAACGAGAGAGGAAACTTTTGTCCATTGATAATTGCTCCATTGCGGCGTTTAGTTCTTTACGGAAAGCACGACCTTTTGGAGGTTCGTCTCGTACTGATGCTACAGATTTTTTGAGGAACGTTCCGACTTGAACTCCTGGAATTGATGCGGGATACTGGAATGAAAGGAACATACCGGCTCGGGCTCTCTCGAAAACTTCGAGCTCTTCCAGTGGTTGGCCCTTGTAGAAGATGCTTCCTTCTGTAATCACATAGGCCGGATGACCCATGACAACATTGGCTAAAGTTGACTTTCCAGCACCGTTTCGGCCCATTACTGCGTGAATCTCTCCCCGATTGATGATGAGGTTGACTCCGTTGAGAATCGGGGTTCCTTCAACACTGACGTGAAGATTTTCGACCCGTAAAATCTCATCTACCATACGCTCACCCATATACTCCTCGCGCAACTCCTTTATCAAGTGGTGTAATAATGCCCCATATGATATATCAAGAACAGAGTCCCAATAATAGTATTCAAGAAGAAGGGGTTGTGAGCAAGCAACATGACCGACGATGACCTCGTTGCCAAATATGCTGCTGAAGCAAAGGCGGCAATGTCGTTAGAAGCAAAGCGTCGAATTGACGAAGCTACTGACCCTGTTGAAGAACAACGCCTTCGTTCGACTTCCCTTTTGCAGTTCATTGGAACAAGTGAGTTTGTGCCAGCGCTTCTCGCACGCTTAGGAGATGTACGTGCAGCTCTTGATGGACATGGTGGTGGGATTGCAGTTTCCTCTCTTGATTGGGGTGAAAGTGCTGCATCAGAACTCGATTTAGTTCTTGACCTGACCGGTGCATGCCTTTCATGCGGCGCAGCACCTGGAACACTTGAAGGGGTGAAAAAAGACTTGGAAGACGATGCCGAAATCTGCCGGATTCGATTTTCATCCGCTTTACTCGATACTTTTGACGAGTTAGGCAGAGAATTCATTCTTGCCCATGGTGCTGTAGAATTTGTTTGAGCATGGATTCTATCAACGGATGGTTTGAAACACACAGATGGAGGGGTTTGCAGTATGGGAGCATGGACGGATGGACCTCGCAAGGAACCGGCTCCATGCCGAGAGGCTGACACGGGATTGTTTGAGGTCACCTCTCGAGATGGCCGAGGGCGTTTAGGTCGATTGCATACAGCCCATGGCATTCTTGAGACGCCAGCATTGTTACCAGTGATTAATCCCAATATCCGCACGATTGAGCCTCGTGAAATGTGGGACAGATATGGCATAGGTGCCTTGATTACAAATTCATACATTATCTGGAAACATGAAAGTCTCAAAGAAGTAGCAACAAAAGAAGGCGTTCACACACTCTTGGATTATCCGGGTGTAATCATGACCGATTCTGGAACGTTTCAAGCCTACATTTACGGAGATGTTGAAGTTGGGGTTGAAGAAATTGTCGAATTCCAAAAAAGCATTGGCGTCGATATTGCAACAATGCTCGACGTCTTTTCACGCCCAGATATGACTGAAGAACAGGTTGCGCAATGTGTCAAAGAAACGATTGAACGCGCCCCTGCGAGTCTTTCTGCTGCCGGCCCCACCATGCTCAATGGGCCAATTCAGGGAGGGTTGTTCAAACATCTTCGCACGCAATCCGCTCAAGGCATGGGAGAGTTTGACTTTGCAATCCATCCGATTGGTGGTATTGTCCCCGTAATGGAACGACATATGTACAAGGACTACGCGAAAATTATGCTGGCTTCAATCCCCTATTTACCTCCAAATCGTCCAGTCCACATGTTTGGTTGCGGTCACCCAATGTTGTTTCCCATGTCGATTGCTTTAGGTGCCGACTTGTTTGATTCGGCTGCCTATGCTCTGTTTGCACGTGATGGTCGTTTGTTAACACCATGGGGTACTCAAAAAATCGGAACATTGGTCGAATGGCCAGAACGGATGCCCTGTGTTTCTGCCTACACGCCCGAAGATGTTCGAGCAATGGCAAAGGATGAGAAAACCGCTTTACTTGCTCGCTACAACCTTGAAGTGACTCTGTCAGAACTCGACCGGTGCAAGCAAGCCATACGCGACGGAACCCTTTGGCGTTTAGCTGAACGAAGAAGTCATCAGCATCCGGCTCTTCGTGAAGCGTTCTTATGGATTTCAACAAGCCCGCATAACAAAAAACTCGACCTGCAGTTTTTAGATGAACTGATTCTTGATGACCGCGATGCTGCCCGTGACCGAGACCAAAATGCTGGGAAATGGGAAGACGCATGGGATTGGATTGTTCAATCTCAGGAATCACCACGTAAAGGTGGAGAGCCTTGGGGAGGAGAAGATACCCACGTGAGACCTCACATTAATGCTGCTAAAAAAGCATTGAGAAACCATTGGAGGCCTCAAAACAAATCTGGTCGAGGTTCCCAAGAAGTCTTAGTTGCTTATGGGACATCGGGGCCGTGGAGAGAACGTTTAAGCGATCTTATGGTCCGATTAGAACATCATTGCCCAGGCTTGGAAGTCATGATTCAGACCCCCATCGGACTGCTTCCCTATTCTCTTGAAGACTTGAATCCATTTACCCATATTGATGGCCCACAGTGGCTGTGGCGACGTCGTCCAAATTCGCTTTCAATACGGGAGGAACTCGAACACTACGGCATGGGGGAGCGTAGGATTATCTTGGTTGATTTACTCGGAGACGGAATCCAATCTCGAGCCATTTCTGCACTTGAACAAGCAGGTGTTTTAGAAGGCAATGAAGATGTAAAAGTACATACTGAGCCAATGGAAAAAGAGCAACGAGAAAAAGCAAAACTTCACCTCCAACGCCGCCATGTTGCCGATAAAATGGTCCTCTTACTGAACATGGACGCTGAAGATGTAGAACTGATTTTGGAGGATTCCACATTCGTTGTCAATCGTCTAGGACGGGTGAAAAATGCGATTTTAGCAGATGGAACGCACATCGTAAGCCCTCGCCTCACCGATGGAGGCTTGTCGATTGCAGATGGTGGAGCCAAACAGATTCATGCACATCGAACCACACCTCTACCTCTTGGGTTTGAGCAGAGCGAACCTGAAGCAAACCTCTCAAAAGGGCCTGCATGGGTGGTTGTAAACGACGATGCAGAACCCTTTGTTCGACAAGGGAGAAATGTATTCCATGGCTTCATTCTTGGTTGCGACGGTTGGATTTCTCCAGGAGATGGTTGTTTACTCGTCAACCAAAAGGGCGAACTTATCGGTCATGGTATATCTCAATGCACTCCTCGAGAAATGAGGGATTTCCGAAAAGGGGTAGCAGTAAAAACACGAGGCGGAATAAAATAACAACTCTAGAATGACGCACAAAAACGTGGTGTACTTCAAAGAGCGTCTTATACCTCTCAACTTTGAGGGGGAGTGCAATGCAGGACGACCTTATCATCAAAACCACCAATTTGACCAAATCTTATGGTCCACATGTGGCGTTGAGTAAACTCAACCTCTCGGTCCCGAAAGGGGCTACTGGATTACTCGGACCCAACGGGGCGGGAAAATCGACTTTCCTGAAAACGATACTTGGATTAATCCAGACTACAGAAGGTGAAGGTACAGTTCTTGGCCTCGACATTCGCACCAAAGGAGATGAAATACGCTCACGTATTGGCTACATGCCAGAATATGACTCTCTCAATCCCGAGATGGAAGCGATTCATCAGGTTCGATATTCTGGAGAATTGCTTGGAATGAATCCTACTATCGCTCTTGCCCGAGCACATGAAACCCTGCAATATGTCGGATTGGGTGAACAACGCTATCGAAATATCGGAAGTTATTCGACTGGAATGAAACAAGCAACAAAACTTGCATGTGCCCTCATTCACGACCCAGAACTGATCATCGCTGATGAACCTTCAAACGGCCTGGATATATCTGCTCGAGATTATATGATTGATACATTGACAAACACCGTACAATCGGGAAACCGTTCAGTATTGATGGCGTCACATTTGATGGATGACGTTGAACGTGTGTGTGATAATTTTATTCTTTTACACAAAGGTAAACTCGCTGCCCAAGGCCGAATAGAAGACCTCAAAGCATTTGACCGAGAAATAGAGATTCACGTATGGGGTGGTGCCTCTCGTTTGGAAGATGCAATGTTGAAAAAAGGCATGAGTGTCCGTAGAGAAGGTCGAGTAATGCGAATTCTCCACGAACAAGAGGACACAACCTCACTCATTTTGAGTTGCGCTGCTGAGGTTGGGGCACAAATCCGCAGAATGCATGAATACGAGGCGTCTTTGGAAGACTTGTTTCTCTCAATCATGGAAAACTTAGGCTATGAAGTCAAATCAAGTGAGGATTTGTTAGGAAACCCTCTCAATGCTCGCAAGGTCGATGCTCCTGAGCATATGGGTGGTGGTTCAGCTTGACCACTCAAGAAGAAACACTGCCTCAATCAGTTGAGTTCGCTGCTGAAGCACCAGTAACGGGTAAAGTTCGTCTAGAGGCTGCGTGGGGTTCGACGGAAGGAGATGAAGACCTTAGCGAAACGATGAGTTCGGCGCCAAAATCAGATGGGCAAATATTCAAGCAACAATACAAACCATGGAACGGAGAACTCAATCCAAGATGGATGCGAAACTGGGCAATTCTTCGGCATCATTTACTCGGCGTTTTCAAGAAAGGCCACCGACCATGGGGAGTTCCGATTCGATTGTATCTCTTGGTCGTCTTTGTTGCCTCTCTTTCCGATGTAGGTATGACGCTGGTATCCGGACTTATCGGAGATTCAGGCCTTCATTCCGTATGGGGTGTAAGTCGAGATAATCTCTATGCTCACGTTCTTGGTTTCTTTCCGCGCAACATGCTCTACTATCCGGTCGTCGCCGCTCTCTTGGTTGGAGGTGTGATCTCTGAAGACCGCCAACATGGAACATCTGCACTCTACTTTTCAAGGCCTATTACCCGATTTGACTATGTAGGCATGAAGTTCATTTCAGTTGCCCTCATCCAAGGATTACTCATCTTAGTGACATTAGCACTCTACTATTTCGCTGAAATTGCGACCATGGGGAGGGGATGGGCATGGATTATTGACACCTTCCCGATGTTCCTTGCAACGGTATTCAGCGCACTCTTACTCATCTTCACCTATACCAGCATTGGGCTCTCCTTATCCAGTGTTTCAAAGGGGAAATTTTTCCCTGGAATTGCCTTACTTTCAATCATTCTTGGGACCAAAGTTTTAGCATTCATAGTCTCAAATCTCTTTGACCGTGAAATACTCTATCTTCTCTCTCCTTACGACTGCTTAGCCCATGTAGGTCAAGCCATAATTGGAACTCAACCAACCTATGACCAGTATTCATGGACATGGTCATTAGCATCGCTTGTAGCGATGAATGGTGTAGCCTTGTATGTCTTGAGCACCCGTGTTTCATCAATGGAGGTGACCCGAGAATGATTCCTGATTTTGACCAACAAGGTAAAGCACAAACCCAGCAGTGGAAGCCTGAAGTGGCTGCGCCCGCTATTTTGCTGGAAAATGTATCAAAAAGTTACGGGCGCATTTTTGCATTATCAAACATAACTCTGGCATTAAACGGCGGAGTTACTGGAGTGCTGGGGATGAATGGAGCAGGAAAATCCACTCTGTTTAATCTCCTCATGGGTAAACTGAAAGTGAGTCAGGGCAGTGTCAAATTATTTGGTACAGACCCGTGGAAAAATCCAGCACCCTATGCACGTGTAGGCTTTGTTCCAGAGCATGAAAAAATGTATGATTGGATGACCGGGCATGAGTTTGTATCTACATTTGCACGATTGAATGGCCTCACTCGAGATGAAGCGAAAGGAGAGGCGGATAGGGTATTGGATTTCGTAAGTTTGACAGATGTTGCTCACAAAAAAATCGGACAATACTCGAAAGGAATGCGCCAACGTGTTAAAATCGCCCATGCATTGGTCAATGACCCGGAGTTGATCATTCTGGATGAGCCGCTTCAAGGCTGCGACCCACTGGCCCGTACGACCATCATGAATGTCATAAGAGAACTTGGAAGAATGGGCCGAACGGTTCTGGTCAGCAGTCATATATTACAAGAAATAGAGCGAATTACTGAACAAATTATCATCCTTCATCAAGGTCGATTACTCGCCCTTGGCAACCTCCATTCGATCCGAGAGAGGCTGGATAAAATACCCCATCGGATTTCAATTCAAACTGATGACCCCAAAGCGTTAGCAAAAGATGTCATCGACATTGATGAGGTATTTGGCATCTCATTCCCTGACGGAAGAAATCTTTCCATTCAAACACATAATCTTGGTGCGATACATTCTCGACTCCCACGCATCATTGTCGATAATAACCACAAAGTGAGCACAATCGACAACCCTGATGATGACCTTGCATCCATTTTGGGTTATTTGACATCTGGAGGTGGAGTTTGATGGCTACAAAACCCCAGTCGATATACCGCTCACTTGATAGAAAAGCGTCAGCTATCATCGAATTTACACTCCGGCAGTATCGGACAAAAAAATCAACATGGGTTGTCTTAGGTGTAGGATTTACCGCACTATCACTCATCTTCTTGATCTACATTGATGTGATGGCATCTGAGTTTGAGTCAATTGATAATGATGGAGATTCAACCGATTATGATAACGATGGATATCCAAGAGGACAAGAAATTCTCCTCGGAACAGACCCATGGGATGGTGATTCACACCCAGGATTATTTGACCCACCTATTGACCCAGATCCAAAGTCTATGTATATCAATGAAGACGGATTTGATTGGGACGTCACCATACGACTTGGAGAGCAATCTACAGGATATGATGACGATGGAGATTGTTTAGATTCGAATAAAACAGCCTCCCAGAAAGACACCAATGACAACGGTATTCCGTGCGACATTGTCATCGAATATTATCGCCTCTCTGACGGAAATTATTACGCCAATATTGATGCTGATTCAGGCGTCGACGAAGACCCAGATGAAGATGCATATTCGCGAGAAGCAATCCACATTGCATTTGTCCTTTCAATCGGCAAACTTGGATTTGTGCTGTTGCTAGGAATCTTCCTCCCCCTGTTCATGGCAACTGGGCTGATTCGGGATGAAATGAATTCTGGAACGATGCACTTCATGCTCGCTAAACCTATTGCTCGAACGGAAGTTTTCCTCTATCGTACGTTGGGATATCTTGGGATTGTTTGGCCTTATGTCATCGTCCTTGGAATTCTTGGGGCTGTCGTTTCTGGTTTTGCAGGTTCCGGAGACAGTTTCTTTCGGTTTGCAGACTTAGGGGTTTGGCTGGCGATCATATTCGCAACAATGATGGCTACACTCGTGTATGGTATGCTGTTTAACGCACTTGGTGTTCTGTGGAAGTATGGTATCATTCTCGCCATACCCTTTGCAGCATGGGAATTGGGTATGGCCTTGCTATCGATGGGCGCACCAGATGCAACGCTACTTCGATTCTCAATAATTGGTTGGGCTTTGATGATTATTGATGCTGCAGCAATGTTGGTCTGGCCGAATCTTGATTTGTTCATTCTCATGGGTAACTGGGGCGGAGAAGGTAATGCAGGTTGGAATTTCGATACATCACTCGAAGGTGCTGGCCCATTGGGCTTCTTCTCATCAAAACCTGGACTCGGACTTTCTGCTTTCACAGCGATGATTGTTTCAACGCTCGTCTTACTGTTCCAAGCAGCAATATTTTGGTTCATTGGTGGAGCTTTGTTCAAGGGTAAGGAGATACAATAATGCCTGAAATGAAAGCATTTACCGGAGACCTTTCGAAAATGTGGTCACTTCAAGACCGCCCTCCTCTTCATCATCTCACATGGGATTGGTGGTGGTGGTTGGTCATGCTCGATGACCCTGAAGGCCGTCCAAGTGGGCGCCAACTGATGGTCTTGTGGTCGACAAAGGACAATGCTTTGGTCGATGTGAACGGCATGCCATGGATGCCCGCCGGTCGACCGGGCTTTGACGACGAAAAAGGAATGGCCTTAGACGGCATGGTTTGCGCTTGGTGGTTTGATGGAAAGCGAATGCATGAACCGGTGATTCAACAGATTTGTCGTATGATTTCTTTGCCAGATACCCATTCACACTGGCCAGAAAAATCAGGTCAGACTGGAAAGGGCGGTGGAGCTGTAGTACCTCTTCTGGAAAAGGACCTTTCAATGGGTCTAAAAAGTGATTTAAGTTCGTTTTGGATTCAGTTAACAACCGATGAAAAAGCCTCACATCCAATGGTTCCAAAAAAGTTTGATCTTGAACTCACGCCTTGGAACTCTGCCTTATCGACCGCACGTCAAGCGAATGCAACCTACGCTGCAAACATGGGCTATGATATCCTTCGCTTACATGGGACTCGTGTCCATGGAATGTTGGATGAACAAGAAGTGTCAGGCACGGCTTATTTCCAAAAGGTCTGTGTTCAAGCACCTTCAGTACCGTGGTATTGGGGGATGCTTCATCTCAACGATGGATCATACATTGATTGGTTCTTGCCCCATGTGTCGTTTACGGTTAGCGCTAGAGATAATCGACCTTGGAAACGACGAGATACGGGACATCTAGGACTTTCACAAGGTGGCTTGTTTCATGACCCAATCAATGACCGTTCTGAGCGTTTTACCAACGTCCGTGTTCGAAAGTTATCTTCTGATTTAACTGAAGGCGAGCATGGACAAACTCCCGGTGCACCACTCCCTGTTTTTGAAATTAAAATGTGGAATGAAAGAACAACAATCGAGTTACGGGTTCAAGCCATTGAACGGGCGCATTGGACGTTTAATCAACCGACGCGTGGCGGAATTAAATCCCACCTCACCTACAACGAATACCCGTTAAGAATGGAATATCTTCGAATTCAAGATGAATTTGGTACTCGTAAGGAAACCGATTATGATTGGGCGAGAGGAAATGCAGAACATTCCTGGGGCTTGCTGCATTAATCATGCTGGAACAAAATTTTGCTCATTTCATTAAGATGATGCGGAGTGCAAGGTATTATGTGCGTGGAGCGATAGTCAAGAAAGAGGAGAGATTGCAATGAGCGAAGAATCCGACGCCGCAGACGATGCGAAAAGCGAAGTTCAAACAACTGATGAAGCCAAAAAGGAGGCCGAACAGGCTCGTTTGGCCAAGACATTCCGCTTAATCAGTGGTGAAGAAGTACTGCTTACCAAGCGTCCGAGTGCTTTCGCGTTCTTGGGAATGTATTTACTGGGAATATTGGTACTCGGCGTTCACTTCATTTTTGATAATGCACACCAACTCTCATCAGATGATTCAAGCGGTTTCATGAAGATTGCATTAACCATCATCGACATCACAGGTGGTGAGCAGTGGCCGTTTGGATTTGTGTTTGTTATGCTTTTCATCACTTGGATGAACCGTTTGGTCAACGTATCAACATCCGGGCGATGGGTCACCATTGGATTGCTAATCATTACCCTGACCCCTATTCTCATTCAACTGGATGACATCTTGTTTTGGGTTACCGACCTTTTCATGGATGAGCCAATCGGTGATTTCATCCCCCTTGACAACTACAACTACGTCATCTTCGGTTTGGGCTATGTTGGTATTTACATGGCTTTAACCTTCTATTACCAACGTAGTTTCCACTATGCAGTCACATCCGATGCGGTAATTTTTGAGCACAGTTTCTTACTTTCTCGTTCCCACCGAAGAATACTTTTCGACCGTATCTCCGAAGTCATGGTGGAACGTTCACCAGTTGGAACCCTGCTCGGTTTCGCAACCGTAACCATACTCACTGATTCAGGTGTTGGTATCGTTGAAGAAAATACCGGTTCAGCTATTGCAGGAGCTATACCAGGCACCACAGAGAAAGAAGGTGATTCAACAGCAGAAAAAGCGGGTAAAGGCATTTTGCGCTCAGTAATTGGACTGCTCACCTACCAGCGAACGATTCGTGTCGTTCGTCCAGACCCGAAGCACTGTATGTATAACATTCGAAATTGGGAGAGTGCCAAAGCACTTCTCAACGAAAAGCACAAAGATCACAGTCAATCAAACCTCCTTAGAGATTTGAAAGACACCATTGTGGCTGCTGGCGAGGAAGACTGATTTGTAAAACACATTAACGAGTGTTTGAAAAACTGAATACCACCGCGTAAAGATTGAGGCGATACCATGAGCGATGACAAAGTACTCGAAGGACCAATAGAAAAACTACGTAACGGTGACTTGGACGGAGCAATTTCTGAACTTGATGATTTGATGAGTTCCCACAAAACAAATGCTGAAGTTCACCACATGTTTGCGGAATTTGCAAACATGAAAAATGCCGATGCTCAAGATGATGTCATTCCGGGTGGTAAAATCATGATGGCTTACAAAAAGGCCATGCAACTCGATGAAGAGAACATGGAATACATCGGTGACTTCGCTACATTTGCTCTTGAATGCCGCCGTATCCCGGTTGCTGTGAAAGAATTCCAACGATATGCTCGACGCCTTGAACTCGAAGACATCCCTGTGGATGAAGTCTTATTCACTGCCAGTAGAAATATTGTCGATGCAATCGAAGTAATGGACCCTACAAAGCAAAACCCTATGGTTCAACCTTGGCTTAAGCAAGCACTCATCTGGTCTGTTGGTGGACTCGGATATTCACCCGAAGACGCTGTAGAAATGCTTCAACGTGAAGATTGAGGTGAAGCAATGACGGACCAGAGCGTTCGTCTCGGATTTCGTATTGGTTATCTTGGAGATGGCTATCATGGAAGCCAAGTTCAGCCAGATGTGAAAACCGTTCAGGGTGAGTTGATACGAGTTTTTCGAAGTCTCAAATGGCTTGAAAGTCCGCTGCATGAGCATAATCTCGTTCTGTCCAGCCGTACAGATGCCGGAGTACATGTTCGTCTCAACGGAGGAACTGTACACATTAACCGAGAATTATGGGATGCACTAACACCAAGAAAAATGGTTCGGGCATTGGACGACAGGTTGCCAAATGACATTGCTTTTCTTGATGTTCGGGAAGTTGACGAACAATGGAATCCACGAATGGCAAACTTCCGGGTATACCGTTACAGGCTGGAAGGAATTGAATTTTGGAAGTATCCAGGAGAACACTTTGTCAGTTGGTTGAAGATGTTTGAAGGGACCTATAACGCAACGAATTTCGCACGACTTGAAGAAGGCAAAAACCCTATGCGCACAATACTCTCTTGCACGCCATGGATTGTAGATGGCAGAACTGTTGGCTTCGAAATTGTTGGAGAAGCTTTTTTGTGGAATCAAGTTCGTAGAACGGCGATGGCATTGCATCGGATGTCAATAGGTGAGATTACCGCTGAACAAGTACAACATGCCATTGACCACCCCGAAATCGAATATGATTTTGGAGTTGCACCACCTGATTGGCTTATTCTATGGGGAGTCGATTGGGACCTCATGCCTTTACCAACCAACGAGAAAGAAACAGGAAGTCTTACTGCTCCTCCGACCGGACAGGCTGTAGAAAGAACCATGAGGAAAAGATGGCGTCAAGGTGCTCGTCATGAACTGAAAAATCTCTTGTATCAAGAATGGGCGGAACTTGGCGAGTTGCCAGTCGTCAAACATCGAAATTCACTTGACAAGTAGGTGAATGACGTCTTCATCTTCAATTGAGAGTTGCTCTCTTAGAAAAGAGCAGGCAATCACTTCAACAACATCGGTATGTCGGGTGAGGTCCGGAATCAAAAGAGCGCATTCAGTGGCCGTGCCATCTGATTCAAGTGAAGCGGAAAAGGCAGTAGCACCGCCAAAGGAAACACCATCTCGCAGAAAACCACGAATGCGATGAGCCTCGTGCATAGAAACATCAATCTTGGATGCTGACGAACGGTCTTCATCCGATGCGTCCAACGTATCAATTCCAGACTTTTTTCGTAAAGCGATGTAATTGATTAGATCCTGACCCTCAATCTTCAGATTAAGAGTGCCAGGCCAAGCGGTCCCACCAAGCAACATTTTGAATTGATCTTGATAATGGGGTTGGGCCATGAAAATATGTGCACGCCCTAAGCCACTGCTTACTGTTCCCGTCAGACGCATGACACGCCCAGCATCGTCCCCTTTTTGAGTGCATGTATTGCATCTGTTGATTTCATCTCTTCAGGCCCGAAAGAACTTGAACGGTGAAGCAGTGCGGTGGTATGAGGGGAGCATATGCCAGGTGACATGTCATGGATGAAAACTCGATTTGATGAACTTTCAGAAAAATCTCTTTTGTGGGAACCGCCCACTTTGGAAAGTCCTAACCAGCCTCGATGTCGCATGGACGGAAAACCAACAATCATGCTTTCTGCGAATAATTATCTCAACCTTACCACTCATCCAAAAGTCAAACAAGCCATGCTTGACGCGACCATGAAATATGGTGCAGGCAGTGGAAGTGTTCGTGCAATTGCAGGTACGATGGACATTCATTTGGAAGCAGAAAAGAAAGTTGCAGAATTCAAAGGAGTCGAAGCATCACTGATTTATTCTGCAGGTTACACTGTCAATGTTGGGCTCATTCCTACCCTGGTTACTGGTGCGCAAGATGTCATCATTAGCGACTCACTCAATCATGGCTCCATCATTGATGGAGTACGCTTGACAAAAGCCAGCCGTGGCGTCTATGCACACAATGACATGGGAGAACTGGAAGCGGTTCTCAAAGCCCACGAAGGAGCGGGGCGGAAACTGATTATTACCGATGGTGTGTTTTCAATGGATGGAGACATTGCTCCCCTTGATGAAGTGACGAAATTAGCCGAAGAATATGGAGCCATGGTCTATGTTGACGATTGTCATGGAGAAGGCGTACTGGGCGAAAAAGGAGCAGGAATTGTCGACCACTTCAATCTCCAAGGCAAGGTTGATTTCGAAACTGGGTCCTTCTCAAAAGCACTTGGAGTCCAAGGCGGAATTCTTGCTGGAAGCGAAATGACTCGAAACCATGCCCTCAACCATTCTCGTTCATGGCTTCTTTCAGGATCGCAACCGCCAGGTGTTGCTGCTGCGCAAAAAGCTGCAATTGAAGTTTTGATGGATGAACCTGAACATCACGCACGACTTTGGGAGAATACCAATTACTTCCGAAAGGAATTGCAATCACTTGGTTTTGATACCGGAGATTCAGTCACTCCAATTATCCCAGTGATGTGTGGGGATTCAAGTATTGCAAAAGCCATGACCAAATCACTCGGTGAAGAGGGGGTAATGGCAGGAGCAATCGTCTTCCCAATGGTCGCTCGCGACAAAGCCCGAATCCGTACACAAATGTCTGCAGGACTCAATCGAGATGACTTAGATGAAGTTCTACGACTGTTCGAAAAGGTTGGACCAACGTTAGGTTTGATCTAATCATTCACTCTCGTTAATATTCAGATTCACATTAAGATCTCCAGATATTGCGCTGTCTTGAATATTGTATGTGATGTTTTGAACAACGGAGAGCAATTCATCATCACCATCTGTAATTTCTTCAATCGCACTAGGCTCTTCAAAAACCGGCATATCCAATGCTTCAAAAGGATTGATCCCATCTTCAAGTTGGCAAAGCAAACGCCAGCGTGGAGCCCAAGAGAGGTGAACATACATTGGACCAGGTAATAACAAAAGAAGCCATACAAGGCTTGATGGAACTGTGAAAATTTCTGTTTGCGAGATTGTCAATAATCCAAATCCAACAAAAGGCATTGGATAGAGAATGTATCGAGGCGGTGTTACTGGGAAACGCTTTGATAAACTTACAATAATCAATGACAACATTCCCAAAACCAAGCATGAAACCATGATGAGCGCAGAATGGAAAATCCAGTTGTTGAACCAACTGGCAGATTCATTACCAAATCGGTAGGGCATAAGAAGAGCGAGTGAAATTAAGAGACCATAAAAAGCCGCAATGTTCGACGGGTGAGAGAGCCAAAGAGGCAACTGTGTGAAGCGTCGAGAAAGTGACGTACCCAAGAGCGTCTCACGTTCCTTCAAACCGAGAGCGTCAAGGTGACCATGCCATCTATGAGGTGAGTCCACATTCTACGGTAGAGATGCAGCCTTTAATCTAAGGGCTTTACATTAGGCCGAAAAACCCTTATTCCCGTCGGAATTTACTGAAAATACCCTCAGGTTCAATCTCAATGGTTGGTTCTTCCTCAAACCATGAACGTTCAAGAAGACCCGAATTTGTTTTCTCTCTCTCCCGAGCAGATTCAATCGAATCTTCATCTCCGTTTACTGCATCGCGCAGTGCGATGGCTTGATTGATCAAAATTACATACCTTTTGAGTGCTGGATGATTTTGAGGCAGATGGCTAAAGTGCCCAATGACTGCGTACGTTTCATCATCGCGAATAAGGAGTGAGCCACCCATCAATTCATCCACTGTTAGCCGAACCCTGCCAATCCCTACATCACCCCATAAACCATCAGAGAATTGGACCATAACAACAGCTTGTCCGAGTTCAAGATCGCCCATGAAGGGATGATTCAAATTCACCGCTAATGGAACTCGGAGAAGAGGTGATTTTTGGTAAAGAAATACTCCGCCAAAAACACCGGAAAAAAGCAACAAAAGAGAGTACATAAAACCGGCATCAGTGGAGATAAAAAACCATATGATTCCGATAATGAAAATCTCAAAGGTCAACAGTAGTGCGAAAAAACGATACAGGAAAGGACGAGCGATTTCAAGGGATATAAATCGCCGCATTTCGACAGACAATTCACCTCGCTCTTCGGCCACATTTAACCATAGACAAGTCGTCTTTGAACTTCACGGTGCAATCTTGACAATGCGAATGGCAAGCGGCTCACACAATCAACCATCGAAACCAACGTTATGAGTTCATTCGAGCCGCACCTTTCAAGAAGTGTCCCGTAAGCATCACCCCGTAGGGGTGAGCGAAAATGGTAGAACTGCCGCAAGGAGATGTGACAGAAGTTCGTCGAGGCGGACCTGAATCTTTGCGATTACTTTCTACAGATATGGCCCGTTTAGGGACCTCAGGATATATCCGCATTGAGCGAAGACCAAAAGAGCAAATGCCTCGGATAGGGCATATTGCGTTTCTTGAAGGAAAGCCGATGTTCGCCTTACATGAAGCCGATGCAATATCAATGTCGCTTGAAGCATTACTGGATATCGAAAACGATGCTGCACTTCTTGATGCTTTACTCGCCATTCATGAATTATCCTTACCAGATGCAGAAAATATCCTCACTCTCTACCCCGAGGCTCATTTCCAAATGGATGAATCTTCGGATACAAAGAACGATGACCACCAATGGTGGTCAAAGACAAATATCCGATCGAGTTCTTGGAGTAGGGAAGAACGCTTACCTGAACTTGAAGTCGTTGTTGAAGCACCTGAAGCGATTCGGCAACGAAGCAAAGCACTCATGCAACGGCATGATGGACTTGAAAAAATGTTACGGCCCGGAGATGCTTACTTCTTTGACTCAAGAAACCCAGCTCCGTTGTTTGACCTTGCAGGCCACTTAGCGGTTCATGGACGTCCATTGTTCGTACTTGCACGGCACGACATTGAAGCACTCAATGTCGAGCATAACATTCCTATCGCTTCAAGTTCCTGGCTTTCTGAAAACGGTGATGTTCGTTCAACAGACCCAGCATTAGAAAATATTCGACGTCGAATTGATGCATTCTTGTGGGAGAACCTTCGTGCAGTAATTGTTCTTGAAGGAGTTGAGTATTTGGCAAGCCTGCATGGAGATGATAAGGTCGTCAATTTCCTCCGAGATATTGTTGACGGTGTCCGACTTGAAGACCACCTCTTTTTGGTGACCGGAGACTTCAATGCTTTCCCTCTCACGACAAGAGAACATTTGTCACGATATATGTCCAATATTGAGCCGTCTGTTCTTGAGCATTGGAACCTTGAACCAGACTTGATTCTTGACCATCCACTCTGTGCACCACCAAGTGAGGAAGAAGGGAAATGGATTGAACAACAACTTCAGCAAGCGATATCTGCATCGAACTCTGAAAATTTCTCATCCCAAACTACAGTCTTTGGGACAATGGAGGGTGGAGTGGAGTCACCAGATTCCGAGGCCATCATCGCTGCAACAGAAACGCTTGAAACAGTCGCACGAGAATGGAGTCATCCGGAACAACCAACGTCAACTGAACACGTTTCATCCGAAATCGAAAACGAAACTCAAGCAGTACCCAGTGTAACTGAAACCGTCGAACAAGCCCCCGTGCTCCCACCCGCAGAAATGCAAGAGGATGAAGGAAAACCTACACATCTGGATGCAGAGGATAATTCGCCTCCAGTCCAAGTTACCAAAACTGTTGTAACACATCCAGAAAAGTCACATGATGAATCAAACAAAACCAGCGGTCCTCGGCCGGCTCAACGCGTTCGCCGAAGAAAGAAAAACACTAGCCCGCAAAAAACCGCTCGTAATCAACGTGCAATACAGGCAGCGGCGGTCCATGCGGTTGACGCCAAGGAGTTGAGTGAAATTCAGAGTGTGCGCTCGACCCAAAGGAGTTCTTTTGCAAATTCACTTGAGGCCTATGCAGACCGTCAAGACCAAGCGTTGGAAAGCATACGTGCCCAATATTCTCCTCAGAGCGATTCATCACTGAAGAATTCTACAATCGTCTTCAAAGACATTCAAGATGTTGAAGTACGGATTTCTTCAACGCAAAGAGGCTCGATAGAATCGGTCAAAAGCCGAAGGCCGGTCAATACAGAAACAAAGCTTACACCCCTGAGTGCCCGACCCGGTGCTGGAAAATCAGCAAAATCCAAAACGGTCAATCGTGAGTCTGCTTCTCGAAAACAATCGGAGTCATCCATTGAAAACAAACTTAGCATTTGGGAAATCGAAGACCGTGAACGACTTAGAAAAGAGTTAGAGGAGGAGAAATCATGAGTGTTCGGCGAGAAAAATTAGCCCTCGCTCTGGAATTGGCGAAACAACGGCTTAATCAATCCGAATCAGGTATTGACCGGGTATCGACACCTCCAAAAAAGGAAGAAAAATCTCGTTCCAAATCGAAGATGAACAGAATACTTGGGAGGGATGTCAAAGACCAACGGGGTAGCACTCTCCTGCAAAGAACAGGTGTAGCACAACGGCCAACTTTTGATTTGGTTGCTGATAATGTATTGGGCAAAGAGAGCAAACGCAGGTCTCCTGCCATCGATCTGCGTTCCACTGGCGATTCACTCTCGGACATAGCTGCTCGAAGAATACGCTCCCTACGGCAGCGAACCTACGACCAGATCGAAGAGGTAGTCGAAGAAGAGGAAATTGGATTTTTGGGACTTGAAGAGGATGGACGACCAATATGGGAACGTATCCTTGATGAACAACGGGGACGGGTGAGTCACGCATTGCCTGAAGAAATAGCACCCGTGGATAATTCATCACCTTTCCATCATGATGTTGTAATTCCCGTCGAAGGACAATGGCCTACACGCTTGCGCTCAGATATTCGAATGAGTTTCAAACAATGGTTTACGACCGAAGAAAACATTCGCGCAACACAAGCCGCTGAAGCAATCGTTGATTCACCTGGGGGACAACTCAACCCAATGCTGTTTATCGGACCATCTGAAACCGGACGCTCCCATCTTCTTCACGCCATATCTCAAGCCATTTTACGCCGCCAAGAAGGCGGTGTTTACTTACTCTCTGCAACTGATTTTTCTGGAATGGAGCGGTTACCAATCGGTTGGCAAGATACACTGGTAAACGCTCGATTGTTGGCCATTGATGACATTCACGAATGTGCAGATAATGCAGACCTCGCTCATGAAATCGGAACGATGCTCGATTATGCTTTGAACATGGGAGTTCATGTTTTACTTTCTTCACAATCCGAACCTGATACGTGGCCAACGTCTCGATTATGGGAATTAACGCGTCATGCAGCATCAGTAAAAATCGGGAGTCCAAAAGTCGCGAGTATGATTCTCTATGCTCGAAATTTGGCTCAGAAGAAGGGTTACATCTTTGACGATGCTCAACTCAAAAGCATTGTCTTGCAAGACAATATTGGATGGCGAGCGACAAAGGCAAACTTCGATTTAGTTGCTCTTGCCGTTGACTCAGGACAAGAGATTGTTGATGGCCAAGATGTGTATTCACTTCTTTCGAATCAATCATTGGACACTACAGAAGTTGCACCGAGCGTTCAAGAAAAGGTCGAAGATATTGCTTCCCGTCTCATTTCAACTGCTGTTGACACTGTTTACAGTGATACTGTTCATGGAGGAATCGATTTGTATTCTGAACTTCCAGAGATAGGAGATGATGCATATCAACCTCCTGATTTGGACATCGATTCGATGAGAAAACAAGCAGATGAACGGCATGCAGCTCATCTCAAATTTGCTCTGGAGGATACGGCTCCTGCCGCATCTTCGGTCCTCGCTTTACACGAAAGAGAAGAACACCTTATCGCTAGAAAAGGAAAAATTGAGCAACGTGATTACGGGCTTGCTGCTGATGTGCTAACCGAATTAGACGAAGCTTTTGATTCTCAAATCAATGCCTTTGAAAATGAACTTCGAGAAAGTTCAATGCAACTTGCAAACATTGAGAATAAGTTAGTGAATTTGTCTGAGCGCACCCCTGATGCATCAATGGATGAATTGATTTCAATTGCCGATGAACTACGCTCAATGGAACAGAGTCTAACCGAATTTGACCCAGAACGTGAGCCCTGGCCAGATATGGAACCAGATGAACTCTCAAAGAAATCTCGACGTAAAGTAGGTCGACGCAAATCAAATCCGAACACTGAAGCATTGGAAAGCCACGACCCAGAAGGTGAATGGAACATTGATGCGAAAAGCGTGGATATGCTGGATCTGCTCGATGACCAAGAAGACACGAGACTGATACGCCTCGCTCGGATGAGGCAAATTACTACACTCGTCTCAGGTGAGGAAGAATGAGGGGCCCTTGGTGGATGAAGGGAGTTGAATTTTCCTGCCAAGAAGGGTGTGGAAGATGCTGTGATGAACCAGGAGGAATTGTCTACCTTTCACCGCGTGATGCTGAGAGAATTTCTCAAAGCCATGAGATGAACGTCGAAGACTGGCTGGAACGAGATTGTCGACAGACACTTGATGGGCGTTATGTATTGAAGAGCCGACCAGTTGATGATGTTTGCATTTATCTTGATGAGAACAAGCAATGCTCAATATATTCAGTACGGCCACAACAATGTGCAGCATTTCCATGGTGGGGAGAAAATCTAGCGACTGAACGTGCTTGGAAGAAAGTCAAAGAGGAATGCCCCGGGCTAACTGCAGAAGATGCCATTGTCATCGATGGTGAGACCATTCGCATCCAGGTCTTTGCCGACCGTGAATCTACCAAGGGATTCCGTTCATGGCCAGCGTGGAATCGAAATTAGAAGCCTTCACCCCAAAACAATGAAACGGATTCGAAAATATTGATTTTAGAAGAGCCGCCTTTATACGAAAGATGTATGTGGGTGTAATCGGCGGAGATTCTATGTCCAAGAACGAGGTGCTTTTGGAGGTGACTGAAAAGCACCTCAACACAGGTCTACGAGGAATTCCTGTAGGCACGTGTCGCACTTCGTTTGTCACACCCTCTGAAGGCGTTCACTACTGCGGCTACCCAATTGCAGAACTCGCAGCATTTGACCCTGAGGATATCGTATACCTCTTGTTTAACAAAGAATTACCGAATGAAGAGCAATCAGCGGCCATTCGCCAAGACCTATCAAATCGTGCTGCTGTTCCTGGTGACCTCGAATCTGTGCTCAAAAACCTCCCCAAATCGGGTCATCCAATGGATTGGCTGAGCGTTGGAATCCACACTCTAGGAATGATGGAGACGACCAATAACTGGAAAGAAGATGCTCTCAATCTTATCGCACGAATGCCTCGTTTGATGGGACTCATCTTTAGAATCCGAGAAGGCCGTGGAGAAAATATCCCAAGCGATGACACTTCCCTTTCAATGGTTGAACGCTTTGTTCAATGCCTTGATTTGCCGAATGCAGATTCTGAAAAAATGAAGAAAATCATTTCTACTTATCTCGTCCTCCACATGGACCACGGGGGTGGAAATCTTTCGACTTTTACTGGCAAGGCGATTGCATCAAGCAAGGCTACGGTCTATTCCGCTATGGCCGGTGCAATGAATGCACTGTCTGGACCACTGCATGGACGAGCAAATCAATCGTGTTTGGAATTTGTCTTGAAAGTGGGCACCAGTGACCCTGCCGAAGTTGAAGCATTCGTTCGAGCAGAACTCGCAGCGAACCGTCCAATCTTTGGATTTGGCCATGCAGTTCTTCGCTCAGAAGACCCCCGTGCTACTGTTCAATTTGAATTGGGTTCCCAAATTTGCCCTGAGGATGAAAATTTCAAGATTATTACAACTCTTCGTGAAGTTGCACCTCGGGTATTGGCTGAAAACCCGAAAATCAGTAATCCAAATGCCAATGTCGATATCGCCAGTGGTGCACTTTTACATCATGCTGGCTTGACCGATCCAACCTACTACACTACGTTCTTTGGATGGGCTCGAGTTTCGGGAATTGGAGCACAAATCGTTGATGAAAGAAGCGTATTCCGTGACGGGAAAGGCCTTCCAATTTACAGGCCAAAATACATCGCTGAAGGTCAAAATCTTCGCCACGTAGAATGACTTCATTTGAAGACTGGCCGAGAGGTTTTACCTGAACCTCGATGACCAATCAATCGTATTGATTCCCACGGAGGAGATGAACCGCCTGCCTGTTCAAGAATTTGAGTTGTTGGATTTTCCCATTGCCATCTTTTCCTCCACATGTTGACTAAATCGGTTCTACGTTCATCATCGCATTCCGCCCATGGACATGTTTCAGACTTGAGTTCGCGCAAGATATCAAGATGATTTTCCTGAGTGGCGTTGTCAAGTTTCTGTTGTTGTATCGCATCTAAAGGACGAGTTCCTGGTTGAGTCCAGCGTGCATGACCAGATGGAAGCCAAGTCATATTGGGGTCCGAACAATCCGTAAGTCCGGTTAGGCCTGCAGAAAGCAAATCATGTTCAACATGAAGAGAAGTGGGCCACACATAGATTGGGAAACCACGTTGCTGAGCGCTCAATCTTGCTGCTTTGGCTCCGTGTAAACCACCGGAAAAGCCCAGCGGAATCAAACTTTTAGGAGGCAAGAAGTACTCAATTGCACATGGAGACATCGATGCTCCGGAACGCCGGTGAGATTCAATAAGACGAGCAAGTGATGTAAAGAAAAACTGGGTTCCAGACCTCACTCTTTTGGTATAATAATTACCAAAAGGAGGGACATAGGGAACCAATTCTGCCCAAGGTCGTTGAATTTTGGAAGACTGAACAGATGATTTCATGCCAGTATGAAAGGAGTAAAATACCGTATTTTCAGAAGGTACTTCAAACTCTTGAAGAATCGTTTGTGTCTTTTCCATCATCATAGAAACATGTGATATGTGTTGTTTCTTACCAAAAAATCCACCTCCATACAGTGCACGAGGGTGAGGCCTCTTGAATTCGATACAACCCATCTTTCCGTTATCCACCCATTCTGAACGAAGCTGAGTATCTTCAAGTAATGAGCGAAATGAGATGAAACCTTGTGATGTTAATTCATCAAGAGTATGATTTTCAGTCCATGCAAAGGAATGCGGTTGTTTGCCTTTAGGAACTGAAATTTTAACATCGTGGTGGATAACTAACTCTTGGTCTTGAGTTAGACGCACATCAAACTCAATCCCGTCATTATGCTGGATGGCATGACGGAGACTTTCAAGTGTATTCTCGGGAGGCTGTTGCCACATTGACCTCACTAAGCAACCCTATGGAGCGCCCCCTTCTAAGGCCTGCCATTTGGAAAGGCTGGTTTCTGTTCAAAGGAATCATACTGGCTTATATGGCTCATCTATTCCCCGCAATTATGGACCCGTATCAAATCATGATGGGGCTCATCTTACTTCTCACTCCGTTTATCTGCTGGATTTTTACTCTCCATGACACATCAATGAGAACTCCTTACAAAAAATGGTTGCAAGTGATTCATGACCAACGGTTTTACCTTCACGCATTGGGATATCTCGTCATTATTCGATGGAAGGCACTCACGGATAGATTGAATGAGCCAATCAAAACCCAAACCGGGCACTGGACTGAAGCGGTGTATGCGTTTGAAGGAGAACTGACTTTTCATATTCAACAATTTTTCCTCAACGATACGCTGACAGCGTTTCTCAATTTCCATTACTTGTTCATTTACCTGTTTTTAATTTACGTTACAACGGTGTATTTCGCTTACACAGGTGATAGAGATATGACAGATAAAGTCACTTTGAATTATTTACTCATTTATGCACTTGCAGTCCCCTATTATCTATTTTTTAATGTTGAAGTCACATCTTCTTGGATTCCTGGGATGGAATCCCTTCTCTATCACGAAGGATGGTATAGTGTATTTTATGCGACTCACGATCCTTTAGACAATGCCGTTCCTTCTCTCCACGTTGCTATTCCGTTTGGAATACTCCTCCTCAATTACTTACATGTAAAAGAAAAAGGTATCACTCTGAAAGAATGGCGTCACTATCGCTATCATATGTTTATTCTTGTCAATACCATTCTTTTCACATTCACGATATTATATCTTGGAATACACTGGCTCATTGACATCCCGTTGGGGATGATTATTGGGGGAATAGGAGCGTTATTCATTCACCACTTACAACCTCGACTGAGGAATGATCATGGGAGTTTCTTCAAGGGATTCACGCCTAAAAAAATCCGCCAACATTTGCTGGTCGAAGGAATTGTTACCTTGCTCATGCTCACGACCATCCTCATGGCAGTTCAAGTTCAAACTGAAACAGTGAACGAACGAGTCTCTTTCCAACTTGGACCGGAGGATTCACGTTTCGAAATAATTCAGAAATTTGACCCTGGCATGCAAGTCAATTCAAATGTCACGAACCTTGATGATACACTTACTATGGAAGTTGTTCTCATCATGGTGGACCTTGCGCCTCCAATAATGGAAAACGGTTCAATAGACTGGAGTATCGCCCGAAGTCTTGGAGAGGTCCACACAGTTGGACCTGAATCGACACTCCACATACCTATCGAGTCACCAAAAGTTTTCCACTACATCATGATGCATAACCCGAGTAATTCTGATTCCGGTGATGTGATTCAAGTTCGTATCTTAAACGATTATCACGAGGACCTGATGGGGCAAGCAATATTCCTCTCATTAGCATCTTTATGGATGACTGGTTTTGTTTTTAATCGCATACGGAGACTGAAGAAGTATAATCGAAGATTCTACGACTCAACCCCTTCACATCTCTGGGAGCAAGAGTGACATTGACAATGAGTGTGTGTTATGAGGGTCAGCCCTCTGCATACATCAATGGCAGAGGCAGAAAGGCTGGTCAATGCTGTTGATGAGTTGTTTGATTCACCCGGTGGTGAGATCCTTGCTTCACTTCGAACATACTTAAGAATGAGAATAAAGATGCTTGCAGTGGTATTTGGTATCGGTTTCATTGCGACGTTCCCACTTACAAAACGATTCATCTCTTGGCTTATCGATCCTGCTCGATTACCAGAGAATGTCGATATCATCGTCATCAGTCCTGTTGAGTTCATTCTGCTGCAGGTCCAACTTGCAGCTCAAGTTGGCTTGGTATGTATGGTGATTGTATTGGTGGCAGACGGTGGTTGGCGAGCCAGTAAAAACCTGGCAGTTCGGCAACGTCTTGCGGAACTCAAAGTACAATCTCCGCGTCCGAACAGTACACTGGTTTTGACTTTCTTCTTTGCATTTCTTCTTTTGATGAGTGGGGTTGCGTATGCGTGGAATTGGCTTATTCCAATGCTACTCGAATACTTGAGTAACGATGCGCAGGCTGCAGGATTGTCAACTGAATGGAGGCTTACGAGTTATACCGGGTTTATCTCAAATCTAGCAGTTGCTTCTGGCATCGGATTTCAAGCCCCGTTAGTCACTACCCTCATTCTTCGAATGAAAATCGTGCGCAGAACAACTGTACGCTCGTATCGCCGCCACATATGGTTCAGCGCTTTTTTGCTCGGAGCATTACTTTCACCGCCAGACCCGCTATCGCTGTTTTTGGTTGCTATGCCAGTCATTATCTTGTTTGAGGCTGCCCTGATTCTTGATTCACTCACGCGTCAAGAGCAGTGAGTGCATCTTTCAACTGAAGAGGCAACGATGCGGTTGGAACAGCCATACGCCCCGGACTTTGATTATACTTCATTCCGTGAAAATCAGATCCGCAGGTCGTGCCAAGTGAGGCTTCTTTGGCAGCAGACCACAATTGTAATCTGTATGAATCAAGATGACTTCGATGAAAACATTCGATTGCATCAACTCCTGAATCACGGCAAAAATCCGTCAAATCACCGGTGTCCACGCAGTAGTACAACGGGTGGGCAAGAGAGGTAATTCCACCTGCAGCATGTACGGCTTCGCACGCTTCAGCGATACTCGGCTTAACACGAGTAATGTGAACAGGCTTCCCGTCACCAATCCATTTATCGAAGGCTTCTTGCCGAGTTTCAACATACCCTTGTTTGACCATCTCGTCAGCCAAGTGAGGGCGTCCCACTGAATCTCCAGCTCGAGCGAGAACTGCATCCAAATCAAGAGAGATTCCAAGTTCGTCTAATTGCTCAACCATGGCAACCATGCGGGGAACTCTGCCTTCTCCGAGCGGGGCAAGCCATTTTTTAAAATCCAAGTGTTGCTCACTCTGAAAAACCATGTCCGGAAAATACGCTAACAGGTGCCATGAATCCGAGGCTCGTTCACGTTGATGCTTTTCCATCACCTCCACATTCGGCTCTAACCCAGGCATGCACGTCAATTCAACACCGGGAATAAAGACGATACCTTCCTCTTCAGCGGCTCTTTTCGCATCCTCCCAACCTGAAATTGTATCGTGGTCAGTGAGTGACCAAAAACGGACATTGGAATTTGCCATCATCCGTGCAACTTCATCAACCGAATGTTGACCATCACTGTTTGTGGAATGGCTGTGAAGGTCAAACTTTTCAGTCCACATGTGATAACCCAAGAGCCCGACCTCTATTGAACTATGGAGTTCAATCAAAACAAATCATCAAGATTTGGAAGACTCGGCGCTGAAGGTATTTCAACGGTTTTAGGAGATTCTTGGCTCAATAAATC
>DAMU01000079.1:35893-43595 GCA_002499705.1 Euryarchaeota archaeon UBA91
CTTGAGGAGTTTTAACAACCATACTTGGTAAAGGAATGTGATCGACACCAGAGGTTTGAAACTCATGTTCTGGTTGATGCCAGGGTAGGTCTGGAGTTGCTTTAACGTCACCCTGACCCGGTAATGGAACATTGTCAACTTTAATTCTTTCAAAATCTTTCTCTGTGGTCGTGGAGGTTTTGAAAACTTCACGGAATTGTGCTGTTTGAGCGTGAGGTGCGGGATTATTCTGAGCGGATTCAGCAGCTAATTTGCCGGATTCACCGGATGAAAGCGCGGCCATCGCTGAACTGATTTCGTTAGCGTCCGTTTGCTGGCTTTGTCCTAAAATCGATGCGATAACTGCTTGAGAATTGGAAGAGACTTGAGGTGTTTCAAAACCAAATTGGTCAGTCTGAGTTGCAGACTGGCTGAATTTTGTAGGAAGAGATTCGATTGCAGCAAACTGTTCTTCAACAGAAAGTGTCTCAATCATTTGCATCTCTTCACGTGGCCGGGATGCTAAAAAAGAAATCAGGAAAAAAATACCCCCTATGACGCTGAGGAGAACTTCTTCGTTGCCATAGCCATCTTCAAGTCCGAGGTTGAGAGTAAAACTTACAACTGCTAAAATCCACGTAATAGCGCCCAAAACCAGGGACGCTGTAGCAATTCGAGGTGCTTTTGGGTCCATGTTATTCTTTGGTAGAAGTCAACGACCTAAGAGTTTTTTCAAGATTCGACTGATTGCTCAGCGGCTCGAACGGTATTTTCCATCAACATAGCGATGGTCATCGGACCAACTCCACCGGGGACTGGTGAAAGCCAAGATGCCTTTTTTGCCACATCAGGGTGAACATCTCCTGCAAGACGCCAACCACGTTCACGGGTACTGTCATCTACACGATTGATGCCAACGTCAACCACAACAGCGCCTTCCTTGACCCACTCTTCTGTAACCATTTCTGGACGACCAACTGCAGCAATGATAATGTCTGCATTTGCGCATAATTTGGCTGTATCTTTGGTTCGTGAATGAGCAACCGTCACGGTAGAATCAACTCCTTTTGAACCCAAAAGAAGAGATTGGGGCATGCCGACAATTCGGGAACGGCCAAGGATAACTGCAGTCTTCCCTTCTGTTTCAATCCCAGCCCATGACAACATTCGCATGACACCACTTGGAGTGCAAGGAAGCATCCCGTCCATTCTGCCCTGCACCAATCGGCCAAGGTTTTGAGGGTGGAAGCCATCAACATCTTTCAGAGGGTGGATCAAATCTGTAAGCGCCTCTTCATCCATGTGGGAAGGAAGTGGCGATTGAACAAGAATCCCATGAAGGTCATCCTGTTCATTGAGCGAACCGATGATGCTTCGAACATCGTCTTCAGTACAGGTTGAGGGTAATTCGACATGCGTGCTGCGAATTCCTAAGCGTTCACAAGCCTTGACTTTTGATTTAACATAGACATGACTGGCGGGGTCATCCCCGACAATGACTACGGCCAAATGAGGCTGGACACCGTTTTGCATGCAGGCTGAAATTCGTGAGAGGAGATCCTTCTCGACTTCGGCAGCGCAAGCTTTGCCATCTAGACGTTGGGCCACCATGACCTTCCGACTGAACTCTTCACTTTGAGGATTCGCTTTGAAACACGCCTCCACCGGCGGTATGCTCCTCTCCTTCGAGGGTGGCGAACAATCTTTCATCATCTTTGAAGGACTTGAATTCGATGGCATTCCCTGACGGGTCATCAAGGAACATGGTTGCCTGCTCGCCTATTTTTCCAGGATAACGGATGTGAGGTTTGAGGCGAAATTCAATACCCTTTAGCACCAATTCATCTCGAAAGGAATGCCATTGAGCAAATTCCATAACCAATCCAAAGTGGAAAGGGGGTACAGTCTTTCCATCCACGCTCCCGTTATCGGTTAGGTCGGGCATTGTCTCGACTAAATGGGCTACGATTTGATGGCCATGGAAGTTGAAATTAACCGAACGTTGCGTACGACGCCCAATCGAGCACCCTAAGACATTGACATAGAAGAATTCAGTCTCTGCTAAATCATTTACGGGAAATGCGAGGTGGAACGGACGCATGAAGAGTCCTTCAACACGGAGGTTATCGGACTTATCGCATGAATGCGACTCTGGTATGGAGCCTGCGGAGGGACTCGAACCCCCGACCTTCGGATTACAAATCCGATGCACTACCAGCTATGCTACACAGGCGCTAAACTGTCCCAGACACTTACCCTTGATGAATGAAACGGATGGAAAGCAAGGGCAAAAAGGTATTCAAAATGGAAATTTTTGAAAAAATGCAAGAGGCAAGTCAAAGAACAACGCCGCATTCGGAAGGCTATGGACCCAGATGCTGGTGCGGGATTACTCAACCCCTATGCGCAGACGAAGGTAGGAAACGATACCATTTTCGGATGGTGGGCTCGATATCAAGAGGCAGTAAAGCAGGGGATGGATGCCGTTAACGGAACCATTGGAGCATTACTCGAAGATGACGGAACTCTAGCAATTAACCAAGTTGTGGATGAAGCCATTCGTGTAGCACCCGCAGTAGAAATTGCTGCATATGCTCCGCTGAAAGGTCTTCCAGCCTTCTTGGATTTAGCAAAAACGCTTGCAATGGGTGAACACCGTGATGCGCTTGAAGAACTCGGAATCTCGATGACAGCGACGGCAAGTCCAGGTGGCTCAGGTGCACTTTACCTCGCAGCTGCAAACTTTGCAAACCGTGGAGACAAGGTGTTGCTACGTGACCGACATTGGGGGCCATACAAAGGATTCATCACGGGATGCGGCCTAGACTTCGCCACATTCCCTCTGCTCCCGTCATCAACGGAATCACAACATCCCTTTGTTGATATTGAAAGTTTCAAAACTGAACTCGCTCAACTTTGTTCAAACCAAGATAAGGTGATGATTTGGTTAAATGACCCGGCACACAATCCAACCGGTGTATCGTTAACAGCTGATGGAAGAATGGCTTTTTTAGAAGCCGTAATGGAAAGCGCATCCTCTAACGAGCACGTTGGTCACACCTTGCTTATTGATGCTGCATATCATTTGTATGCTGAAGAACCTCATGGCTGGGGAGAAACGATTCGAGAAGCAGTTGAAGAAGGCTGGCCATGGACGGAAAATCTACTTTTGACATTCGCTATTTCGATGTCGAAGTCTCACACAGTCTATGGGCTACGAACCGGTGCATTGGTCAGCATACACCCCGATGCTGAAGTCACAGAAAAGATAGGTACGGTAATGGGAGTAACCGGTCGGCAAACATGGTCTGCAGCCCCAAGAGTCGCTCAATTCACAATCAGTGAAATGCATTCAACACCTGAAGGTGGAGAAGCGTGGGGTTTGGAGCGAGACCGATTGAAGGATCTTCTCGTCTCTCGTCGAAATCTGTTAAAGGAATGTTGTGAGCAACACGGTGTGCCATTGAACCCCACACATGATGGTTTCTTTGCTTGGCTTGAACACGATAAACCTGAAGAGATTGCTGAAAAGTGCGCACAACAAAATGTCTTCCTGGTCCCACTTACTGGTGGTGTCCGAATAGGATTATGTGCCGTTCCATTAGAACAAATTCCACGTGTTGCTGAAGCATTGGCCAATGCGCTCAAATGAGGCGATAGCATGCAAAAAGTACGCGAAAATTTTCTTATCGCAAGTGTAATTTGTATCACTGCAGGCGGATTTTTTAGTGTTGCAAACCTCATGTCACTTGCCGCAACTATCGGATTAAGCGGTGTTGTACTTTTTGTTCTTGGAATGAGTATGAAATCCGAACAGGGCTTATCGCAAGAGGAAATCCAGAATTGGACTCCGGAATCTACGCAATTACCCGATGCAGGGAGAGTGATGTATCGTGTCGACGTAACATTGGATGAACCAAAAAAAAGCACCGTCCTTTGTGGACCATGTGGCCATGTGGAAACTCTTGAAACCGACCGTCCAACAAAGTATGTCTGCCCTGCGTGCTCTGTACAACTCTGGGACGAAGAAGAATAAATGGCGGATATATTCAATCCGGAAAAAGCATTCATAGCACGCTCATGTACCATAGAATTGAAGGGCATGAATTGTTACGAAGCATCATGGACGCAGATGCTTTACTCAATCCAGAGCGTCGAATGTTGCGTGCTATGCAGTCAAGAGGACAACATAAATGGACACTTTCTGAAATACTCAGTGAGTGTAATTGGAATGACCAAGCGGTTGCTGTTGGCGCAGGCCATGGATTGACAAATGCTGGTTTTGCAAAGACCAATGAAATAAATTCCGAAACGATTCGACTTGCAGAAGAAGGAAAAAAAGCCATAGAAAATGGATTACTTGAAGCACGACTTTGGAAATGGATTTCAGAATCCGATTCACCGAACATGGGTGACTTGCAAGCTCAGTTCGAGCGGCATGAAGCAGGCCCAGGTGTAGGACTGCTCAAGCGACTTGGAGTTCAACTTGAAAGCGGAATTTTTGTTTCTCCAAACCCTACTGCTGTTACTTCTGAAATCAACGCACGAAGTACTTTCCTTGCAGGATTACCTGCAGCACCTGAAGTTCTTGATTCGGAAATGCTCCAACATTTCAAATCACGACGTGGCCTCATTGAGTCAGTAATTACAACAACCCGTACCTGGTCGATTACAGTGCAAGGTAAAGCAGTCGATTCCGAGGCACTCATCGAAAAACAGTCCATCAGCGAGATTACCACAGAATTGCTTCAATCTGAGGCGTGGAAAGACGCTGATTTCCGACCCTTCGACGTCACACTTGAATCAGCTACACCAAGAACAGGCCGAAGCCATCCAATGCAGGCGTTGATTGAACGGGTTCGAAGTATCTTCTTGGAAATGGGCTTTTCAGAATTGGTTGATGATTATGTTCAGACTGCTGGATGGAATATGGATGCTTTGTTCATACCTCAAGACCATCCTGCTCGTGAAATGCAGGATACCTTTTATTTGGAAAATCCTCAATCAATTGACTTACCCAAGCACCTTACCGATGCGTGGGGAGCGATTCACGAACACGGAGGAGAGACCGGTTCAGTAGGCTGGGGTGGTTCTTTTTCTGCCGAGACTTCGATGAAAGGTCTGCTACGCACGCATACAACGGTAAACACGATTCAATACTTGGCCGCACATCCAACAGAAGCATGTCGGGTCTTTTCGGTTGACCGTGTGTTTCGAAAAGAAGCAATTGATCGAACTCACTTACCTGAATTTCATCAAATTGAAGGCATCATAATGGAAGAAGGTGCGAATCTGCAAATGCTCGTGACAACCCTCAAAACATTCTATGCGAAGATGGGATATCCAGAAGTTCGTGTTCGTCCAGCATACTTCCCGTATACAGAACCAAGTCTTGAGATTGAAGTCAAGTGGCGTGGAAAGTGGCTGGAACTGGGCGGTGCTGGAATATTCAGACCTGAAGTAACTGAGCCGCTTGGCATATCTTCGCCAGTATTAGCATGGGGAATGGGACTTGAGCGATTAGCAATGCTCGTACTCGGTCTTGATGACATACGCCAACTCTACATTTCCGATTTGGAATGGCTGAGAAACCAACCGATTCTTTGAACGGCGACATAAATCGTTGTCGAGACTGGCCGTTTGGCTCTTCATTCTTCAATCGGGTATTTAGGCAAAGAGAAGTGAGGTATCTTTGTAGTCAACCGCATTTGTTTGTCTTTTGACGTTTCATGGAATAGGATTTCAATGTCAGATTTTCAATCACTTGGCTTATCAAACACATTACTGCGCGCTGTAGAGGCTGAAGGTTATACCACTCCCACGCCAGTTCAACAACAATCCATTCCACCGCTTCTTGAAGGACGAGATGTCTTGGGTGTTGCTCAAACTGGAACGGGTAAAACCGCTGCATTTGCCTTACCAGTCTTACAAATTATGAATCGAAAAAAACCTCAGGGAAAGCGGTTCATTCGAGCCCTCATTCTCTCACCTACACGTGAATTGGCTGCACAAATCGACGAACGATTTGCCGCATACAGTGAACACATGGACCTTCGACATCGCGTTATTTTTGGAGGAGTGAATCAAAATCCACAAGTTCGAGCTCTGCAGAAAGGCTTGGATATTCTGGTCGCTACTCCCGGGCGTTTGTTGGACCTGATAGGGCAAGGACACATCGACATTACGCGTGTTGAATTCTTCGTTCTTGATGAAGCGGACAGAATGCTCGATATGGGGTTTATTCGAGATATTGAAAAGGTCATCAAACTGCTCCCGAAGCAACGCCAAAATCTACTTTTCAGTGCAACTATGCCGAAATCAATTGCCAAACTCGCTGGAACATTCCTCAACAATGCAGTGATGGTTGATGTGAGTCCAAAAGAAATGACTGTTGACCGGATTGAACAGAAAATTATGTTTTTGAGAAAAGCGGACAAACGTCGCTTGCTCGTACAACTCATCAAAGAGGAGCGAGTGAAATGTGGCATTGTTTTCACTCGTACGAAACACGGTGCAAATCGACTGGTCAAACAATTAGATCAGAGTAATATTGCTGCTGCTGCGATTCACGGAAATAAAAGTCAGGGAGCCCGGACCAAGGCGCTGGCCGGTTTCAAAAATGGTAACATACCTATTCTTGTCGCTACAGATATTGCCAGTCGAGGTATTGATGTTGATGGCATCACTCACGTTTTCAATTATGATTTGCCAAATGAACCTGAGAGTTACGTCCACCGAATCGGACGAACTGCCCGAGCAGGTCGTAGTGGAATTGCATATGCATTTTGTGATGATACTGAAAGTGGATATCTTGTAGGTATTCAGCAACTTATTGGAAAAGAGATTCCAGTCAATAGCAATCACCCATTCCATTTTATCGGAGCAATTCCAAAGCCTGGACAAAAGCCCGGGAAAATCAAGGAAAAGTCAGGGGCTAAAAAGCGCCCACGAAACAACAATCGCAATCAGCAAAACCGGGGTCGTTCAAACAGGAATTCTGACGCCCAAAACAAGCCTCGAAGAGGTGGGGATTCAAAGAATTCTAATCCACGAAGAAATCGTAACCAAAGAGGAAACCATGGCGGAAACAATTCGAACCGTGATTAGACGTCATTGTACGGTAATCGGCCATAGGTATTGATGCTCGTTTCACCTTCATCCGCATACGCTTTAATCAAGAGATACCATCCGACAAGCGGTATCAAGCCAATCAATGCATACCAACCGGACTTGCCAACATCGTGGAGTCTTCGTGCACTCACTGACATGAGCGGTATGAAGAAAAGAAGGCTGACAATGATTGAAAGAACCGAAGAAATGAGTTCGCCCCAGTAGCCAAACAAAGAACCTACATAGAGAACAACAGTATTGATGATTGAGGCAAACAGAATATTGAACATCAAAAAGAACCAAAATTCTGAACGTGAAGAACGTCCACTGAAATCAAAATACTTTTCTTGAAAACAAATCTCGACTGCGGTCGAGGGTTTCATCATGTTCTTTGGACGTGATTGAGATGATTTTAGTGGAAATTTGGACATATAGCCCGATTCTCTAGCCATGACTCCGCCTATCGAGTAGAGTATTTTTAGTTGACTCAATGAAGAGCAAAATTCACTCACTTGAGTGATTCAGTGGTGCAGATCGCTTCACTTCGATTTGATTGGAAGGCCATTTCCGTCTTTGAAAGAGCCTGTTGCAATGAGGATAATATCGATTAAAC
>DAMU01000071.1 GCA_002499705.1 Euryarchaeota archaeon UBA91
GCTCGTCGGAGGTCGTCATACAGTAGCCTCCAATCGGTCCTTCCCTTCAAACTTGACGACAGCCATATTCACTAAGAGGTCACCTAAGCAGTAAAAGGAACCAACAAGCAGAGGTGGATTCCATGCTGTCAAACCTGTCCATGGGACCTCATTTGCCCAGGTCCAATTGGCAAGGTATGTCCCCCACAATTCCATGGCCAGTGCAGCCCATGCCATCGCAGAATACAAGCGCGGCTGTGGACCCCACTTGGTAAAAGCTAGAACCAGTATCAAAAGGAATACTGCCGAAGTATCCCCTCCCGTCCAAGCACCGTATACAACCAGTGGTACAAAGGGCATCAACAAAGGCATGGCCCAAGATTGCTTCATTTTTTCAGCAGCCATTCGACCCAAGTCAAAAAGGAAATAATGACCTGCTGGCACAAACAGTGGCATCAGGTCACGTTGATATTCATAAATCAGCCAAACTTCACTGAAAAACAGTTCCATCGGTGTCGCTATAGCAACGACTGTTAACATCTCAATGCGTTGCTTTTTCGATCCGTTTCGATAAAGCCAAGCAAAAAGCCCCCAACACCAAAGGTTGACGGGAAGTTCGGCATACTGGTCAGGAATTATTCCGTTACATGCAGTTGCAGAAAACCACAGTCCAAGAGCGATGGTCAAAATGTAGACCCACGCTCGGTTCATGTTATCACGAGGAGGTCCAGTTTTTAGCAAGAACGGGTCTCACCCATTGCCATAAGAGAGTAATTCCTTGCCCATGGCAAGCATGGAGAGTTCGGCAACCAAGGCATGCCAACTGTGAGCGTGTTCTCCGTATTGCCCACCCGATTGTGAAAATGATTCGAATTGAGCGCTGGGTGAATTGAGATTTTCAATATCTGATTTCTTCGCATTGATTCTATAGAACCATGAACTAGCCTGGCCATCGACCAAGTATACAACCGGTTCCACTGGAGCATCTTGTTCATTTTTCAAAACGGTAGGTATTCCTTCTTGAATGAGGAAATTTTCTACATCAACGCCTCCTTTGGAATACATCAGTCGCTTCATCTTGCGATTTGATAGTTGAAGCAGTTGTTCACCGTCGGTCACGGTCATGATTCCAAGTCCGTAGGTTCCTCTGTCATTTTTGATGAAAGCCACTGGCTCCCGATGAATTCCAAGATTCTGATATTTCGTACGAAGGCCATCAAGGAACTGGTTCACTTCAGCAGCCAGTTCAATTCGGCATGCCTCTTTGTCAAGGCATTTATCTTTGGAAACAAACCATTCTGTCATCAAATGCCAAGAATCGATGCCTAGCATCTCGGCCATTTCATCTACATATTCTTGCAGTGCTTCATAATGCTGAGATTTCCTTCGCCTATGCCACCCCATGGATGGAGGAGGGGAAACGATTTGGCTACCGAGACCTTTAACGATTCCATCTGTCAAGTCATTGTTCAAAAGAATCAAATCCGGGGTCTTACCATCAATTTGCATAACCTCTTTTCCATCAACCTCCATATTTGCAACAGAGTCTAACTTTAATGGACCTGAAATGCCGTTTAAGTGGCCCAAATCTTCAAAATCAACTGAACCAACAGTGCAACGGAAACCTGCAATTTCTAACAGTTCTTTTAGCGCAATGAGATTTTCCACATAGCCCGTATTTCTCGTATGAGATTCAGGATAAAGATGGACCCAGCTGCAATTCGGGAACTCACGTTGAATATGGGTCTTGAGCAAATCAGCAGTGCTTGGTTTCTCTTCATCACCGATGTTATTGAAACCGGCGGGAAAGTGATTAGCGTCAACGACACTCACTTTCCAGCCCGCATCACGAATGTCAACGCTGCCATAAATTGGAATCGGAACTTCACTTCTTTTTTGTGACATCCAAGCCATGATATCAGAGCGTTTGCTCTCAAGTAATTCGGCGTATTCGTCCACGAATGTCATCCAATCACCTCACTGAGCAAATCAAATGCTGAGCCTGTAGGTTTTTTACAACCTCGGTCCAAAATGTGAACTGCTTCAAATAAACCCAGTCCCAAGGCTATTTCAGGCTGTGTTTGCAAAGCACCAGAAAACTGGGGATATCGCGCCACTAATTCATCGGTTTGCGGTTTTAATTCTGCCAAGAGATTATCGATGAGTCGAGGTGATGTGGCACGCCCTGCCGGTAATTTTGGCCGGCGTACGATGTGCTTGGGTAGAGAAGTCAGTGAAGCAGCAGCTCGTAGTGCTACTTTTTCCTCTCCGTGTGAAGGAAGTCGCCATTCCATCGGCAACCGATGGCTTGCATGGCGATGAGAGGAAGAGAGAAACGGAACTCGAACTTCAAGTGAGTGAGCCATTGAGTGACGGTCAACGAGCCGCAATTGAAAATTGGAAAGTTGCCCATGGTCAAGTTCAAACTGAAGAAATTGTTCAAGTGAATGAGTGTGCGAGTCTCCTGCATGACCTTTAACATACCAAGAATCGTTCACGGGCAACATTTTGTTTTCGATCTGTCGAGCAAAAGGATGAGACATCGATGCAAGGCGAGAATTGATTGTTTTTCCATGCTGTGTTAGGTCACGATACCTCGGATATCCAGCGTGTAATTCATCAGCACCTTGCCCACACAATCCGACGGTCACATGCTGAGACATCTTTTGGAAAAGTGGTTGGAAAAATAATACAGTGACATCGAGATCTTCACCGTGCCAACATAAATCTGGCAGTGATGTGTCAAAAGAATCTGACTCAAGGATATGTTGGTGGTGGACTAAATCAAAACTTGACGCGACCTCTTCTGCAGCCATCCAATCTGGATTGTCTTCACTTTCCGCAACCGTCCAACACGCTGGAACGGGTTGTTGGGCTCGTTCTGCCGCTTCATGGGCAACTGCTGCGACCAAAGAAGAATCAAGCCCGCCTGAAAGTACAATACCTACAGGGACATCTGACATCAAGCGTTCTGATACACCTTCAACAAAGGTTTCGAGCAGATTGCCAGCATCACGTTCAGGATTCCAATCATTTGCAGGGTCAATCTTCTGCGATTCGATGGTTGCTCTGTCAGACAAGTATGCCCTACCTGTTGAATCGAGTTTCCAAACTTCAACAGTCCCTGGTCGAATTTGAACAACATCCTTCAAGAGGGTCGTTCCGTCAAGCGGATATTCCCAAGCAAGGCGTGCAACAAGTGCCTGTTCGTCAAGTCGGGGAATATGCCCTTCGTGAGCTCTCAGAGCCTTACTTTCACTGGCGAAGAGAAGTGAACCGTCCACCGATGTTCGAACAAGAGGTTTGATACCCATCGGGTCACGAGCAAGAAGTAACTGTTGTGCATCTGCATCCCAAAGAGCAAATGCATACATGCCGTTGAGTTGAGAAATCCATTCTGCGTGTTGACGTGCTGTCAAATGAGTATTTGAGCGGGATTGAGAAGAGTTGTGAAGCGCTAAAATAACCTCAGAATCACCTTGTGTATTCCACGAGTATGAAGGGTGTTGGGAACGTATTTCAGCGTAATTGTAAATCTCACCATTCGCAATGAGTACTTCTCCATGTAAGCCCTTTAGTGGCTGATTGCTGCCGATTAAATCAACGATAGCAAGCCGTGTATGACCGAGCGAGATATGCTCATCCGACCACACTGCATTTCCATCAGGTCCTCGATGACGCAGAAGTGTGTTCATCCGTTGTACAACAGCAGGGTCGGGTTCTCCGAACATCCCACCAATGCCACACATGAACTGTCGAGGGGTGGAACCCTCTTCAAGCATCGCTTGAAAATTAAAGGCCCCAAAGCGGGTATCGCACCATAGAGATGGCAAGGAAAATTATTGCGATAGAAAACACAACGAAGTAAGCAATTTGAGGAGGTTCTGAACTCTCTGTCTCTTCACTCATGGTCATCCCTTAACCTTGCCAATGCAATCCATCATTTGAACATATGGATATGAAGGAGAGTTGCACTCTTTATGTGCTCACATAAGTTGCAAGAACGGTTCAAGCAACAAAATCATTCCAAGTGGGATGAGAACCATCGTCGCATTATCATCAATGTACCGAAGGCGGGGCCATTCTGATGCTACACACAATGGGGCAAAGAAAAACGCGAGCCACCAAGGTGTGCCAAAGAGATGCCAACAGGCAAGCCAAACTAAGATCAGTAAGGCGGTTGAGGAGAGCACTACATCACGAGTGCTCATACCTCGGCGCCGCATCTCTCCAAGGAATGGGTCACCTAAGGACAAGGAAAGAATAATTGGCCACGCATATGCTTCAACTGGTGCCATAACAAAAACGATTCCAATACCAAATGCACCCCATCCAAGGGCTGATATCTGATTGGCCTCGTATTCTCTTTGACCAAAAATGGTAATACCAAACTGAAGACGTAAGGCTTCAAGAATAAACAGAATGAAAACCATGGTTGAAACAAACTGTGGCAGGGTAAGGCCAAGTTTGTCTGAAATCATTTCACCATGTTCAAAATAAATCCAGGGAAGTAGAATCATTCCAACGTGGATACTTCTACGGAAAATGTGTCCGCTCATGCCCCCAACGGAAAGTTCGACAGGGTTGGTCAGTTCGACTTGTTCACTCATCTTGGTATCCTCCAATACTTTGTAACGCTTCATCCAAGAGAATTGAACCCTTCGCCAGTTTTTCGAGTATTTCGTCGAGTTTTGGAGATTCGAGAATCTTTCGCTCATGGTGAGCGAGCAATCGTTCTCGCCAGCGTGCACGTTTTGAGCGACCAGAGGAAGAGAGCGTGAGGAGCATCGCTGCCGCCTCTTGAACACCAGTCGATTGCAATGCTGAGGTGAGATGAACTGGAGGTGTAGAGCCAATTCCCAATTCAAAGGATTCTCGAATTTCATCGGCGTGCAATTCAGCACCAGGCAAATCAGACTTGTTGACCAAAACAGCATCGGCTAACTCCAGCAAACCAGCTTTTTCAGCTTGTATTCCATCTCCTCTCGCTGGCCCTTCTACGACAACAATTCGGTCAGCAAGCGCAGCACATCTTACTTCCGATTGACCAGCACCCACCGTCTCGATGATGACTTTCTGCCACCCGAGAGCCAACAGCACTTTGGTCATGTCTTCAACGATGACTGGAACACTACCGGACGCTTTTCGTGTTGCAACAGATCGTAAATAAATCAGGCCATTGAGGTTGACATCGTCAACAACTGTCATTCGTACACGATCGCCAAGCAAAGCCCCGCCTGTTCGTGGAGATGAGGGGTCGACTGCCAGCACAGCAACTCGAATATTTTCTTGAGCCCATGAACGAAGTAAGCCATCAAGAAGACAGGACTTGCCTACCCCCGGAGCACCTGTGATGGCTAGAGTTTGCCAATCCTCCTGTGAAGAAGGAGGAACTGGACCAAGAACACTGAGCGCATGTTGAATGTCCAAATTTCCATTCTCAAGAGCACTCAGCGTTCGAGCGAGCGAACGGCGGTCGCCCGATTTGGCTTGTGCGAGAAAATCACCCGTCATTCAAACACCTCATGCCGATGAGGTCCAATACCAATCGCTGTCTTGGCCAACACCAGTATTCTCATGTTGAGTGGCTTGGTCGATGAATTCTAAAATTTCGGAAGTTGGAGTTCCGGGTCCGAAAATTGCTCGAATTCCGCAAGCATACAATGGCTCTCTGTCATCAACAGGAATGATTCCTCCGCCAAAGACGATTACATCATTCAATCCTTGTTGTTTGAGAAGTTCGCAGACTTTTGGGAAAAGATGTTGGTGAGCACCTGAAAGTGAAGAAAGTCCGAGGAAACGAGCGTCTTCATCACGAACTGTATCAACGATTTGTTGGGCACTGCGCCTCAAACCTGTGTATATCACTTCATTGCCTGCATCACGTAATGCTCGTGCTACAACTTTGGCGCCACGGTCGTGACCATCAAGACCGGGCTTTGCTACAACAATGCGCCACGGTTCGCTCATGGTTGTTGCAGGTACTGCCTCCCTATCAACGCACCCCCTCAAAGAGTACCACAGGCCCGTAATCAAGCCTAATAACGGAAAAATTGAAGGCTTTTGAGAACTTCAATACTGACCGTTTTGAAAGGCAACGCATAAGGGCGGGTTTTTCGTAGACCCTCATGGGAAGCCTATGGCATCAACAGAAGAACGACTCCAAGATTTACGAAATCGTAAATCTCGCAGTGAAATGGGCGGAGGCCAAGACCGAATCGATAGGCAACACAGCAAGGGCAAAATGACGGCTCGTGAACGCATTGAAGTTTTGCTTGATGAAGGTACATTCCAAGAGATTGATGCATTGGTTGAGCACCGTTGCCGTGATTTTGGAATGGACAAGGACATTATTCCGGGGGATGGTGTTGTTACCGGTCACGGTTCTATTAACGGTAGACAAGTGTTCACATTTGCTCAAGATTTCACTTCATACGGAGGCTCACTTGGCGAAATGCACGGACTCAAGATATGCAAGGTGTTGGATATGGCCCTCAAAACAGGCCGCCCTGTTATCGGACTCAACGACTCTGGTGGAGCACGAATCCAAGAAGGAGTAGCATCTTTGGGTAGTTATGCAGAAATTTTCTTCCGAAATGTTCGCGCATCGGGAGTCGTCCCCCAGATTTCAGTCATCATGGGGCCGTGTGCCGGAGGCGCAGTATATTCTCCAGCAATAACCGACTTTGTCATTATGGTTGAAGAATCATCCTACATGTTCATTACCGGACCAGAAGTTATCAAAACGGTAACCAATGAAGAAGTCAACTTCGAAGATTTAGGTGGCGCTTCAACCCATGGTGCCAAATCCGGTGTATCTCACTTCTCGGCACCTGATGATGAGGCAGCGATTCAATTGGCACGAGATTTATGCGATATGCTTCCTCAAAACAACCTTGAACGGCCTCCTGATAAGAAAACCAGTGACCCAATAGACCGGTCGTGTGATGCTCTTGATACGATTATGCCGGATCAAGCGACAAAGGCATACGATGTGGTCGACGTGATTTCTGAAATTCTCGATGATGGTGCTTTCCTTGAAGTTCAAGCGGACTGGGCTCAAAACATCGTGATTGGATTCGGACATCTTGGCAGTCATACCGTTGGTGTCGTTGCAAATCAGCCGAAAGTGTTGGCAGGATGTCTCGATATCGATGCGAGCGATAAAGCAGCTCGATTCGTTCGTTTCTGTGATGCGTTCAATATTCCAATCATCACACTTGAAGACGTCCCAGGATTCTTGCCTGGCACCAGCCAAGAATGGGGTGGCATTATTCGACATGGCGCTAAACTCCTCTACGCCTATGCTGAGGCGACCGTCCCCAAACTTACCGTAATTCTCCGCAAAGCATACGGTGGCGCATATGACGTCATGTCATCGAAACATATTCGCGGTGATTACAACGTAGCTTGGCCAACAGGCGAACTGGCAGTGATGGGTGCTGATGGAGCGGTTGAAATTATTCACCGCAAGCGCATATCTTCTTCTCGAAATGCGGAACAGGAACGGCAAAGACTCACAGATGACTTCAATGAGAAGTTTGCAAACCCCTACACTGCAGCAGCGCTCGGGTATTTGGATGACGTAATCGAACCAAACCAGACTCGAAGCAAACTCTGCCGAGCACTCGAAATGTTGCTCGACAAGGAAGAATTGCGCCCAGCACGTAAGCACGGTAATATTCCACTTTGAGGCGATCACATGGCAACTGACGATGACACTCTGCGAATGGCAGCCATTGCTGCGGTCATCTCGATGCTATCGCAAGAAGGTGAAGACCCAGGGCAAATTGCACGAAAGCCAGGTCTTGCCTGGTCTCAAGACCATCGAAGAATGAATATGGGTCAAGCATCCTTGATGCAAAAACGAGCTGGCCGCTCGCCATGGAAGTGAAGAAATGACGGAAACTCGAAAAGTGATTGTTGATGGAACTGAATTCGAAGTCGCCATTGAAGGCGAAGGGACTTCATGGTCTGCTACCGTTGAAGGGAAAACCTTCCAAATCGAGATCCCCGATGCGGCACCTGTCGCTAAGAAGAAGCGAAGTGGGAGCGGCAAAAAGAAAAAATCAGGAACAGTATCTGCAAATATCCCTGGTAAAGTCGTCACCGTTGAAGTCAAGCAAGGAGACGAAGTGGTTGAAGGACAAGTGATTTTGATTCTCGAGGCAATGAAAATGCAAAATGAGATTCAGGCACCTGTTACCGGTAAAGTAACTTCAGTGAATTGCGAGGAAGGTCAAGCAATTGAAGCAAATATTCCGCTGGTCATCATTGAGCCAGCACCAGAAACAGAGTGAGTCAGACTACCAAATCTCATTCGAGCAAACAATGAATACGACCATTAAAGACCCTCAAGCATTTGTGCGTATCATGAGCGGACCAGCGGTGTGTGATTTCCCTGGATGTGGACAAGAAGGAGGCATTGTGTCTCGACTTTCCCCCGAAGGTTTCCTCGTCGCAACTGGAAAGAAGGCATATTCTTTTCGAGAAGCATACCGTCGATTCTACTATTGCACAAAATGCCATGATGAATTGATGGGCGGAGTTTGGTCCAGAGTTCGCAAGCCAGAAGACAAGAACGATGGCCATGTTGCACCTACAGCAATCTAATTTCGGCAGAGAGTCTCTTAAACTATCACGGAATCGCTTGTTTATGCCCTCGTCGACGAGAACTACAGCCGCAAGCAAGACCAACGCCTTTTTTTTGGCATTGATGCTCGTGTTTACAACGCTTACCCTCGCAACTCCTACCGCTTCAGCGATAGGGCCAAATCAAAACGATTTCGCAACCGGTTTTGATCTACCAGATAACATGTCAGGCATCAATTCAACATTTGTTGCCAACCTTTCAGGGTTCGCTCCTGTGTATTTCTCTGACTTCGGAGAATTCGATGTCAATGATGATGAAGATTGGGTCGCAGTTAATCTTTCAGCAAATGAAGGGATGGCACTGGAACTTTCCTTTAATTCAACATATACTTCTTCAAACGGATCAACATATTTCAATGATTTTGATATTGCTATCTATGATGTGAATGGAAACACCATGGATTCCTCATACATGTTCAATCCCGAATCTGTAAGCACGAATAATTCAGCCACTGCTCATGGAGGAACCGTTTATGTACAAATGTCGCGTTATGACGGCTATGGATTCTACACCCTTGACATTTGGACTTTCAGCACCTCTTCTGGCAACGGTACTGGCGGAGGCAATGGAACATCACCGCCATCAAACTGTGCTGGCTCAGGAACACTCGTTTCGGATATTCTTGAATCAAACGACGCTACACCAACTGCTACACAAGCTTCGATGTTGCCTCTTTCATGCACTGGTTTATCGATTCACACTTCAAGCGATCAGGATTATTTTGAAATCGATATGATCACGGGTGTGACCTATTATGCAAACATCACTTTTAACGGTGCGAACGGGGACATCGATACCGATTGGAACAGTGCAGCGGGGGCTTATCTCTCGAGCTCTGGTTCGACCGGAAATATTGAATCGATGACTGTTCTCTCATCCACAAATCAAACGACGTATCTGCAGGTCTATGGATACAGTGGCGACACCAATGTCTATGACATTTCAATCACAACAAATCTACCTGGAGGGGGCCAAACCTTTGAATCAGTTGAAGTTACCATGAACAGCACCACTGATTCATTACTTGAATTTACAGGATTAACCGTCGGAAATTCTTATGCTTACAATTATTCAAGCGCTCAGTTTTTCATTAGTTCACCAGATAACTGGTCTGCTTCCACAAATGGAACCCTGAATGCAACAGCAACGACGATGATGGTCAATGCCACACTACCCTCTCCTGTAGTGGAAGAATCAGAATATTGCTCTGTATCAGTATTGAAAGATACAACTGGCGCTATGCTTGACGAAGATTACGACTGCATATACATCGAAATGCTTGAAATCGATGTCACCTCATCGACGACTGGTGAAATCTATGCATCGAACCTCACCATGTATACCGATTACACAATTTGGTGGCTTGTCTATGATAGAGTTGAATTCGACAACAACTTCACCAATTCTATGGACGTCGATACAGCACTATCAGCATCCGTTGTTGACCAAGTGAATGTTACCTTCTCTACCGATACCGTCACCGATAAGTCTTGGCAAATTACATGGAATGGGCCGACGACCATGAACGATCATGGATTTGTTGCGTTCCTTTCCCTCAACAACACTCAAGTCAATTTAACTTCAAATGTAGGCGCAATTGGAATCCACAATGATGAGTTCATTCCTCAACTGCCAAGCATGCTCATTGACTCTTATTCGACCAGTTCAACCTCTGCAACCAATGATGTCATGGTCAAAGGCAGCGACCTCGTGACTGGAGACCAATACAAATACCAAATTTTAGTCACCGATGCTGCGGGTGCTTCGCTTGCATCATCTGCTCTCACGAATTTCACTGCGACTGCTCAAAACATGAGTATGCCAGCGTTCACTTACGCAACACCAAACATGAGTGGAATATATTGTGCGGTCGTCAATCTGTATTCTGATGTCAATGTCCAGTTAATTGGAGACAGTGATTGTTTCTCTTTGACGCTTGATGATGATAACGATGGCGTTGCCAATGAGTATGACCTGTGTGCGAACACGACTGCTGGTGCAACTGTGGATATGAATGGATGCGAACTTTCTCAGAAAGATTCTGATGGTGATGGTTACAACGACCTCATCGATGCATTCCCTACCGACAGCAGCCAGTATTCAGACCTTGACGGAGATGGTTATGGAGACAATCCAACTGGTAATTCACCCGATGCATTCCCATTAGACAGTTCACAATGGAATGACCAAGATGGAGACGGTTATGGAGATAATCCAAACGGCAATTCATCTGATGCATTCCCATACGACCCAACTCAATGGTCTGATCAAGACGGTGATGGTTACGGAGATAATTCTGCAGGCAATTATGCAGACGAGTATCCTGCAGACCCAACGCAATGGGAAGATTCTGATGGAGATGGATATGGAGATAATCCAACAGGTACAAACGGTGATGCATTCCCTGCTGACTCAAGCCAATGGTCTGACCAAGATGGTGATGGATATGGAGACAACCCAACCGGGACATCTCCTGATGAATTCCCGACCGACTCTACCCAATGGGAAGATTCCGATGGTGACGGCTATGGAGATAATCCAACTGGAAACAACGGTGATGCATTCCCAAGTGATGCTACCCAATGGACTGACCAAGATAACGATGGTTACGGTGATAATCAAGCCGGAAATGACCCCGATGCATTCCCTATGGATGGCACACAGTGGCAAGATTCTGATGGAGACGGGTACGGTGACAACCAAAACGGAAACGCTGCAGACCGATTCCCATCCGAGCCAACTCAATGGTTTGATGATGACGGCGATGGGTATGGAGATAATCCAAACGGTGACACTCCTGACCAATGTCTCAACACTCCTGCTGGGCAAACTGTCGATTCGAAGGGATGCAGCGCTCAGCAGAAAGACGATGACCTCGATGGAGTAACCAACGACCTTGATGCGTGTCCTACCACACCAGCAGGCGAGACGGTAGACGATACAGGATGTTCCGGTTCACAAGAGGATGGAGATAACGATGGCGTTATGGATGCGTTTGATGCTTGTCCTATGACACCACTGGGTTATGCTGTGGATGCAGCTGGTTGTGCAGATTCACAACTTGACACCGATGGAGACAGTATCAATGACCAACTGGATGAATGCCCTTCAACATCACCAGGAACTCTCGTAAATGGCGTAGGCTGCTCGGCAGCAGAGCGAGATACTGACAGCGATGGCATCAATGATATGGATGATCTGTGTCAAACGACCGCACAGGGTGCCGAAGTCGATGAAGATGGATGTTCTGATGCCCAGCGAGATGATGATAACGATGCAATCTGGAACAGTGACGATTTATGTCCTGATACCGAAATTGGTCAAATCACCAATTCAACTGGATGTGCTGACAATCAAATTGACGATGATAAGGATATGATTGACAATACAATTGATTCATGCCCTGCTACGCCTCAAGGTGAACAAGTCAACAACAGAGGTTGTGCAGACTCACAACTGGATACTGATAACGACAACATCAACAACGTCAAAGATTTGTGTCCAAATACCGATGAAGAACATGGTGTTGACCTTGACGGATGTTCAGAATACCAAAAAGACGATGATGAAGACGGTGTGAAGAATATTGACGACGATTGTCCACTCTCACCTATTGGCTCAATTGTATTTGATGATGGATGCGCTTTAACGCAAATGGATACTGACCAAGACGGCATCAATGATGCAGAAGATGACTTCCCTCTTGACCGTAATGAAACTACAGACACTGATGGCGACGGGGTCTCAGACACCTATGACTACTATCCAGAAGACCCTGCACGTTCGGAGAAAGCCACTGAAAGTGGTGGAAGTGGTGGCTTAATCATCGCAATTGCCGCTCTGCTGATTTTCATTGCCATCGCAGCGTTACTTGTTGTTCGAAGAAATCAAGGTGCTACAGACGCTTCTCCTTTTGCTGAACAACAGTTCACTGACTCAGCAACCGATTCAAACATGCAATATGAAGCGGTGAAAGAAATTCCTTCGATTGGGCAAGAACCACAACAGTGGGAAGAGAATGGAGTAAACTGGTCAAAGGCTGCTGATGGTTCACTCTCATACTACGATTCCGAATCGGGCGCTTGGATTGCCTATGAACAGTGAAGGCAAGACTCTTCAATGACTGCTCAATCCAATGTTTGATGTCGCGAAGAGTCATACTCATGCGCCATGCGAAAAGCGATTGGAATGATTCAGCTTTATCTGACCATCAACGACCTTTGAACCCAAGAGGAAAACGAGATGCTCCGAGAATGGCAGAGAAATTATCAGAATTAGGTTGGAAACCAAATAGAGTTCTCACCAGTGACTCACAGAGAACGATGGAGACATTGGACTTGATGAAGGGCAAATTTGGTGAAATCTCCATTGAGCCATTGACCGAATTGTATCATCCAACAGTGCCGACTCTGTTTTCATGCATGGCGTCTTCACAACCAGAGGAAACACTGCTGATTCTTGCTCACAATCCGGCAACTGAACTTGCAGTGTATGAACTGACGGGTGAATACCACCCCATGCCTACTGCTGCGTGTGCGCTGTTTATCGAACAAGGCGACACTTGGATGTGTCAACAGATTCTGCGCCCTAAGGAACTCTTTGGCAAGGACAATCAATCTTGAATCAATTGCCTTTTGCAAAATCAACCATTCTCTCAATTGGAAGGTGGTCAACAGTATCTTTGCAATAATGTGCTTCGACAATTTTACCGTCCTCATCGATCAAGATATCAACTGGAAGGGTAGAAAGTTTAGGAATTGAGAGCGTCAATGGAATGTAACCACGAACGACCGTTTCCAAGAACGTAAGTGGAGCACGTAAAGGCGCCAACATGACTCTGAAAAAGGATTTCTTCACTCCGTTATTGAGGAAGTGTTCGTAGGTTTCATCTGCAACCAATGTGAAAGGAACTTCGTGCTTTTTCATTCGCTTCTTCAAAGCACTCAACTTCGCATCGAAAATGCCAACCATTACCGTATCTTCAGGGAATTCTCCCCAACGCTTGACCAGTCGGTGAACGCGAAGGTTACAGAATGGACATGAATCAAAACGGAAAAAGGTTAGAATGACTCGCTTTCCCTTAAATTTTGAAAGGTCAAAGTCAGTTCCATCTACTGCAGGCAGTACAATTGTTGGTGCATCATCACCGACACTCAGTTGAGGCATGTAACCCCCTGCTAAGCATGGCTTTAGACTGTTTGCCTTGAATGCTCAATTGGAAAATCAGACAATACCGTGAGCTTCCATTGCTTCTGCAATTTTCAGGAAACCTGCGACGTTTGCTCCAAAGACATAATCTCCTGGACGGCCATACTTTTCTGCAGTTTCAGCAGCATTCTTGTGAATGTTCACCATGATGTTGTCGAGTTTTGCATCAACTTCTTCACGAGTCCAGCCCATCCGAAGTGAGTTTTGAGACATTTCCAGACCGGATGTAGCAACGCCACCTGCATTACTTGCCTTTCCTGGTGCAAACATGATACCGTTCTTGTGGAACACTTCGACTGCTTCAGGAGTGCACGGCATGTTTGCGCCTTCAGCCACAGCGAGAACGTTATTGTCGACAAGCATCTGAGCCTCAGTGCCATTGACTTCATTTTGAGTAGCACACGGCAGAGCAACATCAACATTGACTCCCCAAAGACCATTAGAAGATGGTTCGGGTGCTGACGCAGTGAAGGTTGCGCTACTGAACTCTGCAGCATATTCAGAGATTCGTCCACGACGGTTATTCTTCAGATCCATAATCCAAGCTAACTTTGCACGGTCAATACCGTCTGTGTCGTGAATGAACCCACTTGAATCCGACATTGTAACTGGTTTACCACCAAGGTCAAGCACTTTTTCACAAGCATATTGAGCGACGTTTCCAGAACCTGAAATTGAGACGGTTGCCCCTTCAAAGGATTTCCCTTTTGCTGCAAGCATTTCACGTGCGAAGTAAACAAGACCGTATCCGGTTGCTTCTGGTCGGATTAAAGATCCGCCATAAGACAAGCCCTTTCCGGTAAGAACGCCTGCTTGGAATTCATTTCGAAGTTTCTTATACATTCCAAACATGTAACCAATTTCTCTTCCGCCTACGCCGATATCACCGGCGGGAACGTCGCAGTTGTGGCCAATGTGTCGCCAAAGTTCCATCATGAAAGATTGACAAAAACGCATGACTTCAGCATCTGACTTTCCTTTCGGATTGAAGTCTGCTCCACCTTTGCCACCACCCATCGGCAAACCCGTGAGTGAGTTCTTGAAAATCTGCTCAAAGGCAAGGAACTTGAGGATAGATGCATTTACGCTCGGGTGGAAACGAAGTCCGCCCTTGTATGGTCCGATTGCTCCGTTAAACTGGATTCGGAATCCACGATTGACGTGAACATTACCTGCATCGTCAACCCAAGGCACTCGGAAATGTATGAGGCGTTCTGGCTCAACGATTCGCTCAACAATAGAACGGTATTCAGGCTGAGCTTCAAGAACTGGTTCAAGGGATTCTAAGACTTCCCAAACGGCTTGGTGGAATTCAGGTTGGCTTGGGTCGCGTGCAACCACAGATTCATAGATTTCTTTTGTTATACTCATGTTAGCACCGTAGGGGTATGTATGAGCCGTGCGAATGAAAGTCCCCTTCTAAGTATTACCATGGACAGAGTTGCTTAGAGGTGCAGTTGGAGACAAATGGGCTACTTGCAAATCAAAAAGGGCAGACGGTATTGAATCGCTTCAATCGTTCAAGTCTTCGAACACCGTTTGAATCGGTTTCTGCCATAGCGAGAATAGCCTCTTCGATCATAGAATGTTGGTCTTCTTGTAAACCAATAAGCGTTCGAAGAACTGTGAGCATTGCCCACTCATCTTCGGTGATCACTTCGTCATCCAAAGCTGCAATCAAGGCCGATTGGTAGGTGATGGCATCTCCAGTGTGATGGCCAGAGTAGTCAAATTCAGTTCCGTCAAACGGATTTTTCGCCTCACCCCTTACGACGGCAAGGCAGGAAGCAGTGTCGCTGGGATTGACGCCAAGAGCGACGGCAAGAACGTGCAAGATGCTTGCCTCATCATCAGTAATGATGGAATCCTCCATTGCACTGGTGAGTGTTCGCAGGTAGAGGTAGAGTCCACGGGATGGTTCAAGAGCCATGTATCGTGCTAAAGTTGCCCGTATTAGAAGGTTCTACTGGGCGACTCAAGGCGTCGGTATACAATTGTATGACGACTGAATACGAAATTGTCTACAAAATCGCCCCTTGTATGGTGAAAAGGGGCAACTGCGAACTGTTTTCCAGTGTAATCACTTGTAAGTCAATATGTCATCAATTACGCTACATTGATATACTGTCTCACCTACCCTATGGATACGGAGGAATCAAAATGGCAACCCCAAGCAACCTTGTCTCACTCAGAATTACTGAAGACGAAATCGCTTTGCTCGATGCACGAGTTGGCCTTGACGGTGCACGAAATCGCTCCGATGTTATTCGCGCTGCCATTCAACAATACCTCAAAGGACAACCAATGCTTACGGGAATGGATTCAGTCCGAATCCCGATCGGTCACGGAGATAAGATGCTTCTCGGCCAACTTTACGAACTTCAAGGAACAACTCCTGAAGCAGCAGCCCAAGAAGGGCTTTCACTTTACATAGAACAGGCCATAAAGAGCCGTTCTGAAATGACACAACAACTCGATGAACTCCTTGCTGAAGCAAAGAGTTCAACGATACGACGCGAAGAATACCACGAATGAGTGGGTGAGAGTGCAGGAGGGGATGGAAAATGAATTGGCAAAACGATGTTAGCGAGACTCGGGATGCCACCTTCAACGCCGTACGGGATTTGTCCAAGCCGTATGGATTTGCCGCTTTGCGTCTGCGTGCCCGTCTTGCACGCGCTGGACTACAACAAAACCCAACACACCTCCCCTCGAAAGACGGGCGGGGGGACTCAGATTCCACTCCAGCTTGCTAAGTTGGTTGGTTCCCACGTGTCCAGGACCCCCACATACCTGGGCACATTTACTCTCAACAGTGCTACCGCTGTCAACTGTTATTTCCCCAATCCTTTAGAGGGGTCGACGCAGAACTGCTGTTATGACAGAAGGGGTGAGTCAGGAAAGTGAGCAAACTTTTCCCTTTCTGGCCCATGAAAAGCCCCGACCTGGCCAAATTGAAATGATTCACGAATCCAGAGAAGCACTTCGCAACAATGGACACCACCTTGCAGCCGCTCCAACGGGTATTGGTAAAACGGCTGCCTCACTCGCTGCTGCATTGGAAATTGCTCGTACATCCAGTTCCTCTTGTAAAATTCTCTTTTTGACGGGTCGGCAATCCCAGCACAATATTGTTATTGAAACGGTAAGAAGTATCAATTCACGACTAAAAGAAGGACAACGTCGAGTAAAAGTGGCAGATATTATTGGCAGAGAGTCAATGTGCAAAGATGTTGATGTTTTGTCGGGAAAATGTTTCTGTGAACAGGGCACTCCAGATTCTGCAAAGGCCTCGGGTAGAGAAGAAGTTCGAGATTTTATTCTCCATCACCCCCGTCATGTGGAAGAAATTATCGAAAAAAGCCGTACATGGGGTGTCTGCCCTTGGTCAACATGCCGCTCTGCTGTGAAAGACTGTGATATTCTCGTATGCGATTACAACCACGTCTTTTCAGAAGTTGTAAGAGAAAGCTCTCTCAGTGCAATGAATATTAGTTTGGGACAATCAATTCTTATTGTTGATGAAGCACATAACTTGCCTGATCGAATCAGAATGAGTATGGAAAGAGTACTCACGCCGGCCATTGTGCGTAATACTGAATTTGAACTTCAAGAATATGTTGAAACGCTTACTGAGACATATCAAAAGACCACTTCGACCTTAACTGCAATAGAACTGGATGTGGCTACTTGGGCATGGGAAATTATGAAAATCGCTCGAACCAAGATGGAGGATTTGTTTCGACAACTTCGTTCCGACCTCATCGGAAATGACGAAGAATCGTTTGTCAAGGTGGAACGTTTAACTGATATTTTCCATCGCTCGTGCGATGAATACGAAGGGTTGACGGGTCAAAAAACCTTGAATCAACAACCTGCTGACCCCGAACGGGCAGTAGAGCGAAATCACCGATTGCCTCGATTAGCCGATGTTTTGACTCGGGTTGTTGTTGAACAGGATTTGGAAAGTGATGAAGATGATAAGGAAACATTTTCATTTAGACTGGGGCATGTTCTCAAGTGCATCGAGGCATTTGGAGAAACAACTGCCATCACACTGGTATTCAGTTTGAGAGGCCGAGAAGGAAAAATCACATCACACCTACTTGACCCCGGACTGGTTTCAGGACCTTTGTTTTCATCTGTTCATGGCTCTATTCTCATGTCTGGGACACTCTATCCACCACAGATGTATGCCGATATTCTTGATTTGCCGAAAGACAAGACAACAAAAACGGCCTATAATTCACCGTTTGCGGGGGAACGAAGACCGGTTTTAGTCGCCGGAGATGTAACAACGAAATACACGCAAAGGTCGCCGCAGATGTGGGACAAAATACGGAATCACATCCACGCTCTGATTGAGCAAACACCGGGTCACGTTGCAGTATTCTCTCCATCGTACAGAATGATGGAAGACATTCTCGGTGATGTCAAGTTCAACGGTGTCGAGAAGATTGTAGAAGATAGAGATTGGAGTAAAAACGACATTGATCAACTCGTGGTGAAATTAAGACAGGATAAATCCGAAAACAAGCGTATTCTCCTGTGTGGAGTTTTCGGAGCCCGACTTTCAGAAGGTATCGATTATCATGGTGGAATCTTGGACTCAGTCGTGTGTATTGGGATTCCAAACCCACCTCCTTCAGTACTCTCTGATTCACTCAAAACATATGCGGCAGATCGATTTGGGAAAAACAATGCTTGGCGCTACACCGTCACACAGCCCGCGATTAATGCCATTCTTCAAGCAATGGGCCGCCCAATACGTTCAGTAGGTGACAGAGCACTCATTCTGCTTCTCGACCAACGGCATACAGACCGAACATACATCAGTTGTTACCCCAGTGATTTACGTATGAATTCAACAAATGACCCCCAGACAACGTCGAGTTTTGCTCGTCGATTCTTTTCTAAAGTTCACACACTTGAAGAAGTGTGAACAAAGAGAAACTACGGAGGACGAAGGTTCATGGAGGCCGCACCCAACCGATATACCATGTCGACATGGGAACCCGTTCAACTGCACACGACCCTTTCGGAGAATTTCGTTGAAGAAACGACGCAGGCAAAGACATTGGGGCTTGATGCAGAGCCACAACAACTCCATGCAGAGTTCCACGCTCATGCAGACCACATGTCCGAAGTTCAAATGAATCATCAGCGAGTACTTGTAGCATCAGGAATGATTCCTGAATCTCACTTAGCTGAAATTGAACCTGAACGCAGTTTAGCGTGGATGGTTGATCAATTGCACGGCACCGTGAATCCAGACGGCCTTACAATTCCACTTCATGGCGCAGATAATTCCGATATAGAAATTTCAACCCTGAACGATGAGGTGCAACGACAATTACGCCTCGTGGTGAAAGAGTCTGGACATGATGACTTGACGCGAATTCTTCCACTTCCTGCTGAAGCAGGTGAAATCCAAGCGCACTTCATCAATGGCCGACTACACCTTCGCTGGTGAAATTTCACCGTGCAGGTATCTTAGCAAGAGATGAAATCTCTTGGCCCATTCGCTCCAATGCAAGGTGTGCCGCTTCTTTGTGCTGCTCACCCATTTCATCTCGACTGTAACGTGCTTGTTCAAACATGTTGTCAATCGCCTGAAGTGCCTCCTCAGAGATTTGTGGCATTGCTTGACGAATAGCCATCTCAAACTCACGAACAGTTTCGAAATCACGTCGTAAGAATCCGTGCTCTTGGAAGGTCGCACAAAGGTTCTGGTAACAGGTGAAAATTGCTTCACGAATGGAATCGCCAGCGGCAAGTAACTCCGCTGTATAGGCAAAGATTTCAGCAGCCTCTTCCATCAATTCATTGGTTTTACGGCGTCGGTAAAGAACGACACCTGCCCCCGCTAAAGCGATGACAAGAAGAGTGAGAACATAGGCCCAAGCCGGAACTTGAGTCGCTTCTTCCTGGAACTCATATGAAAGCGCTGTGGATGCTTCAGAGTTCAGTGCAAATTCGTCGAGTGTTTGCTGCGAGAGACGTGGGTCATTAATCACAATCTCCAATGAAAGTCGTCCCCATTCTTGAGAAGAGTCGCCAAATGGCGGATCAGATGGGAAATCAAATTCTGCTAAACCATCTGCGTTGGTAAGCGGTTGACGAGGACTTGACAATTGGGTCCCATTTTCAGAATACAAGTAAACGGTGACAGTAATTCCGTCGACGCCCTGCATTGTGTCCTTAGCGATGATGAGAACCGAGCCACCGACATCTTCTTGCTCATTTTCAATGATGTTATCCAGAGTTACTGTAATGTCAGCATTAATCTTAACAAAAATTGGGTGGGCTACACTGGCAGTATTGATGTAATACTCATCATTACGCGGTGTTTCAAGATGCAGGTATTGCGATCCAGCACTGAGGAACGAAGGAGCTGTTGCAGTCAGTGAATAATTACCATTGGACCAATCAATGAGTACATCATCGATACAACGAGCACCGTCTTTTTGCGCCAAACACTTCGAACCGTTTCCAAGGTATAGCGTGACGTTATCGAACACTTCTCCAAGTCCACCAATTTCAGAAACTGAACCTGTCAAGACGATTGGAGAGAAGGTAGCATCTGAACGAACTACGATGTTGGAAGAAGTTCCGTCAATAGTGATAAGCACGTTTGCCCACACTGTAGCAGTTCCAGATGATTGAGAACCAATGTGTGCATCGGTACCAGCAAAGAAGATAGTAAACTGATGATTACCGCGAGTGAGGTCCATCGTTGCGGGAACAATTGCCGACCAACTGCCGTCTTCTTCAGTAACAAGCGTCTGGATTTCAACATCATCCAATCGCAAACTCAGGTCCATTCCACTCAAACCGTCGTTGTTGACTGTATCGATGTCAAACAAGCGACCTGAAAGCGTCCATAGGTTACCACGAGTAGCGTCTTTTCCATCATCAAAGATCAGTGTAACATCAGAACGGTGTGCGAGGAAGAAGGTCGTATTGCCTGTGTTAGAGCGGTAGTATCCTTGTGCATCGACGTTTGCAAACAGAGTGTGGTTACCAAAGCCGAAGGTATCAGGAACATTCCATGTAAAGGTAAACGCTCCTTCAGAATTCGTAACGAGGGTTGCAATAATCAGCCCTTCAACTTCCAAATCCACGGTATGGCCAGAAATACCCAGTAATTGATTATCAACAACTGTGCCTGTAATGGTCGTGTTCTGTCCAACTGCTACTGGGCTTTCCATCTCGACTTGAACCAAAATTTGGCTGTATACGTCCCACATTCCAGTTGCATTACTCGGCAGATAGAATGTCGTGCCTGTAAATCGAGTTTCAAGGGAAATTGGGCCAAGAGGTGCATCTGCAGGAACCGGATAGACTGCAACAAACAGTCCAGAATCATCCGTGGTGACGTTGGTCATCCACTGTCCACCAAGCCATACTTCCACAGTGAGGCCTTCGAGTGGCGAATCTACCAAGTCAAGCAGACGCCCTTCAATGGTCATCGATGCTTCACGGTCAACTGTTCCAGTAGGAGTCAAGAGAACAATCTTTGTTGGCACACTGACGTTAAAGTCCACTTGGGCACTGCTTGGGAGATAGAAATCTGGATTTGCAGGGTCGCCTACGCCGATTGGGTCAACCCAATCTCGTCCACCAAGGAATCGAACTTCAATCAAATGAGCACCGGCAGCAGTATCTTCTGGCAAAGTCCACCCAATGGAATAATCACCAGTAGTAGCGTTGGTCTCCACGCTCGAAACCGGCACACCGTCAACCAGAAGATGCACAATGGCAATCGAAGATATACCGTTAATCGAAAGCGTTTGGTTGAGGTCATCCAATAATGTTCCTTGAACGGTGAACGAGTCTCCGGCTACAAGCGTTGACGGTGAAGTGGTAATCACGATGTTTGTCTGGGCAAGCACAACAAATTGCGTTGAGGCGTTCGAACCGATTAAACCGGTCGTTCCTGGTGTCCCAGCAAAGGTTACTTCAAGGTCGTTAAATCCTACACTTTGGTTGCTTGGAACAGGTAAAATACCTGCTGCAGTGCCGTTTTCAAAGGTCGTCATAAGAACACTCACATCTGTTCCAAGAAGCGATACAACCACCTGTTGCGAGCCAACAGGTGCCAATGTATTGTCACGCAGTAGAACTTGAATTTGGAGGTCTTCACCGCGTTCAGTACGGTCGTTGAGGGAAGGAGAACCTAAGCCATCAACGGTCGGTTGAACAAACATCAATGTCGTGAAACCACGACTGTCAAACGAAGTATTACTCGACGAGCCAACATAGTAGTTGACATTTGGAACATAGGATGCTTCAACGGTGTTATTCCCAGCTTCAAATGCTTCACTGAGGAGGAGAGTTGCTGACCAGAATCCACCTGCAATAACGGAGCCGCCAGTCACGGTAAATCCAACTGGCTGATCGTTAATACTGAACAAGATATTTGCGGGCAAAACACTTCCATCGCGTTGTTCAAGACCGCTACCATTGTCGCTGCTCACGCTTCCAGTAATGTTGAATGAAGTTCCTGCAACCGGATTATCTGCAATCGGGTCAATAACCAAGACGGTTGTCGAGCGAACAGTAATCGTTGAAAGATTGACTTGGGTATTCAACAAGTCCGCTGAACCATTGAAGACCAAACTGACGACAATGAGGCCAAGAGGGTGAGACATCGGAATCTGATGACTGAAATTGGCAAATCCTTCTGCATCGGTTTGCGTTCCAGTAAGCCATGTTTCATGGAACTGGATATCAACATCAAATGCTGAGAGTGGTGCGAAAAGATTGGACGATTCGAGTAACCTACCCGTAATATTCACCGTATCACCACGATTTACAGTGATTGGGTTGAGAGGTTGGAGATTTTCAAACTGACTGACACCCATAACAAGTATACCGTTTTGAGAAGATGCGGTGAGGTAGAACGGAGAAGAACCTTCATTGACACTCAAGACCAGTATCTTGTTTCCTCGCTCAGTGCCGTTACCGGATGTGTCGGTTGGGACACTGATATTGAACGTTCCATTGGCCGAAGTACGGTATGCAGATACCAAAGTTTCATTCGGATTGTTCAGCCAAAATGCGGACATTTCCACAGGAGTAGAAAGCGGACGTGTCGGATCATCAGCGTCAAGAACTTGGCCAAGGACATTGAAATTCAGTCCTGCAGTCGTCACGGTTGGAATCGAATCGATTCGAATGTCGCTCGGTACTTGAACGGTGAGGTTGACAATTGAGGCGTTTCCAGTTCGTCGTGAGTTCCCTTGTCCCAATCCATCGGTTAAATCATCATAGACAACGACCAAAACATCGTAATATCCTGGTGCAATTCCTGTAGCAGTCCATTGAAGGGTCGAGTTTCCTTGAGCATCTGATACATCAGTACCCATTGAAGTATTAGCCCCGCCATAATCGAAAATGTATTCGACGGTTGCTCCAGTTACGTTTGACATATCTGCAACATCGGAAATCTTCGCGTTAAAGTCGAGTGCCTGATTCACTTCGACAATCAGTGAATCTCTCTCTGGCGTTACGACAAATTCAGATTCAATACCAACCAAGGTCGAAGGAAGGACAGGGGTGGCAGGAGGGAGTGTATTGTCCACAAATCGGAAATAAGCTCCGCCTGGTGGCGCCAATGTATCAAAGTCCATGTTGAGAATAAACTCGTACGAGTCAGAAGGACTTGTTGTTGGAACGGTAAAGTTGAGAAGGAAACTACCAGTTGTGTTGTTCAAGAATCCCTGGGCCAAGTCAATCGGCATTCCTTCTGAAGTCATCATCAGAATCGAAAGCATTGTAATGTTATCACCAAGAACGCTGATGTTCGTGTATTGTGCATCAAAAATATCTCCAAAGAGGTAACTGGTATTTCCAAGGTGAGTCCAATCTTGGCTCAAACTCAAGTTCCATGCTACTTCTGCGGCTACACGCATCAATGCACTACCCGATGAAGGTTGATACAGGTCAGAGCCGTTAAATGAAATATCAAACGCATAATCAGAAGCAAAGAGCGTCGAATCAACCAACCAATTGATGGTCATCGTTTCTGTCAGAGGGTCAACGGTCGTGTTGACCCAGTTACCGTTGAAACTGTAATCGAAATTGCCGGAGAGAAGCAGGTCTGTTGAGATTCCTCGATGGTCAAGAGCAGTTACCAAAACAGTGGCTTCAGTACCTCGGAGTTGAGCAGAAGAAAGAACTTGGAATTCGAGGAATCCTCTCAAGAGGTAAGGCCCACCTGCGGAAACATTGGCATCGTCAGTCGCCTCAATAGCGTCAGGGAAGAAACGAATTTGAAGTTCAAGAATACCCGCCATAACTTGAGCATCTGCAGTTGCCAAGAAGTGCTGAATGCTGAACGAGCCATTCACTGAGACATTGAACACTTGTACCCATTCTTGTGAGGTCCCATTTTCACGGATAGAAAGCGAAAGATTTCCAAGCATTGCAACAGGTGATGCTCCGGTGGTAAGAGCAGAGCCGTTCAACCATATGTTGTCGTTAATGAGGAGCACGCTGCTGTTTGCTAACGGTCCTTCGAGGGTTGCTGTTACATTCGGTGCATCTCGAACATCGATTACAATCGAAGTTGTAGAAGGACGCAAATGGAATTGAGATGGAGTAATACCTGTTGCTTGGGTATCTTGCCATCCAGAAAATCCGAGAGTAGCAGAAATGTTGGTTTTGGTTTCAAGCGGGTCAAGTTCCAAATCAAAACTCCACGAACCATCGATGTTGAGGAAAGAACTGAGATTTGTCAATCCATTGACCGAAGAAGTGTACGTCAACCAAACAGTAGGTGGAGTTGGATCATTCAATCCTATATTCTCAATCTTGTTGGTTGGAGCATTTTCCAGTGAAAGAAGACCTTCAATCACCGTAAGGGCGCCCGCACCGGCGATTGGTGCGTTAATCGCATTCGGAGAAGTGTGGTTGATGACAGAATCTTCTGTGACGTTGATGTAGCCATCATAGATGACGCCTGACTCAGAAACATAACCCGATTCTGTGAGTTTGACAACCACGCGATACATTCCTGGACCGTCTAATTCTGGAGGAGTTCCGTTGAAACTAAAGGTTCCATCTGCAAGTGTAATGGTCGAGCCAATCTCAAAGTTTGGAACTGAACCTTGACCTGGTATTTCATTTTCAAGAGCCATTGGAACGAGGTATCCCACGACAGGAAGTTCGTTAATTGCAGTAGCATTCTCAGTGTAGATGAGTTGCCCTGTTACGTTCAATGAGGCACTTGAATCACGGTCATAGGTCATTGTCGAGATTGTTTGGGCGACTATTTCCACTTCTTCTGGTTCAGGACATGCATCAAATGCAACCCATCCAAAGTCTGTTCCACCGTTGGCTGTATTTTGTTGGAGACGAACTTCTCCCCAAGTCGTAAGATGGGTTGGATACACTGAATATCCATCGCCATTCCATATTCCACCAGCAAAGCCAGTGACTTTACGTGCTGGAATGCCTGCAAGCCTCGCCATGGTGACAAAAGCAGTGTTAAATTCAGAACATGTACCTTCTTTGGCAGCTTGAACTAAAGTAACGCTTAGATCTTCAGAAGTAGGAATACCCGAACCGTTGTAATTCCGTTTGAATTCAGTGGTCGCATTTCCTTCAACAAGGAACGTTTGCAAAGCAGATGCGCTTGCGTAAGCATTGGTTGCTCCTGCTTCGTTGATGACAGCATTCGTGACATTGAGCAGGTAGGAGTCTGGATGATTTTGGTCAGTAAATGACGGTGGTAAAATCAATTGGTAACTCGAATTGGTTCCAGCAACTGAACTTGCAGCAAGGCTCGACCAATCAAAGTAATATTCTGGTTGTTGAACAAAGATCTCTTGAATCGGTCCGGTGATAACTCCGATGTTGTGGGTATCGTTTGAACGCACAAGCTCGCCACTTACATCTGAATAAAAGGAGAGGTTAGAGAGTGAATGAGGAACGATAAGGTTTCCAGCATTTGATGGATTTCTGTAGGTCATCTGCCAATCAATTGTCCCGTTTGAAAAGGCAAGGTCTGCAAGATGAGTAAGATTGGAAGAAGGTAAAATCATCGTTTCGGATGGGTGTACTTCTGACAGATGAGCATATGTGGTACCCGTGTAGAAGTCGTTCGTATATTGGCGCCATCTATGGATTGAATCAACATCCACAACACCAGTGGTATTGTTTGCCCAAAATACAATCTCAGATGTTACTAAATCGTCAGTCGGGTCAAAGGGGTCAAACGGAGAACCTACACATCCAACAATCCAAAATTGTTGAGAGCATTCTAACCCGTCAATCATTCCACCGCCATCGGTGTCTGGATTGGTCCAGTCAGTCCCAGTTTGGTTCTCGACAGCATCAGGGATGCCATCGCCGTCAAAGTCTGCAGGAAGAAGATCATCCGTCGGGTCGTTTTCTGGATTTGTTCCGTCAAAATATTCATTTCGATCATCCACGCCTCCAGCATCGGTATCGGCAGTGGCATCATCGGTGACCCATACGTCAGTAGAACCGTTGAGGATACCAATCCAAGAGAGGTCGCAACCAGTAGATGTTTCAAAATAATTGTTCAACCCATCTAAATCATCGTCAAGAAGATTCGTACAAGCTTGGTTAGGGTCAGTGTTGTCAAAGACTTCATCGAAATCGCTGACACCATCGGCATCAGTATCGACAAGGGTTGGGTTGGAAAACCATCCAAAGGTTCCGAGTAATTCTTGCCAATCAGCAAGACCGTCGCCATCACTGTCGTAATAATCGTCATCACAATGCTGTTGAGTTGTCCCAATAGTTCCTAGAGCAGTTGCATCAGTATGGCAAAATGAACCGTTTCGGTTTGCTACTTGAGTCACACCAGAGTTCGGAGCAGTCGAGACGCCTTGAATGACATTATTCACCGTACCGGCATAAGCGAAAGGTAACCATGTCCCTGATGTGTTGTACCAGCCGACGCCACCACTTGGGTTGAAACCTGAGCCATTGGCCACATCAAGGCGGCTTGTTCCAGCGTTCCATGAAACGATTGTTGTTTCAAAGTTGACAAGAGAGTCGCAGGGGTCAGTTCCGTGAGAAACATTTCGCTCATCACCGTCATTGATTCCTCCAAAGTCTGTATCTGCGATATCCCACGATGTGCATGAAAGATTCTCTTCCCAGTTTTGAATACCGTCGTTATCCTCATCTCCTGAGTCCTCCATACGAGTTGGGTCTGTTTCACCCGCATCGATTACCCCGTTGAAGTTCGTATCTTCTTCACCGTCATCAAATGCATCTCCATCGGTGTTGTTGTCACGAGGGTTGCTCGGTTGTGGAGGAGTACCGTATGCACCGTTGACCTCAACGCCATCGGGGATACCATCACTATCGGTATCGGAGGACGTCGGATCTGTAAGAAGTGTCAAAGCTTCGTAAGAATCGTTGAGTCCATCTCCATCAGTATCTGCACGTTGAGGGTTCGTACTGGTAATTCCATCGACTTCAGCGGTAAAGGTAGCACAGCCACCTGGACCAATTCCTGAAACTGGGTCACAAGGTGAGGTCGTTTCCGTCAAAACCCCATCAGGTCCGTTACGGAAACAAGGTGATGAGCCGCACATGGTTGTCCATGTCGGGTTAACATACTCCATGAGATTGTTGAGCCCATCTCCGTCTGGGTCACCGTTTGGTCCATCGGCGTTGGATGCTGAAGTAGCATTCAAGCCGTTAGCAGCCTCCCATCCGTCATCCATTCCGTCACCATCGGTATCCCATCCAGCAACGTCTTCATCTGCAATTCCATCTCCATCGTCATCATTTGATGAACAATCGGCATCGCCATCATTATCAGGATCAGCGGAGTCTACAAAACCATCTTTATCATCATCAAATCCATTGGTACAGATATTACCTACAGGGTCTTCATCACAGAGAATAACGTTACCTACACCATCAGAACCACTGTCACCACAGCCTGGCCTGTTGTATTGCATGGCATTTTCTTCATCCCAGTCATTGACTGGAACTGTACCGTTCCACCATACGCCGTTGTCGAGGACTCCTGGTGTTGAAGAACTGTCCCAACTTTGAGGTTGTAAGTATGAATATTCTTGCAAATTCGACATTCCGTCTCCATCGGGGTCGCCAACTGCTCCATCGCCACCGTTACTTGAAAGTGGGTCAAGACCGTATTTCCATTCCCAACCATCTGGCAATCCGTCGTTATCAGAATCTGGATCGTTTGGAGCGGTGTTCATGAGGTATTCGAGACCATACGTCAAACCGTCGCCATCTTGGTCTGAAGCAGCAAGAGCATCCATCGAAATATATGGAATTACAGCAAAAGTAGAGAACACCATCAAAGCTGCCAACGAGAGAGATTTGAAGGCATTACGATGTTGAAGAATCTGCAATTGGAAGCGCGGCTCGGTGGGAGAAACTGACGTGCGCATAGGATTCACTAATGCTGGGCTGATTTGATGCCTCATAAGGGAAATGGTGCGATGTTCATACAATACTTCATTTCAAGAGGTGAAAGATGTATCGCGTTCACTGAGAAAGCAGTCCGCAGTCTACCACTTTTTACCGAAGTGTAGTGAGAAAATCTCAAAGTTCTTCAAGTTCGTCTAAAAGTTCCAGATCATCGTCTTCTTCGACCTCAACTTCTTCGAGCATTTCTTCAAGTTGGAGTTCTTCAACTGCCTCTTCTTCAATCCAATTTTGCTGAGATTCATTCATGATTCCAGCGTTTTGACCTCGACGATAAACAGCAAAGATGAGAACAAATGCCAAGCCAAGTCCAAGAGCAATTGTTTGAGGTTCAGGACTCAAAATTTCGTTCACAAGACATGAGGCCCCAGAACATTTGGTTTGGTAGGTAAACGACATGACTTGCGTATATTCGCTGTCATAAGGTACCTCTTCATCCATTGGCGTTACTGTAAGAGTGAAAGTAGCTTCATCGCCATCCTTAAGATTCGCTGGAGGTGTTACGCTCACAGAGAAATCTTTGCTGGAATAAGCAGGGAGTGTTAGCAACAAGAAACTTCCACCATTTTGTCCTGAAGAGGCTTTGATCAAACCTTCCCAGCCATTGGGCTCGTCAAGAGTGATGACAACGTCAAGGGGTATGTTGTTTTGATTATCAATCTTGAAATTGATGTTTCTTTCTTTACTGGATTCAAATTGAATGATTTCACTGCTTGAATCCGTGATTTCAAGTTGGCCAGGTTGCACATCATCGCGTACTTCTACGGTGATTGGCAAATCAAAGTAACGTGCTTCTTCTGAATCAACGCCCTCTTCGATAACACGCACATAGACGGTGTGAAATCCAGCTTCAACTTTTGAGCGAAGTGTGATGTCGAGTTTGACGTCAACATATTCATCAGGCTCAAGATAGACGACAACAATATTTGTTTCCGAACCGTTTGAAAGACTGTAATCCCATGTACCGTAGTCAGGATTACCATCTGGCCCCTCTAAATTACGGTCAAGGTCTGCAGGATTTTGTATTCGCCATGTGGTCTGTCCAAGCGTTTCGCTTGAGTCGGTAATTCTCATGTTGTAATACATACTTGAACCGGGCGAAACCGGGCCCACTGTTCCAAGAGTGCCTCCATCTGAATCTGCAATAACTTCGACTAATATGCCGAACGTTCGATGAACAGTGAAAGCCACATCCGTGCTTAGTTCTGTATCACTTGTGCTTGCGACAGTGAATTGTACTAAACCGATATCTTGTTCATCACGTTCACTTGGAGGATAAATCTCCATTCGGACTGTAAGAATCTGGTTGGAACCGATGTCAGGCGTAATCGAATAAATTGATTCCTCAGTCAATTCCATGCCAGTATCGTTATCGAAGAACTTGAACTGCCAACTAATCGGAACATCAGTGACTCGGATTCTGAAGGAATCCGTAACGAATCCTGCGTTGAATACATCGATGAAAAATTCACCCTTCGTCTCACCCGCATCAACATAATGAGACAATGTCTCGTCATATGCGTCAGGTCGAGTTGAGTCCGCAATCTGGATTTGATGCTCGAAGTCTTCGAACACGGCAATACGTGGAGGCGACAAGACTTCCGATTCCTCGAGTGAAAAGACAATGGTTGAAAGTGCAACCTCTCGCTCAACTCCATCGATTTGAGCGAAGGCTCTCGCTTCAATTTCAATACTGCTTGGAGCATTTGTCAAATCTCCATCAACAACTTCGAAAGCAAGGATTGGGCGAACAAATGTTCCACCACCGTTGAGGACGTGTATTCCGCTTGGCGGATCCCAAATTGGATCTGACCAGGATGATGGGAATGGGGAGCCGACTAAGTCAAAGTGAACCTCGATTGATGAAGAAGTTGAGCCAGTATGTTCAACAAGGAACTCAAGACTGGACCTTTGACCGGGTGCAATGAGCACAGTATCGGGTTGTGAAGACGGTAGGGAAAGATAGAGGTCGTGCTCAATGAAGGTAATTCCAGAATGCTCGAAGACAAGCGTGTGGCCTTGAACGTCACGGATTTCAAGACGTAGAGGATATTCTCCAGCGGATATTCCAGAGTCATATGTCCATGTGTAGTTTCCAATCAAACCCTGATTATCCAATTTGAGGTCGTTGTCTTCAAAGGATTTATCGAAGACTGAATTTGCACCGTTCGGAGTGCTCATTATCAAATCGACACCTTGGATGTCATCGCGACCAAAAGCATCTCGGACATCAACTGTAAACTGCATTGTTCTGAAGTCAGGGCGATGATTCGGCGACCATTCAGTTATCTCTTGGTCAAGGAAACTCGCACCTGGGCGGTGGACTCTCACCGAAGAATCAGCGAGTGCGTTAGCCTTGAGTTCGAGTTTCGAAGTTCCTGAAGTATCTTCAACATCACCAAATGCGACATTCACTTCACAACTGCCACCGCCAAAACCACCTGTATTGCTTTCACAAGTAGCCTGTGCATCGATGTTCAGTTCGAGTTGTTCACCGCTTTCAACCATAAATCCGCTCGATGGAATTTCAAAATCAATTGTAGTGGTTACCCAAGGACAACTGCTCGTGCCAAGGGCGTTACTGGTGCAGGGGTCTTCACGGGTCTCAGAGACGGAGTCAATTTCCGAGCCACCAGAGTCTAAGGAATAGGTGACGTCTGCAGTCGAGCCCTCTGTTCCCTTAAACTGCATGAAAACTGTCAGCGTTACTTTGTCCGTATTATCACGGCCGTAAACAGCGAGGTCAGAGATCATCTCGTTACTCCTGAATTGGATACCGCCAAGTGCACTGAGTTCTTGATGCGAGCCCGAAGGTTCCTCAGTGGTGATTGAACCATCGCCACCGGTTTCTGAAGTGGACTCATCCAAATACAAATCATAGGATTGGCAACTTGAACAATCGCTACCAGAAGGCATCACTGCAGACTGTTCAGCAAGTTCTTGCTCGACGTCATAAGCTGGAATAGAGGGCGCTGAAAGAGGTAGTACAGAGCCGAAAAGTATGACCACCAAAAGGACCGGTAAAATGCGGTTGACGGAAGTTGCATGCGTAGAGGACACCCTGTTCACCAAAGTGGCCTGTTCTGCCGAGTGTTAAACGGTTTTGCATTGAATGTTCAAGAAAACCCCCTCTACGAGGGGGATTCAAAGAAGAGAATCTCAAGATTCATTCATTCCAATCATAGGCACGCTTGAACCAACCTTGAGTGCGGTCGGAGTCCGGGCTGTTGCCACGATGGTGACGGCGAACTGAAACCAATTCCCAGCCCTCTTCTCCTCATTTTTTTGCAGCCTCTTCGGCTAAGTTATCGACCACGAAGTATTCCCATTTCGTCATTATCAAAATGCGGTGCATACGGCTTAAATTGATTTTGATTCTAAGGCGCTATACCCCATTTACGATGCAACAAATGGAGAAAGAAATGCAGGGGGTGGGATACGAACCCAC
>DAMU01000064.1:0-5574 GCA_002499705.1 Euryarchaeota archaeon UBA91
CGTCCATGACGTAAAGTGCAAGGTTGTCAAATACGCTTCCATTTTCTGCTTCAGCCTCATAATATCCCCAAATTTCGACAAATTCAGCATTTCCAGCCCCATGTTCATCGATTGCAATGAATGCAATCACCGTTTGATAATAGCCATATTCAATCAAATCAGAAACGTTGGTCCAATGTGAAAGGTCAATAGAGAGTTCAGTGAATCCCGATGAAGCACTGGTTGTGGCATCAATGTCTCCATCAAGGTCGATATCCCATCCCATTGTCATTGCATCTCCATCAATGTCAATTGCTGCATGATGTAAGGATACGTTAAACCCATTTAGAATTTCATCACCAGTGAATGGGTCGAATGAAATATTTGTCTGTGTAATTTCATCTTCCATGTACATTAACGAATTCAACAGTGATGAAGTGTCAATAAAGGGAGCATGGTTTGTTGAGTTATTTCCTGTTGTTGTGCTTTGCCCATCTGCTTCAGGAGTGATTGTGTCTCCGGTTATTCCAAAGCATCCAGTAAGAAATAATAGGCAGGCCATTGTAATTACATTCAGTGTACGTGTTAATTGCATAAGTTAGGCTTCAACTGGGAGCAATTAGTCATGTCTCCTTGTGTCATGCGCGGAAAACGGGTTTTTCTAAAAATACCGCGCCCGACGCCCCCCATTTTAGCGTTGTGAGATGTTAAGTTCATAAGCCGTCGAAAGTGAAGCATAATTGGAGAGGGGTGTATCTCATGTTGAACGTCACGGCCCGACAGGACTTGATGAGCAAGATTATCGAAACGTTAGGTGTAGTTGTTGAAGATGCGAGGTTTGATTTTAGCGAGAATGGATTAGAAGTCCGTGTCGTTGACCCGTCACACGTTGCTATGATTCAAATGAACATCGACGCAGCGGCTTTCGAAACCTGGGAACTCGACGATACGAAACTCGGCTTAGAACTCCGTAAAATCAAGGAATTAGTAAGCCTTGGTGGTCCAACGGACATGATTGAAATGGCCTATGGTGATGAAACAGGCGTTTTGACTGTGAATCTCGGTAAGATTGACCGTAACATCCGCCCTCTCGACAATTCGACTTTGACACCTCCAACTCTTCCTGAACTGAAATTGCCTTGTAAAGTGACAATTTCTGGTGCTGATTTTACTCAGGCACTTCGTGCAGCTCGCCAAGTTGGTGACCTCGTGAATTTCAGCATTGATGCGAATACCTTCACAGTCCATGTTTTGGGCTCAACTGACTCCGTTACTGTTGCTTTTGACAAAGAAGAATTACAGCATATTGAATGCGAAGGACCCGCTCGAAGCCAATACTCTCTCACATACCTTGTTCCATTGTCAAAGACTTTTGGCGGCCTGGAATCAGTCAACATTGGCTTTGGAGAGAATTACCCACTCTCGATGTCGTTCAGTTTCCATGATGGTGCTGCAGAAGTTCAATACTTCCTCGCTCCTCGAGTCGAAAACGATTATTGAGCACGACAAGAGTTCTGAAAACTCTTTTCAGTATTCTCGCCATCCATGTGAACACTCTTTGCATGTTAACATTCGAGTCTCTGGTTCATCAGATGAACGAGTTTGTTCAAGATAGGAGAAGACTTCGATGCAATCACATTTCGGGCACATGTATGTTCCAGTGGTAAGAACTCCGTGGCGCTTGTCAGAATCCTTGATCACATCATAGACGCGAGTTTTTGATTCAGTGCTTGATTTCGCTTTGGAGAGGTCAACATCCTTACCGTCTGTGCCTTTGATGACAACGTTCGCAGGTCCATTATATCCGCATTTGTAATTGGTGCATGCGATGTTACCACTCGGGTCTGGGAATGAGAGTGTTCCACATTCGGGGCAAAACATGCCATTTCGTTATACATTGGATACTTAGCCTTGTCGGAAAAATAAGTTCCCCTATCGATTACTTTTCGTTGAGATTGAATATCGGATGCAAAAGTTGTTTGAAGGGAAGGGTGAAGACGGGATGCCCAATCGGAGAGGTATGTGGCTTTGGTATGACTGGCGTTCTGCAGCTGTAGCTGATGCCCATGGTTCGATACTCGATGATGAGCAATGGGACGGTTTTCACGATCAGCGAACCATTGTTTCTCGACTCGAATGCATCGCAGAAGGCGGACTCACTCCTGAGGCCATGATTCTGCTTGAACGCTTTCCTGAAGCGAAACCACGCGTTCATGGTGAGCCCGATTTACCTGATGCTGATTGGCCACTGCCTGATGATGAAGCACAACAGGCTGCCGATGAAGCAGCGATTGCCATGGCGACACGAGGTGTTGCACAAGCAGCTGGCGACCCCGACCGACGCCTCGAACATTTGATGAGAGCCAGCGATGAAATGCGAAGCACCTTCATTACCATGGAAGCACGTTTGGTTGAATGGGTTGGCTTGTTCTTACCTGAGGCACGATTTGGTCAAGACCGTTCAAGTCTAGGGAAAACCGTTGGTGAAGCCGAATCATTAGAACACCTCTCCAAGACCCTCGGCGTCTCACTTCCGCCAGTTGGACCGGATAAGCCTGAATGGAAAGCGCTCAAAGAGTGGGGACAAAGTGTAGCAGTATTTCGTGGCCAACTTGACCGTTTAGAAAACGGCATCCGTCACTTATCTCAACAACATCTGCCCTCGCTTTCTGCTCTCTTAGGCCCACTTCTTGCTGCTCGACTCTGCGTAGAGGCACACGGTAGAATGCGATTAGCACGCTTGCCTGCTGGAACTGTTCAAGTTCTTGGTGCTGAAAAAGCGTTTTTCAATCACCTAAAAACGGGTGCTCCACCTCCAAAACACGGTCACATTTTCATGCACCCTTGGATTTCTCGCTCACCTCGTTGGGTTCGTGGTAAAATCTCTCGAACAGTCGCTGCAAAAGCCAGTATTGCTGCGAAACTCGATGCCTTTGAGGGTGAACCGTGGGGAGAAGAAGAAATGCGCGAACTTGAACAAAAAGTCGAAGACATTCGTCAAGCCCATCCGTCGCCACCCTCTCGCAGAAACTGAAGTGAGATTATGGGGAGAAACAACAATCGTCGCTCCGCCATGTTATCATGGGCGGTGATGAAAGATGGTCGTGCACTGTGGAGTCAAAATGCGGTTCCGAAAACGGCGGTCTATGGTGAATCACTTCGAAGGTTTTCAGGAACTGAATTCCGTCGTTGGGACCCTTCTCGCTCCAAACTGGGTGCAGCGATTATGCGTACTCGTCGAGACCCTTCCTGGCTCTTACCCGTTGAAGGAACAACCGTTCTCTATCTTGGAGCAGGCCACGGAACTTCCATCAGTCATCTGCATGATCACTTGTGCGGACAAGAGAATGAATTGTCTGGACGCTTAATCGCAGTTGACCTTGCTCCACGATGTTTGCGAGAACTCACTCACATGGCCAAAAGCCGACCAGGTCTTGTTCCCATACTCGGAGATGCTCGAAAGCATGCTGCTTGGGGTGTTTTACTTCCCCGTAAGGTCGATTGGTTATTCCAAGACGTTGCACAGGCTGGACAAGTGGACATTTTTATCGCTGCATGTCGTCGGTTTCTCAATCGTGATGGAACAGGATTACTCTCGCTTAAAGCAGCCAGTGAGCGCTGGACTGGCGAAGGTGAAGAGGCGCTTTTTGACAGCGTAGAAGAAAAACTCAATGCGTCAGGATTTGAAGTTGAAGAGCGAATTTCTCTGACAGGTTTTGAGGATAATCACGTACTCTTTGCTGTCCGTAAGATGGAGTGATTGGATGCCAGAATTACCGGAAGTTGAAACCGTTCGTACAGGTTTACACCAAGCATGGGTTGGTCGTACAATCACAAAACTTACCTTGCGCAGAGAAGGACTCCGCTTCCCTTTTCCCGAAAATATGGTTCAGCGCTTGACGGGGCAAAAAATCACTGCTGTTCGTCGGCGTGCAAAGTATCTCTTAATCGATACCAGTGATGGTATCGTTTTCTTATCGCATCTTGGGATGTCGGGGAGATATACGCTCATCACTGCATCAGAAACACCTCGTTATCTTGGTGTTGATTCGAGCCCTCACCTTTCCAAGTTCGGTGAACTCACTGGATTTGACGGTCGCCACGACCACATGGAGTTCCAATTTGATGACGGCTCAGTAGCAGTCTATACCGACCCTCGCCGATTTGGAATCGCTGACTTGTTTGAGAGAGCAGAGGAACCAATACAATCGCTTCTTGAACACCTTGGCCCAGAGCCATTAGAACAGTGGAATGCCCAAGATGCAGCTGACCGTTGTAGAGGAAAACGTTCACCAATCAAGACCACGTTGCTTGACCAAAGATTCGTTGTAGGCGTTGGTAATATCTACGCTTGCGAGGCTCTGTATCGGTCAGGTATCTCTCCGACTCGACCCACACACAAATTGGTCCGCAAAGATGGAAAGCCGACCAAAGCGCTCACAGAATTAGTGGTTCAAGTCAAAGAGGTGCTCAAAGCAGCCATTGCTGTTGGCGGCTCAACACTCAATGATTTTGCCGCAGTTGATGGAACACTCGGATATTTTGGTCATCATTTCCAGGTCTATGACAGAGAAGATGGGCCCTGTCTCAAAGAAGGATGCAACGGTACAATAGAGCGAATTGTTCAGAGCAATCGTTCCACTTTTCTGTGTCCTCGGTGTCAGAAGTAATCAGATGAGGTTCCATGTTACGGAACCTGCAAAGAACCACAGTGCAATCGCAGTAACTTTGTAGACGATATCGCCTTTTTCTCGCAACTTTTCAAGTGCAGGAGTTCCAGTGAGCACGACGGCGACAATCATGTACCAGCCCATATCGATGATCATTCCAAGTAAACCGATTGCGAACTTGGTTTCAATACCCATGCCTGGTTTGAGTACTTGAGCTAATACTGCTACCAAGAATAACGCAATTTTCGGATTGAAAAAAGCAATGGCAAAACCTTCAGCAAAACCTTGGCGGTCTTTCCCAACCGATTCTGAATCGAAGTCCTGTAATGCATTGATGTCGGCAGTCCACATCATGATACCATACCAGACCAGCAGCACTGCGCCGATAATCTGTAAAATAAGGAAGACACTGGGTGCGTTTTCCAATAACAGAATCAAGCCAAACACTGCACTTCCTGCATAGATCCCAAAACCAACGCCGTGCCCCACGGCACATGCCACGCCCTGCCTTCTACCACCGATGAGCGTGTTTCGTAGTACGACGATTAAACTCGGCCCTGGTGAAGTTGCACCAAGCACAAAGAAGACGCCTGCAGCGAAGATGGCCTCCCACGCAATTGGCTCCATGTACCGTCGAGTTGTGGTCAAGCCATCAACACTTCTCAAGAACGCCTTATTGGGTGCCCAAGTCTGTTCATTCAGATAAATTACAATCCGTAAAAGAACATGGTTGATGGACGGTCTTCGGACAAACGTTCTTCAGTTTCTTTTGAGACACGCAAAAAGTCGTTGTGTACTCGTCTTCGTTTGAGAACTCGAACGAATGCGAATCGAAGACTCTCAATCGAGGTCGGCTGATTTTTTTGAGGGGATGGACTCTCCATGATTGTATGTAACATAGTACTCCCTCTTGAATGTTCGCTTT
>DAMU01000064.1:5988-8956 GCA_002499705.1 Euryarchaeota archaeon UBA91
GCCTTTTTTCTAAAATGTAATTTTTTCTTCTAAGTATGACACGCGCATACGCACGGTACGATTAGTTTCCGCGCATGCATGACACACCCCATCTTCCGGAAGTCGGTAAAAAAGCGAAAGTTTTTTATAGGAAAGGTGCATTGTAATGGCTGAACCGGAACAGGTGAGCAATATGAGGGGACCAGAATTCAACAACCAATTCACGTTGAAGCGGACCCTCCGTCATCGCAGTTAGTGCGACTGATCTGGGTTTGGGCAGCGTAGCTGCACGTGTCTCAAGCACGTGTGTAAACGCCGTCGCCTGCAAAACAGATTGGAGGTATGGTGTAGTGGATAGCATCAGGGATTTCGAATCCTTGGACCCCGGTTCGAATCCGGGTACCTCCGCCTGTTTTGCATCCACAGGGGCATGGTGTAACGGATAGCATTGGAGATGGCGAGTCTTCGGACCCGGGTTCGACTCCCGGTGCCCCTGCCTACTCACCAACCATGGAGATGGAATACTCAAAAAGGAAGTGAAAAAATGAAGAAAAAAAACAACCAAAACAAAAACAATGAACACGGATGGGACGGTGACATCCATCCTGAAATAGCGGCAATTGACCACAATGCGAATTTAGAACCCATTGAGAAATTGATGACGATATTTTCGGCATACAACCACCAGCACAGAGCTGATGGAACTGCATGGACGGTGTGGCCAGATTGGGAGCTCGTGTTGACCTCAATGAACGATGACCTTCATTTCGTTGATGCTGATAGAGACACACCTGAAATTATTGCTGAAAGAGAGCACTGGCTCAACCTCATGCAATTCATTTACGACAGTGACGCAGTGACGCTTGATGGCTACACCATTATCGTTGATGGAATGCATGGTCACCAATTCACATTTGACATGTGTTTGGAATACGAATATTGGGTGTCTCCTAGAAGTCTTGTCGAGCATTATCAAAAAACCGCTGACAATGCATCAGGAATACTCGGTCCGCCTTGGAAAAGAAACACACTGTTGTATTTCTCTAGGCATGAGATTGAACACTCCCTCGAGGCATTTTGGGAATGCCCTGAACACGTGCCTGAATATGGCGGTCAATCGACAAGATACACGCATGATAACAGATTCTGCATCGACAAAGATATTGACGATATTTTCCCGCTCGCTATGTTTTCACTCATCCAAATGTGCATCGATGATACAGAAATTTGGAAGATGATGTTTGAACAAGATATCAGTGCTGTAGAACACCATGAATACATGGAAACTGAATGGCCTGGTGGAAGACCGGATCAAGACTGGGAATACCAGTGAGGTGATATGATGACGAAGAAAAATGATAAGATGAATATAAACGAAATAATGGCGATATTTGTTGCTTACATACAGCAAGAAATTGAATACACTGGAATGAAAATAAAGGAAATGAAAGAATGGGAAATTGATGACTCGAAGGAAGTTTTGATTTCTGAGGAGTCTGAACCATCTTTCGGTGAAACCTTCTCAAAGGAGTGGTTGTAATGTTGCACTGGAAACCGAATGCAAACGCCCCTTTGTGGGATGCAGCAGCTGTAGGAGAGATTCAAGGGCCGTTCTTTACGGACATAGAAATCAAACACGACAGACAGATTGGACCTTCATGTGTTGCTACGACCTTAGCGATGATTGCTAGAACAACGGGTGCAGAGGTGACCCCTGATGATTTCAAGAAAGTCACTAATTCGCAATCACCCCATTCTTGGTCAAATGCACTGAAGCCGTATGGAATGCAGTTGGCATATTGTAATCATGATTTGAGAAGAATCGAGCATTACATCGATGAATTAGTCGAACATGATGATTTGTTCTTCCTTTGTTTTTACTCTGTAAATCCACCGAGTGACCCTGATGAAAGGGGCAAACTTTGCACTGCTCATATCGTAACGCTGCACAAAGATACCATCTATGATACTGCGAAACACAGCAGTTCTGGTGGTGTGATAGCAGCGAAAGATTATGCAAGACTTGAGAGACAAACGAAGAGAATCTTCAGAGTTGTTCCTCTCGGCCATCCGAGGTGTGTATAATGAGTCAAAGTATGGCGAGAAAATTGCCACTCGAAGGATTCGGGATGTGCGTCACGTACGGTAAAGACAAGGACATGGGAATTGGATTACCTCTTGATGTGGATGAGAACAGACCTCTGGTTGTAGTGCATCCTGCAGCTGCAAATCATTACCATGCCAGCATGAGTTTGTTTGAGGATGCTGGGCATCCGTTCATCCATGCACTGGTTGATTTCGGCCAATACTGTCCTGATGAATGGCCGTATCATGCAAACGTAGCGAATCATGCCAACTATCAGAGATTACATGACACCTCAACAGGAGATCCTGTGTTCAGAAAAGTGTTCATCGACATACCGCATTGGCAAATACATCATGGAGGCGATGCTTACGAGTATCTTAGCAACGCACCTCCTGTCGATGTTCTGTATGTTGATTGGTTCTCTTGGATTGACAGATTCATCACCAATGATGAGGTTGCATTTGCCGATATGATGGCGCAATATGCCTTCAAAATCAGAGACGGAGGTTTGGTGATTGTTGACCACAAGCACAGAGAAATGGGCGAAGGAGGTTGCAGGTGGTTCAATCATCCAGGTGGAGTTTTTGCGCTTGATTCGAACACTCAAATGGAAGAAGTGTGCGACATTGAATGGCTTGGAGGTAATGCTAATGATGAAGTGCAAACCTATGCTGCTACCGTCTTCAAAGTTCATCATTCTGCCAACGGTCCACTCGGCCATCACGATTGGTTTGAAGCAATCAAACCGTGGTTTTGGAATACGGCTCCTGAAATGGGTCTTTCCCCTTCGCAAGTGCAGCACATGTTGGATGAGGAAGTGGAAGAAAGCATTCATCCAAATGCCATCACTTGGGAGAACTGGCACGATACGTGGTCAACAATATACATGGACGATAGAGAGGA